>NZ_CAJXKH010000011.1 GCF_913055755.1 uncultured Microbulbifer sp.
ATATTACCTACAAGATTCTGCTGAACGATGCGGTCGCCATGACCGGCGGCCAGCCTGCCGACGGCGAGGTTACCGTGCCGACCCTGTCGCGCCAGCTGCTGGCCGAAGGCGTCGGCCGCGTATGTCTGGTAAGCGAAAACCCGGATTTCTGGCGCAACAATCGCAGCGAATTACCCGCGGGTCTCGAGATCCACTCCCGTGACGATCTTGACGGAATCCAGCGCGAGCTGCGCGATACTGCCGGTGTGACTGCGATTATCTATGAGCAGGTGTGTGCCGCGGAAAAGCGCCGTCGCCGTAAAAAGGGCCTGATGGTAGATCCGGCCAAGCGCCTGCTGATCAACCACCGGGTCTGCGAAGGCTGTGGCGATTGCAGCGTGCAGTCCAGCTGTATCGCGGTAGAACCGCTGGAGACCGAATTTGGCCGCAAGCGCCAGGTCAACCAGTCCAGCTGTAACAAGGACATGCGCTGTGCCGACGGCTTCTGTCCGAGCTTTGTGACCGTCGAGGGTGGCGAACTGAAAAAGCCGGAACTGAACACCCTGGCTGCCGCCATCGACAGCGCCAGCAGTGACCTGCCGGCGGCGCCGTTGCCGCAGCTGGCGCAACCGCTGAATATTCTGGTGGCCGGTATCGGCGGCAGCGGTGTATTGACCGTCGCTGCGCTGCTGGGGATGGCCGCGCACCTGGAAGAGAAGGGCAGTACCACCCTGTACTTTACCGGTCTGTCGCAGAAGAACGGTGCCGTGGTCGCCCATGTGAAAGTTGCCAACGCGCCGGAAGAAATTACCACCGCCCGCATTCGCGACGGCGCTGCCGAACTGCTGCTGGGCTGTGACATGGTTACCGCGGCGGGGCAGCGCAACAAGTTTGCCACCGGTGAAATCCGCGCGCTGGTAAATACCGCGGAAGTGCCGGTGGCCGCGTTCGTGCGCAATAACGAACTGGCATTCCCGGCGGATGCCACCGCCGGCAGTATTGCATCCGTGGCCGGGGAGTACTTCGCGTTCGATGCCAACCGCTATGCGGAGGCGCTGTTTGGCGATTCTGTTGCTGCCAACCTGATGATACTGGGGTATGCCTGCCAGCGCGGTTTGCTGCCGGTGTCCCAGAGTGCACTGGAGCGCGCGGTGGAGCTGAATGGCGTTGCGGTGGAAAACAATCTGCGCGCGTTCCGCGCCGGCCGCCTGCTCGCGGTCAAGCCGCGAGCGGTAGAGCAGCTGCTGTCTCCCGCAGAGCCGGTAAAAATTGTCGAACCCGGCGTTTATGCGGGTTCGGTGGAGGGCGCCGAGGAAACCATCGCGCGTCTGGCGAAGGAGCTCACCGCCTACCAGAGCGCAAGGTATGCCAGGCAGTTTGTGCGCGCACTGCAGGCGCTGCTGCGGGCGGAACAAAAGCTCACCGGCGGTGATGGCAGCCTGACACGCGCTGCGGCGCAGAGCCTGTTCAAGGCGATGGCGTACAAGGACGAGTACGAAGTGGCGCGCCTCTACAGTGGGGAGGAATTCAGGAAGCAGCTGCGGGAAACCTTCAGTGGCGATTACCGGATCAAATTCCTGATGGCGCCACCGCTTATTGCGCGGCCGGATACCCGAGGCAAGGTGCGTAAAATTACCCTGGGCCCGTGGCTGGCAAAACTATTGCCGGTGCTGGCGAAGGGCAAGGCGCTGCGCGGAACGGTATTCGATATCTTCGGCTACACCAGCGAGCGCCGCGAAGAGCGCCGCTGGGCGCGCCAGGTCAGGGATGCAGTACTTCTGGTTGCCGCGGGCCTCGACGAAAGCAATCGTGAACAGGCCAGCATGCTGCTGTCTCTGCCACAACAGGTCCGTGGATACGGTCATGTTCGTGCAGAGAAGTACGCCCAGGTGCGCGGTGAGTGGTCGCGCCTGCTGGCCGGTTTTGGCGGCGGCGATAGCCGGCAGGGTGAAGGTGTTCTGGCCCTGGACGCCTGATAGGCCCTGCGCCGGAACCAAAGCTGGACTAACAAAAAGCCCGCTGGCAGCTTCTGTCAGCGGGCTTTTTCGTGCAGGTTGTATCCCGGGCTGGGGTTATCCGGGGCGGAATGACAGAAACGGGTTTACCAGCCAGCCCAGAACCCCGGTTACCGCTACCGGTGCTTCTACCACGGAGAAGCACAGGCACTCCTGATCTTCGGTGGCAATAGGGCGGTGGATTTCTCCCGGCCTGCGCACCAGGAAATCTCCCGGAACGTAGACGCCGTCGGCGTCGGAAAACCTGCCGTGCAGTACCAGTATCACTTCCTGCCCGCGGTGGTCGTGTTCCGCGGTGCGGCCGCCGCGCCGGATACGGTGGAAGGCCACTTCATATTGTTCCTGCCCGGTATTGAGGCGGGTCATTTTCAGCGCCGGAGATACCCGCTGCCATTTTAGCGGCAGGTTGTCTGCCACCAGCTTGCGAATAACCCTGGGCAGATTCACCAGTGCCGGATCGGCGGGCAGCCTGCTGTTGGCCTCGGACTGTTTCATTTCTGCCGGTGCGGATTCTGCCGCACTGCGATCAATCCGCTTCATCAGGCGCTCGAACGCCCCTTCATCGGGTTGTTCGCAGTCGCTGTCTTGCAGCAGGCTTCCACCGATGACGTTCAACTGCTCGTGCTGCTGGCGACAGCGCGGGCACAATTGCAGATGCGCAGCCACGGCGAGGCCCAGTGCCCACGGCAGTGTGCCGGCGGCATATTCGAGCATCATGTCTTTTTCAGGGTGGTGGCGAATCATACAGACCTCGTTCACTCGGGGCGCTTCAGCGCGCCCTGCAGCTTCTTCAGCGCCAGGCGGACCCGGGACTTGACGGTGCCCAGTGGCAGCCCCAGCTCCTGCGAAATTTCGCTGTGGGACTTTCCCTCCATGTAGGCCTTTTCGAGCACGTGGCTCTGTTCCGCTGGCAGGTTGCGCAGCCCCTCGGCAATATCGCGTTCGTTGCGTCGTTGCTGCAACACCGCAAACGGCTGGCTGTCGGGGGTCTCGTCCCAGATGTCGTCGACCTCGATGTCGCTCTCGGTCAGGTGTCGACTGTTGCGCCGCAAGTAGTCGATACGGCAATTGCGCATGATCGTATAGATCCAGGTACTGGCAGACGCCTTGCGGGCATCAAAGCTCGGGGCTTTGCGCCACACCCGGAACATCACTTCCTGTACCAGTTCATCCGCGGCTTCCGGGCTCATGGCCTGGTGGCTACGGCTGTAATGGAAGCCCTTGATCAGTGGCGCAAAGTGGTGAAACAGGCGCTCAAAGGCCGCCCGGTCGCGCTTGCTGCCGACCAGGAGCAACAGTGTGCTCCAGTCATCGTCGCGGTTGTGTTCCGACTGCACCTTGATTCCGTTTGTCCGTTGCTCCAGTGCCATCTTAGCCGTCTGCCTGTATTTGTCGATGGTTTCTACGTGCGCCGACCCCGGTCGGATCTCCCCGGGAAAAAATTTTTCTACGTGTTGTTAGCGGAAAATATTGTCCTTCCGGCTGATCCATTTGGCCCGAAGAGGCGTATTTCCTGACATCAGATCAATACGGGCAAGAACATGGCGGACCTGATCGGGGAACTTAGGGCGTATTACCGGGACTTTCTCGCCGGCGACCCGCAGCAACTTGAGCGATTTTACCGCGACGACCTGCTGTTCAGGGATCCCCTGCACGAGCTGCAGGGGATCCCGGCAGTGCGCCGCTACTTCGTTGGTATGCGAGACGGGCTTGCCCGCTGCGAATTCGAGTTTGATGACGCCTGTATCGGGCAGGGGAGTGCCTGCCTGCCGTGGCGGATGCATTTTGCCCATCGCGCCCTGAATGGCGGCCGCGTGATGACATTGCGAGGCTCCAGCCTGCTCAAGTTCGAGGGGCTAATTTACTACCACGAAGATTTTTACGATCTCGGCGCCATGGTTTATGAGCGCGTACCGCTGCTGGGCGCGCTGGTTCGCGGGGTCAAAAAACGATTGCAAAACCCGGGGGCGGGGGAGCTGAGCCACTCCGCTGACGCGGTCGCCGAGGAGCGCTAAATGACCATACAGATTCGCGACATGTCCATCTGGGTGACCGGCGCCAGTTCCGGAATAGGCCGCGCCCTGGTGAGCCAGTTGGTGGAAAGCAACAACTTCGTAATCGTCAGTAGCCGCAGTCGCGACCGCTTGCTCGAGCTGCAGAAGTTGTCGCCGCAGCGCATTCGCGTGCTCGAGTGCGATGTCGGCAGCGACGCCGATATGGATCGGGCGGGGCGAGTGCTCGCCAGCATGACAGATCAACTCGACCTGGTCGTCGCCTGCGCCGGCATCTGTGAATACGACGATGGTCTCCAGCTGGACTCTGCCAGCTACCGTCGGGTATTCGATGCCAATTTCTTTGGCGTGGTGAATACATTGCGCCAGGCGCTGCCCCTGATGTGTGGTCACAAGTCGTCATCCACTGCACCGGTGTTTGCCGCAGTGGGCAGCCTGTCATCGACCGTCGGGTTCCCTCGTGCGGAGGCTTACGGAGCGTCCAAGGCAGCACTGGGTTATTTCCTTGACTCGGTACGCGCGGATACGGCTCGCGTACCGCTGCGGATCGTACATATTCGTCCCGGATTTATTTCCACCCCGCTCACCGAACAAAACGACTTTGCGATGCCGTTCCTGATGACCCCGGAACGGGCCGCGGAGCGGATTCTTGCCGGGCTGGAGTCCGGTGCCGGGCTGATCGACTTCCCGCGACGCCTGAGTTGGCCGCTGCGTTTTCTGGGGTGTTTTCGCAGCCTTTGGTTTCGCTTTTGCGCACCGAGAATGACGCGTATTAACCAGTTGAGATACCCCTGATGCGTATTGCCATTATCGGCAGCGGAATTTCCGGCCTGACTGCCGCACACCTGCTGTATAGAAAACACGATATCACCCTGTTCGAGGCGGGCAGTCGCCTCGGTGGACATACCGCCACCATTGATGTGAATGAAAATGGTCGCGCACTGGCCATTGATACAGGGTTTATCGTATTCAATGACTGGACCTATCCGAATTTCATTCGCCTGCTGCGCCAACTTGGTGTCCGTGCGCAACCCACCGATATGGGATTTAGCGTGTGCGACCCGGCACAGGATTTCGAATATGCCGGCAACAACCTGAATAGCCTGTTCGCGCGCCGCAGCAACCTGTTCAGCCTCGGGCACTGGCGCATGCTAAAGGACATATTGCGGTTCAATCGCGAAGCGGTGAGAGACTGGGAAGCCGGCAAGCTGGACGAGACCATGACACTGGGCGGGTACTTGCGCGAAAACCATTACTCCACAGAGTTCGCCGATCGCTATCTCATTCCCATGGGGTCAGCTATCTGGTCCGCGAGTCTGGGCCAAATGCGTGAATTCTCCATTGGGTTTTTTATCCGTTTCTTTATCAATCACGGTTTGCTGAATATTTTCAATCGGCCGCAGTGGCGGGTAATACAGGGGGGATCACGCAGTTATATCGAACCGCTGGTTGCGCCGTTTCCCGACCGAATCCGCTTGCAAACACCGGTGCGCAGGGTTATTCGGAAAGGGGACTCCGTAGCGCTGGTTACCGCGCAGGGTGAGAAGTGTGAATTTGATGCCGTCGTGTTTGCCTGCCACTCCGACCAGGCACTGGCCTGCCTGGATGATGCAAGTGAGTGCGAGCGGGAAGTGCTCGAGTCCATACCCTACGCGCAGAACTCGGTTGTCCTGCACACGGATACCCGGCTGTTGCCGCGCAGGCGGCGCAGCTGGGCAAGCTGGAATTACCGCCTGCAATCGGGGCAGGATGAGTTGCCGGTGCTCACCTATAACATGAATATCCTGCAACGACTCGATTGCAAAAAGACCTACTGCGTGACCTTGAATGCCGATGGTGCAATCGATCCGGAAAAGGTTATCGGTCGCTTCGAATACGCCCACCCGCAATTTTCCGTTGCCGCTATGCACGCCCAGCAGCGATGGCAGGAAATCAATGGCGTCAACCGCACCTGGTTCTGCGGCGCCTACTGGGCCAACGGCTTTCATGAAGATGGCGTGACCAGCGCGCTGCGTGTGGCGAAGGCGCTGGGCGCGAGCCTGGAAGACTGCGAGACGCCGGTCGTTTCCGCTACAACCTCGGAGGCGCACGAACATGAATGTGAACTTGCCGCTGCGCAGCGCGATCTATAGCGGTTGGGTGCAGCACCGGCGCTTTACCCCGCGTCGCAACTGCTTTCGCTACCGCGTCTTCATGCTTTACCTCGACCTGGCAGAGCTCGAGCGGGTGCTGGCGCTGTCCAGGCTGTGGAGTAGCGCACCCGGTGCGCCTGCGCGGTTTTGTCGCAGTGATTTTTTCGGCGACCCGGAAATTGGCCTCGACGAAGCGGTGCGACAGCGCGTGGAGCGCGAATTCGGGGTACGGCCGGCAGGCCCAATCTGCATGCTCGCCAACTGGCGCTATTTCGGCTTTAACATGAACCCTATCTCTGTTTATTACTGTTTCGATACATCGGGCGAGGAAGTCCGGTGGTTATTGCTGGATGTACACAACACGCCGTGGAATGAGCGTCACGGATATGTACTGGATTGCCGGAATAGCTGCCGCGTACAGCGTGCGGAGTTTTCCAAGGCCATGCACGTTTCCCCGTTTATGGCAATGGAACAAAGCTACAGCTGGCGCAGCACCACGCCCGCTGAGCACCTTTCCATATATCTTAAAAATATCGAAGGTGGCGACAGAATACTGGATGCGACGCTCAGTCTTTCGCGGCAGGAACTGACGGCCGAATCTATGCGCCGGGTGTTGATCCAGTATCCATTGATGACCGTAAAAGTAGTAGCTGCGATTTACTGGCAGGCATTGAAGTTGTGGCTCAAGCGCGTACCGGTGGTCAATCACCCGCGGCGTGATGTGCGGGCCGAATCGGGAGAAAACCGCGGATGAAATCTATGAATCAGGCGATATTGACAGGCAGTGCGCCCTCAAGCCAGCACTGGCTGACACGGCTCGCGCGGAAACTGGTGTTGCGGAAATTCCGGGAACTTGAAACCGGCTGCCTGGTAGTTGAGGAACTACAGGGCGGGCGATATACCTTTGGACAACCAGAAGCACAAGCGCGCATCCATGCAAAAATTCTGGTGCGGGATCAAAGCCTGTATGCCCAGGTGTTGCTCAACGGGTCTATTGGTGCCGGTGAATCTTTTATGCAGGGCGCCTGGAGCTCCCCGGATCTGGTGGCAGTCGTACGCCTGATGGTTGCCAACATGTCACTGCTGGACGACATGGATTCCCGCTGGAGCTTTGCTCACAAGGCGTTTCTCCGAGTGTTGCACCAGTTCAATAGCAACAGCAAAAACGGATCCCGGCGCAACATTGCCGCGCACTACGACCTCGGCAACGACTTCTTTAAGTTGTTCCTGGATCCGACCATGCTGTATTCCTCTGCGGTCTTTCCTACAGAGGCCGCCAGCCTGCACCAGGCGTCGCTACATAAACTGGAAAAAATCTGCGAGAAGCTGCAGTTGACGGAGCGGGACCACCTGCTGGAGATCGGTACCGGTTGGGGGGGGATGGCAGTGCACGCAGCGAAGCATTACGGTTGTCGAGTTACCACCACCACCATTTCCCGTGAACAGTACGAGTACGCCAAAGCCTGGGTCGAAAAAGAGGGGTTGGAGAAGCGCGTTACCCTGCTGATGCAGGATTACCGCGATCTGGAAGGGCAGTTCGATAAAATTGTTTCCATCGAGATGGTGGAGGCGGTGGGGTACCAGTATTACCGGAATTTTTTCAGTCGCTGCAGCCGCCTGCTGAAGGATGATGGCCTGATGGTCATGCAGGCCATCACTATCCAGGATCAGCGTTTTCACAGCTATCGCAAGCAGGTGGATTTTATCCAGCGATATATATTCCCCGGTGGTTGCCTGCCATCCAACCAGATTATCGCCCACCATGTTGCCGCAGACACGGATATGCAAATCGTGGCACTAGAAGACATCACCCATCACTATGCGCGGACGTTGCGTGCCTGGCGGGAAGCCTTCTTCAATAACATTGAGGCTGTACGGCGACAGGATTTTGACGAATCATTTATCAATATGTGGGATTTCTACCTTTGCTATTGCGAAGGCGGCTTTCTCGAGCGTGTGATCAGCACCGCACAGTTTGTCTTTGCCAAGCCTCACTGTCTGAAACGCGAGTTCTGAAATGTGGCGGGTGGTTGCCAGTGCAGTGCAATTCCAGATCGCCTGGCTGTTCTGTGTAGTGGTAGCCAATCCCATTGCTGTCGCGCTGTTTACGCTGTGCAACCTGTGCGTACATCTGCGCTACGTCGCAAACTTGCCGTATGAACCTGTGTGGATATTGTCCGTGGGGTGTGCGGGTATGCTGCTGGATACGGCAATGTTCGCAAGTGGGGTGCTTTCCAGCAGCGGTGGTCAGGCGTTTCCGCCGATATGGCTGCTACTTCTGTGGCTCAATTTCGCAATGGCACTGCGCTACTGCTTTGCGTTCCTGCAAAAAAGTCTCTGGCTTTCCGCGGCGGCAGGATTTTTTGCCGGTCCGGCTAGTTATTTTACGGGTGCTTATCTCAATGGCGGTGTTGTCCTGATGTCGCCGCTTTTCCTGGGGTTGTTAGTGCTGGCGGCCACCTGGGCGATTTTCCTGCCTCTGTTAGTCGCTCTGGCGCGTGTAATCCACTTCAGACGGAGCCATGAAAATGCTTAGCGGACTGTTACTCGTTGCAGCAACGGTTTCGGGGTGTGGCTATGAAGGGGCAGTGTTCGCTCAGGGTTTCGCCTCAAAGCCGGAAACCGGCGAGTTGGTTTACTGCGAATACCACCTGCCCGCGGATGGCGACCGTCGAACTGTGCTCTATTACGCACCTCAGGGAGTTCGCATTGGGGAGAAGCAGATTGTTGGCATCGAGCGATCAACGCCGGAGGTGATGCAACGGGATTTTCGTCACGGTGAGGAAAGGAAGGTTAGCCGCGGCACAAATGTGCTGGAGATGTCGTATCGGGAAACGGGCGAGGGGGCGTATGAAAATGCAGTCGTGCCCGATGACGCGGTAGATGTAGTCGATGCGGGCTTTGATGTTTTTATTCGAAGGCACTGGCGGGGGTTGATTTCCGGTCAGACGGTAACTTTTCGCTTTGCCTTACCACCTCATGGAAGGGCAGTTACCTTGCGTGCGCAACGGGTGCCCTGTGCGGCGCAGTGGATGGACGCCCTCTGTATCAAGGTAGATCTGGCTCAACCGCTGTTGCGACTGTTCGCCGGTGCGTTGAACCTCATATACGACCGACCTGGTCGCAGGCTCCGAGTTTTCGAGGGAATCAGTAACTTGCTGGACGAGCAGGGTAGCAGCCAGCGCGTACGTATCGAATACGATTATCCCGAGTGATTCTCCCTCTTATTCCGCTCTGAAACTTCGCATGCAGTGACATTGGCAATCGGCACTTGGCTGGACTGTTCAGTCGAAGTTTTTTCTGTACTCGCTGGCGTAAATATCAACTCACGGCTAAACCTAAAGAGGATATGGGCGACAAATGTACAGAGGAGCGCCAGATGAAGTTCAAGATGCTGGCCGCTGTGGGCCTCAGCGCAGCAACCCTGTTCGGGTGTGCCTATCAGCCTGAACAGGTACCTGGAGCGGGCAATATCGTCATCGATACCCGGGGCGTCAATATGAGCCAGTACCAACTGGATCTGGCGGACTGTCGGGGCCTGTCTTATGCCGCGCGCAATGATGCCGGCCGGCGGGCGGCCACCCGTGCTGCCGGCGGCCTGTTGCTAGGTGGCGCTCTGGGCGCAATCATCGGAGATACCAGCAGTGCAGCTGCCGCAGGCGCCGGCGCCGGTGCGCTGATCGGTGCGGTGACTGGCGCTGGTAGTGCCTCTGCCGAGCAGCATTACATCGTCCGTAACTGTCTGCGCGGCCGCGGCTACCGCGTATTGAATTAACGCAAGTCCGTATTCGGCAACTCACAGGACTTTGCTTGGCCGGGGTATCATTCCCCGGCTTTTTTTGTTTTGAGGAATTCCCTATGAATGCACCGGTACCAACCGTGGTCAATGTGGAAGAATCCGGGGAGGGTCGTTTCACCCAGAAACTGCAAACCGGACCGCACCAGTTGATCGCCGATGAGCCAGAAGATGTCGGCGGCGATAACCGGGGCCCAGGGCCTTATGAGTATTTGCTGATGGGGCTGGGGGCTTGCACCAGCATGACCATTCGCATGTATGCAGACAGCAAGAGGATCCCGCTGGAAAATGTGCGGGTAAAACTTTCTCACCAGAAGGTACATGTGCAGGACTGTGCAGATTGCGCCTCCAAAAATGGCAAGATTGATGAAATCGTGCGGGAGATAACCCTCGGGGGGGAGTTGACGGGTGAGCAGCGGGAGCGGTTACTGGATATCGCCAATCGCTGTCCGGTGCACCGTACGCTTACTTCTGAAATCAAGATCAGAACACGTTTGACCTGAAAAAACGGCCCCGAGTGGGGCCGTTTTTGGTGTCGCGCATTACACAGGGGCTTATTCGCCCAGGGTAAACAGCTGTGTATTGCCGCCGGTGGCGACGATATTGACGGTTTTGGTTTTCTCGTTGGCAAACCGGAACAGGTAGTGCGGGCCACCTGCCTTGGGTCCGGTACCGGACAGGCCCATACCGCCGAACGGGTTGACGCCCACAACCGCACCGACCATGTCGCGGTTTACGTAGCAGTTGCCGACGTCCACGCGCTTGAAGATGGCGTTGGCGCGACCTTCGATACGGGAGTGCAGGCCGAAGGTGAGACCGTAACCGGTGGCGTTGATGCGGTGGATCACATCTTCGAGCTCTTCCGCCTTGAAGCGCACCACGTGCAGGAACGGGCCGAAGACTTCGCGCTTGAGCAGATTGAAATCTTCAATCTCTACTACCTGCGGGCCGAAGAAGGTGCCGCTCCCCGGCTTTTTGGCTTCGTCAAAAGCGAACAGCGGCTTTGCTTCCAGTTGCATGCGCTCGCGATGCTTCTCCAGCATCCCGAGGGCTTTTTCGTCGATCACCGGGCCGATATCGGTGTCCAGTTTTGCCGGATCGCCCAGGGTCAGCTCTTCGCAGGCACCTTTCAGCATGTTCAGCAGGTTGTCGGCGATGACGTCCTGCACGCACAGGATGCGCAGCGCAGAGCAGCGCTGGCCGGCACTCAGAAACGCGGACTGAATCACATCGTCCACCACCTGCTCGGGCAGTGCCGTGGAGTCGACGATCATCACGTTCTGGCCGCCGGTTTCCGCGATCAACGGTACGATGGGACCGTCTTTTGCCGCCAGCTGCATATTGATGTGCTTGGCGGTTTCGGTGGAACCGGTGAAGGCAACGCCGGCAAGGTTGGGGTTGTCCAGCAGCGGTTTGCCCACGGCGGCACCGGTGCCGGTGATCAGGTGCAGGATCTTCTGCGGAACACCGGCTTCGTGCATCAGCTGAATTGCACGATGGGCGATACACGGTGTCTGCTCGGCGGGTTTCGCCAGTACCCCGTTGCCGGCCGCCAGTGCCGCCACTACCTGGCCGGTAAAGATCGCCAGCGGGAAGTTCCACGGGCTGATACACACAAACACCCCGCGGCCACTCAGGCTCAGTTCGTTGCTCTCGCCGGTAGGGCCGGGGAGGGCTGTCGGTTCGGTAAAGTGCTTGCGCGCACCGTTGGCGTAGTAGCGGCAGAAGTCCACCGCTTCGCGCACCTCGGAAATACCGTCGTTCAGGGTGCGGCCGGCCTCGCGACAGATGATGGCTACCAGCTCATCCATATGTTCTTCGTAAAGGTCGGCGACCTTGTCGAGAATCTTTGCGCGCGCTTCGCCGCCGAGTCGATTCCAACCGCGCTGGTTTTCCACGGCAGACGCATAGGCTTTGTCGATCAGCGCTTCTGAGGTATCCGCAGTGTGGCCGACGAGGGAGCCACTGGCGGGGTTGACCACGGCCTGGTCACCTTTGCTGGCAATGCCGTCCACGATCGGGCCGCCGGAAAACTGCTTGTCAGCGGACTCCTGTACCGCCCGCACCAGCGGCTGCAGCGAAATGGGGTCGGTGAGTTCGATACCGTAGGAGTTCTTTCGCGGCAGGGACTCAAAGCCCAGGTAAATATCCGCCGGTACCGGGATCTGCGGGTGGCGGTACGGGTTGCAGGCTTCGCTCTGTTTCAGGGTGTCCTGCACCAGTTCCGTGACCGGTGTTTTCTCGTCCATAAAACGGTTTACGAAGGAGCTGTTGGCGCCGTTTTCCAGCAGGCGGCGCACCAGGTAGGGCAGCAGGTCTTTGTGTGCACCCACCGGTGCATACACGCGTACCGGCACGCGCTTGCCGTGCACCGCTTCGATCTGGTCATACAGCAGGTGGCCCATGCCGTGCAGGCGCTGGAATTCAAAGCCGCCGGACTCTCCGGCCAGTTCCAGGATCAGGCCCACGGTGTAGGCGTTGTGGGTGGCGAATTGCGGATAGATCGCATCGCGGGCATCCAGCAGTTGTTTCGCACACACCTGGTAGGACAGGTCGGTGTGGCACTTGCGCGTGTATACCGGGTAGTCGCTGAGGCCCATTTGCTGGGCGTGCTTGATCTCGGTATCCCAGTAGGCGCCTTTTACCAGGCGCACCATGAGCTTGCGGCCGGTATCGCGGCCGAGCGCAATCAGCCAGTCCGCCACGTGCGGTGCACGTTTCTGGTAGGCCTGCAGGACAAAGCCGAGTCCCTGCCAGTCTCTCAGTTCCGGATCGCGGGCCAGGGCTTCGAAAATATCCAGGGAAATGTCGAGGCGCTCGGCTTCCTCCGCATCGATATTGAGGCCCATGTCGTACTTTGCCGCGGCCAGACACAGCTCTTTGACTCGGGGCAACAGTTCGTTCATTACCCGCTCGCGCTGCAGTTCGCTGTAGCGCGGGTGCAGGGCGGAGAGTTTGATGGAAATGCCGTTGGCCTCTACCACGTCGCGCTTGTTGTTGTCGGCGCCGATCGCCTCGATAGCCATCATATAGGCATCGAAGTAGCGCTGGGCGTCGGCCATGGTGCGCGCACCCTCGCCGAGCATATCGAAGGAGAAGCGGGTACCTGGCTGGTTTTCTGCCGGTCCGCGCTTCAGGGCTTCCTTGATGGTGCGGCCGAGTACGTACTGGCCGCCCATGATCTTCATCGCCTGCATCATGGACGCGCGCACCATGGGCTCACCCATGCGGCTGACCATGCGCTTCATCCAGCTGGAAGGCTTCTCGGTAATGTCCGGGTCCAGTTCCACGATGTTGCCGGTCAGCATCAGGCCCCAGGTGGAGGCATTCACGAACAGGGAGTCAGACTGGCCGCGGTGGCTGGACCAGTTGCCGGAGTGCACCTTCTCTGCAATCAGCTTGTCCGCGGTATCGGCGTCCGGTACCCGCAGCAGGGACTCGGCGAGACACATCAGTGCCACGCCTTCCTTGTTGGACAGGCCAAACTGCTGCAGGAATGCATCCAGGGTGCCGCGCTTGCTGCGGTGTTCCCGGGATTTGACCACCAGCTCGCTGGCGGTTACCAGGATCTTCTCCCGCAGGGCCTCTCCCGGACGGGGGGCCGCCAGCAGCTCACTGACGCATTCGTTTTCGTCGGCGTGCAGGTACTCTCTGGCCCGCTGGCGGGCGTTTTGCAAATCTCCGGCGAAGTTTGTAGGCATACTTTTTCCCTCGGTACTCCCTGGCGAAAATGGTTGCAGGATAAAAAACCGGATTATGTGGGAAAGGTCCCAGAATTAATCGCCATATTGGCGAAGAGTGTGGTTAAATATAGGGCTTATGTGCTTAATCACCAGTAGGGTATTTTGTCATGTCTAGGAAGTTGGAAGATCTGGACCGTATCGATCGCCAGATCCTGCGGATTTTGCAACGTGCCGGCCGCCTGCCCAATGTAGAGCTGGCCCGGCGGGTCAATCTCAGCCCGACCCCGTGTCTGGAGCGGGTAAAGCGCCTGGAGCGGGAAGGCTTTATCCGCGACTACGTCGCGCTGCTGGATCCTCTGAAAGTACACGCTGGCCTCGTGGTCTATATCCAGGTGTCGCTGAACGATACCGCGACCGAAGCCCTGGAGGCCTTTAACAGCCATGTTTCCAGCCTGGAAGAGGTGCAGGAGTGCCACATGGTGGCGGGTGGCTTCGATTACCTGGTGAAAATTCGCATCAAGGATATGCTCGGCTACCGCCAATTCCTCGGTGAAAAGCTGGCCTCGGTGCCCGGGGTGCGGGAAACCCACACCTACGTGGTCATCCAGGAGGTGAAAACCGATACCTCGGTGGCGGTGCCGGACCCGGAACCGAAAACCGGCAAGCGTTAATACCCTCCGCAGCTTAGTCCCCGATTCCAGAAATACTAATATGCGTAGGTAGGTGTATCAGTGGGAAGCGTAAGCGGAGTAAATCGTCGCGCGACAATCTATGCGCTGGCTGCGGTGGCCTGCTGGTCTACCGTTGCCAGTGCGTTCAAGCTGTCACTGCAATACCTCACGCCACTACAACTGGTGACGATCGCCTCGGTGGTCTCCACCCTGTTTATGGCGGGGGTGATTTCCTGGCAACACCGCTGGGGTGACCTGGCGGACAACTGGCGCCGCAAGCGGGGTTGGTACCTGGCGCTGGGTTTCTGCAATCCCTTCCTCTATTACCTGGTGCTGTTCAACGCCTATGCACTGTTGCCGGCGCAGCAGGCCCAGCCGCTGAACTACACCTGGGGTGTGGTCCTGGCGCTGTTATCCGTCCCGGTACTGAAGCAGAAGTTGCGCCGTCAGGATCTGCTGGCGGGCCTGATCTGTTATACCGGTGTGCTGGTGATCGCCACCAAGGGGCAACCGCTGGCGCTGGAGTTCGAGCATCCGCTGGGCGTTGCCCTGGCGCTGCTCAGCACCCTGATCTGGTCCTGCTACTGGCTGCTGAATACCCGCATCGGCGGCAACGCCGCGGTCAACCTGTTCCTGACCTTTGTCTGCGGGCTGCCCTGGCTTTTCGGGCTGGTGTGGTGGCAGGGCGGCTGGCAGTGGCCACCGGTGGAGGGCTGGTTCGGCGCGGTCTATGTTGGCCTGTTTGAAATGGGAGTTGCCTTCCTGCTGTGGCAGGCGGCGATGATGACCTGCGACGATACCGCCCGTATCAGCAATTTCATTTATCTCTCGCCACCGCTGTCGCTATTGCTGATCGCGCTGCTGGTGGGGGAAACCATTCATCCGGCAACCATTGCCGGGCTGGGGCTCATCCTGCTGGGAGTGGCCATCCAGCAGGGGGCGCTGCGCCGCCTGCTGACACGACATTAAAATAACGACCTGAATAGCGAGATGTACGATGAACTTTGAACTGACTGACGAGCAACAGATGATCCAGGACGCTGCGCGGCAGTTTGCCGACAGCGAACTCAAGCCCGTTGCTGCGGATTTTGACAAGACCGGCAATCGCCCGCTGTTTCTGGAAAAACTCAAGCAGCTGGCGGAGCTGGGTTTTATGGGGATCAATATCGATCCGGATTTTGGCGGTACCGGTGCCGGCACCATCGCCTTCAGCCTGGCGATTACCGAACTCGCCCGCGGTTGCGCCTCTGTCGCCACCACCACGTCGGTGACCAACATGGTGGCGGAAGTGATCCAGGCCCAGGGCACCGACGCGCAGAAAAATTACTTCCTGCCGAAAATCTGCAGCGGCGAATACTCCGCCGGTTCTTTCTGCCTCACCGAACCGGGCTCAGGCTCCGATGCCGCCGCCATGCGCACCCGCGCGGTACAAGACGGTGACGACTATGTCTTGAACGGCAGCAAGCTGTTTATCAGCAGCGCAGAATTTGCCGGTGTGTTCGTGGTGTGGGCGGTAACCGATTCCGCTGCGCCCAAGGGCAAGGGCATTTCCTGCTTCCTGGTGGAAGCCGGCACCCCGGGTCTGGTTATCGGCAAGGCGGAAGAAAAAATGGGGCAGAAGGCTTCTGTCACCAATGAAGTTTCCTTCGAGGACTGCCGCATTCCCGCCAGCAACATGCTGGGTGACGAGAACCGCGGTTTCCGCATCGCCGCGGGCGAGCTGGCCGGCGGTCGTATCGGTATCGGTTCACTGGCACTGGGCATTGGCCTGGAAGCGCTGGATTGCGCCCGTGTTTACCTGCAGGAGCGCGAACAGTTCGGCAAGCCGCTGGCGCAGTTCCAGGGGTTGCAGTGGCAGCTGGCCGATAAATATACCGAACTGGAAGCGGCGCGCCTGCTGCTGATGCAGGCAGCGTGGCAAAAGGATGCGGGGCAGAATTTCGGTCCCGCCGCATCCATGGCGAAACTCTACGCTTCTGAAAAAGCCAACGGGGCCTGCTATGTGGCGCTGCAGATGCACGGTGGGGTGGGCTACACCCGCGAGTTCCCGCTGGAGCGGATGTCGCGGGATGTGCGCATTACCACCATCTATGAAGGTACCAGCGAGATCCAGCGCCTGATCATCGCGCGCCACCTGCTGGAAGGCGTGCGCTGATTTAATTGTATTGGCCGTGCTAATGGCTCTTGGCCATATCGGCGGATCAGCTGTCCGTTGATATGGCCGGGTATTCGATCTCGCAGATGTAATAGGTCACCCACTGTTCCATCTGCTGGATTTCCACCTCGTCGTCCAGGCGCTTGCCCAGCAGGGCGCGGGCGACGGGGGAGTCCATGGAAATCAGACCTTCCTTCACATTGAATTCATCCGGCCCGACGATGCGGTATTTCACCGTCTTGCCGTCGTCATCTTCCAGGGTTACCCAGGCACCGAAGAAAATTTTTTCCCGCTCGTCGGGGATGCGATCCACCACGGTAATCTCTTCCAGACGCTTGGTCAGGAAGCGTACCCGGCTGTCGATTTCCCGCAGTCTTTTCTTGCCGTAAATGTAATCGGCATTTTCCGAACGGTCGCCGAGCTTTGCCGCATCGCTCACCGCCTGGGTGACCCGGGGGCGTTCCTGTTCCCACAGGAACTTCACTTCCGCGCGCATGCGCTGGGCGCCCTCGGGCGTAATATAGCGGGAGCCCCGGGGGCGGGGTGGCCTCCATCTTCCCATCAGGTAGTGCCCCCGGTGTTGTTGTCCAGGTTCGCGATGTCTATACCGGGGCCGGGTTCCGGCAGCGGGAAATGGAATGTGCGGCTGTAGAATTCCAGCTCGCCCTCAAGGGCCATCTTGATGCTGCTGGCGCTGCGGAAACCGTGACCCTCTTCGGCAAAGGTAATATAGGCCACCGGCAGCCCGCGCTGTTTGAGTGCCGCGACCATGGCCTCGGCCTGGTTTGGCGGCACCACCTTGTCTTCCAGCCCCTGGAAAAAAATCACCGGGCAGTTCAACCGTTCGATATGTTCGATGGGTGAGCGCGCCCGGTAAGTGGCCTCTGCTTGCGGCCAGGGCCCCACCAGTTTGTCCAGGTAGCGGGATTCGAACTTGTGGGTATCCCGGGCGAGGCTGGTGAGATCGCCGACGCCGTAGTGGCTGGCGCCCGCAGAAAACGTATCGTGAAACGCGAGGGCGGCGAGCACGGTGTATCCGCCGGCACTGCCGCCCTTGATCAGCAGGCGCCTGGGATCAGCGAGGCCGCCGCGCACCAGGTATTCCGCACCGGCACACACATCTTCCACATCCAGAATGCCCCAGTTGTCCTGCAGGCGGTCGCGATAGGCGCGCCCGTAGCCGGTGCTGCCGGAATAGTTCACGTCGAGGATGGCGAAGCCGCGACTGGTCCAGAATTGCACCTTGAGGTTGAGACCCGCGGATGTGGCCCCGGTGGGGCCGCCGTGGCTGAATACGATCAGCGGTGGCAGGTCTCCCTCCGGCGCCCGGAACGCGGGATTGCACGGCGGGTAGTAAAAGCCGTGAACGGTGCGGTCGCCCACGGCGAACTCCACCGCCTGGGCTTGTGACAGTAATTCCGGTGCGAGGGCAGTAGTGCTGCTGCTCGCCAGTATCTCAAACGTGTCGAAAGCGCTGTTGTAGCGGGAAACCGCGGGGAATTCTGCGGGGGCGGCGCTGATAAATACGGCGCGGCCGTCGTCGCAGCTGATACTTTCAAAATCGCAGCCGGCATGGGGCAGCGGGGTCGCTTGACCGTCTTCCAGATCGATTGTTGCCAGCTGCCAGCGGCCGTTTTCGGTAAAAGTGCAGAATATTTCCCGCGGGTTCAGGAAGCCGTAGGTGGACATGCCGAACACCCACTGCGGGGTGGCGAATTCTGCCTGCTTTTGCCAAACCGGCTGCGCATCCCCGAGGCGGTACAGGTTCCACCAGTTGTTGCGGTCGGAGACAAAATACAGCTCGCCATCGGGGGACCACTGGGGCTGGAAGATGGATTCATCTCCTTCGCCGGCCACTTTCTCGGGGGGCTGGAGTGCGCCGCTGCTATCGATGGTTGCCAGCATCAGTTCGGTTGCGTCCCACGGCATATCGGGATGGTGCCATTGCAGGAAACTGAGTTGGTCCCCCGCGGGGTTCAGCGCCGGATTGGAATAAAAATCGGCCCCCTCTACCAGCACCTCGGGGAGTTTTTCGCCGCTCAGGGCTACAGAGACGATTCTCGCGATCGCCTCGCGATCTTCCCGGCTTTCGTCTTCCTGCACGCAGATCAGGCGGTTGCGCCCGGAATCCACCACCAGGTCGGCGTAGCGGAAGTTGCCTTCCGGTGTCAGGGGCTCCGGCACACTGCCGTCCAGGGGCATACGGTAGATGCGCTGGTCCGCGGCGAGCACAAAATACACCCAGCCATCCGCGACGGTATAGCTGGCGCCGCCGTATTCGTGCGCCTTTGAGCGCACACTCAGCGGTGCGGGCAACAGGTCGCGGCGGCCATTGGCGTCACTGAGCTCCACCAGTGCGGAACGGCCTTTTTCCGAGGGGCGTGATTCCAGCCAATAGGTGCGGCCATCAAGCTGGCGGGCTTCGCTGAGGCGGACATTACCGGTGGTCAGCAGGTCGGCACTGATGAGGGAGCGCCAGCTGCCATAGGGGGCTTGCACGGGAGCTTTGTCGGGCTGGGACAATGCGGGTTCTCCTGTTCGCATCGAAAAACAAATTCTTGCCTGAGCGGCGGCATTGTACGCCGGCACCCTCCGGTAGTGGCAAGATAGTAGCGGCAAGACTGAAGGCCGGAGTCGCCGCGAGAGGCCGTGGCAAGAGGTGCTGTTGCACACTTTGCCACTGTGCTAGGCTCGGAATCACGTCTTGAAACCAAGCAAGTGCTTGGTTGATTGGGTCGGGGGCTAAACGGTGGTGATCGCTGCCCCCCACTTGCTGAAAATAGACACAAAACCTGTAACTTGCCGGAAGATTCCCATGTCAGACATTTCCCCAGCTCCCCATGCCGACGAAGTGGTTGTCACCTGTGCGCTCACCGGGGTGCTGACCAACCCGCAGCAACACCCGGTTCCGGTGACGCCGGAGCAAATGGCTGCGTCGGCAAGCGAGGCATTTGACGCGGGGGCTTCGGTGATGCACATCCACTTTCGTGCCCAGGAGCCGAACCGGGGGCACCTGCCCAGCTGGGACCCGGAAGTGGCGCTGGCCATCGCGGAGGCGATTCGCGCGGCCTGTCCCGGGGTCATTCTGAACTTCACCACCGGCACCATCGGCCGCGACCAGCAGGGTGCGCTGGAGTGCCTGCGCGCCGGGAAGCCGGAGATTGCCGCGTGCAATGCCGGTAGCCTCAATTACCTCAAAGTCCGCGCCAACGGTGAGTGGGCATGGCCGCCGATGTTGTTCGAAAACACGGTAGAGAAAGTGGAGGAGCTGCTGGCAGTGTGCGGGCAGGAGAACATTCGCCCGGAATTCGAATGCTTCGATGTGGGGATTGTGCGCTCGGTGGGCATGTTTGCCGATGTGGGGCTGGTAGCCCGGCCGAATTACAACCTGGTGATGGGGGTCGCCTCCGGCATGCCGGCGGACCCGGAATTACTGGAAATACTGCCCCGCTATATGAAGCCCGGTGCACTGTGGCAGACAACCCTGATCGGGCGGCAGGAAATCTGGCCTGTGCACCGCAAAACCGCCGAACTTGGTGGCCATTTGCGTACCGGTATGGAAGACACTTTTTATCTGCCGGATGGCGGGCGTACCACGGGTAATGGGCAGCTGATCGAGGCGCTGGTGGCCGTCGCTGAACAGGCGGGGCGCAAAGTGGTGTCGCCGGCAAGGGCTCGGGAAATTTTTCTGTAGTCAGTACTTCCCCGACAACACAATACTCCGCGGCTGCTAGTCTTAGAGAGACTGCGTCATTTGATGCCAGCGGCCTGTACCTGTCCGAGTGCCTGGCGGGCCTGGGCGGGTTGCTGACATATAGCTGACAGGTCGCTGAAGAGCACGGCAGAGTAGGCGGCGAAACGCGCGGCGGAGAACGGCATGCAGGGTTTACTGGACGTCCTGGGTTCACTGGTCAGTTGGGGTAACAGTCTGACCTGGGGCGGTTTGGGCGGCTACTGGTGGCTGGGTATCCTTATCGCGGCGCTGTTGCCCGCAGGCATCTACTTTACCGTCCGCACCCGCTTTGCCCAGTTCCGGGCCTTCGGCCATATGTTGCGTGTGATGGCGCACAGCTTTCACAAGGAACACTCCGATTCGGTGTCCGCGTTCCAGGCATTTGCGACCAGCGCCGCGGCCCGCGTTGGAACAGGGAATATTGCCGGTGTCGCGGTGGCCATTACCGTCGGCGGTCCGGGCGCGGTTTTCTGGATGTGGGTGGTGGGCATGCTGGGGATGGCCACCAGTCTCATAGAAAATACCCTCGCGCAGGTTTTCAAAGAGCAGGGCGAGGTACACGGCACCTTTCGTGGCGGCCCCGCTTACTATATCGACAAGGGTCTGGGCAGGCGCTGGAAGTGGCTATCGATACTGTTTTCCGTTTTTCTTGTCATCTGCTTCGGGTTTTTCTTTAACGCGGTACAGGCCAACGCGATGGCGGAGGCGATTCACGCGGCCTGGGGGATTAACCCGCTTGTAGTTGGGGTGCTGGTTGCCATTCTCGCGGGAGTCATCGTTTTTGGTGGCATTCAGTCCATCGGGCGATTTGCCGCGATTGTGGTGCCGATCATGGCGCTGTGTTATATCGCTATCGCACTGTTTGTGATCTTCACCAATCTTCCACGTATTCCCGAGGTATTTTCTCTGATTTTCAGCAGTGCCTTCGGCGTGCGGGAGGCGGGCGCTGGCGCCTTTGGTGCGGTGGTGGCCAATGGCATCAAGCGCGGGCTGTTTTCCAATGAAGCGGGTATGGGGTCTTCCCCAAACGTGGGCGCAGCGGCGGATGTCAAACATCCGGTGGTGCAGGGGTATGTGCAGATGGCATCGGTATTTCTGGATACCATGATGATCTGCAGCTCCACCGCATTTATTATTCTGTTGAGTAACGTTCAACTCGGTGGCGCTATGGAAGGCGTGACCCTGACGCAGACCGCGCTGGCGAGTGAGGTGGGTAGCTGGGGCAACAGCTTTGTTGCGTTTGCGCTGATCTTCTTCGCATTCACCTCAATCATCGCCAATTATTACTACGCGGAAACCAATATTTTCTATCTCTGGCACACGCGGTTTTCGATTTTCTGCTACCGCTTCCTGTATATCGTTTTTATTCTGTTCGGGTCCTGGGTAGCCTGGAGCGGTAGCTCGGCGAATTTCCAATTGCTGTGGAATATGGCCGATATGTCCATGGGCTTTATGGCGTCGGCCAACCTGCTGGCGATCTTGCTGCTGTCCGGGGTGGCCATTAAGGTATTTGCCGATTACGAGGCCCAGCTGGCACGGGGAATTGCAGAGCCCGTATTCGACGCCAGTAAGCACGATATTCCGGGTATTGAGGCGGACGTATGGCGCGGCGGCCCGCATATTCCTGGCGAGCATACACAGGAGCCGTGAAAGACCTGTAGGCCCTATTGCGGTTCAATCCGGTGAAGCGGCTTCCTCGACCGGCTCCTTGGCAACCTGGATCTGAATCAGGGGCTGGCCACTCTTGACCTGGCTGCCGGCGCTGCTGTCAATTGCGCTGACGACGCCGTCGCAGTCGGCCTTCAGCGCGTGTTCCATTTTCATTGCCTCCATGGTCGCCAGCAGGTCACCGCAGGTTACGGTTTCTCCCACCTCCACGCAGATTCGGGTCAGGTTGCCCTCCATGGGCGCGCGGATACAGCCGTCACTCTGTGCGTGCTTGGCTCGTGCGGGTGCATAGGTGACATCCCGAAACGTCCACTGCCGGCCCTGAAATATCAGCACCAGCGCCCGCTCAGCCAAATGCCACTGTGCACGTTGTTGTATGCCATTCAGTGTCACACAGGTGAGACTCGCACACGAGGGAGTAATCGCAGCGCTGGACAGGTCGACAGCTATCTCCAGGCCGCTCGGCAGCCGCGCGAGGTAACCCTGGGCGCCCGCTGTACCGAGCTCAACCTGCTGGCAGTCGTGGCCATCGTCGATGCGGTAATGTTTTGGCATTGCCATCCCATTGCTGTGCCAGTTGGCGCGTCCCGCACGCCTTTCCAGCGCGGGAATTGAGAGGTGGTGCAGCAGCGCTACGCCCAGCGCGCGGGCAACATCTCTCGATGACGGTGAAGCTTCTGCTGGCGTGAATTGTCCGTTGAGAAATCCGGTGTGGGCGGCGCCAGCGGAGAACACCGGATCTTGCATGATCTGTTGCAGGAAGAAGCGGTTGTTGCGCGGTCCTATCAATGGCAGCTCACCCAGGGCTCGGGACAAAACGCCGCGCGCACAATCCCGGCTTTCGCCCCAGGCCATCAGTTTGCCCAGCATGGGGTCGTAATAGGGCGATATTTCCAGTCCTTCCGCCAGGGCGTGGTCGAAGCGCATCCGCTGGGTGGCTTCGGACTGGTGGGCGAAGTTTGCGGGTGAATGCCACTGCAGGATTTTCCCGCTCTGGGGCAGGAAGTTTTGCTCCGGGTCTTCCGCGTACAGGCGCACTTCGATTGCGTGCCCGTGAATTTGGATATCCGCCTGGGACAGGGGCAGCGCCTCGCCGTGGGCCACCTGTAGTTGCCAGGCCACCAGGTCGGTTCCGGTGACCAGCTCAGTGACTCCGTGTTCCACCTGCAGGCGGGTGTTCATTTCCAGGAAGTAAAAGTTTTCCTCCGCATCCAACAGGAACTCCACGGTGCCTGCGCCGGTATAGTTGCAGGCTTGTGCCAGTGTCACCGCGGCCTGTCCGAGCCTTTCCCGCAATGTCGGGCTGACCGCAGGGGAGGGGGCTTCCTCCACGACTTTCTGGTGGCGACGCTGAATGGAGCAGTCCCGCTCGCCGAGGTGAATACAGTTTCCGTGGCGGTCGGCAAATACCTGGATTTCGATGTGGCGGCTGTTATCGAGCGCCTTCTCGAGAATGATTTCATCGCTGCCGAATGCCGCCAGGGATTCGGCGCGGGCTGATCGGAGTTGTTCCGCGAGTGTTTCGGGACCGCGCACGACGCGCATTCCGCGACCGCCGCCACCGGCGGCGGCCTTCAGCATCAGTGGGTAGCCGACTTCCGCTGCGCGGGCTGCGAGCTCGCTATCGCTGCCGGTTCCCTGATAACCCGGGATACAGGGCACGCCCGCCTGCAGGGCAAATTCTTTCGCACGCCGTTTGTTGCCCATCAACTCGATCACTTCCGGTGACGGACCGATAAATGTGAGCCCGGCGTCGCTACAGGCGCGGGCAAAGTCGGTGTTTTCCGACAGGAAACCATAGCCCGGGTGCACGCAGTCCGCGTTGCCCTGCAGTGCAGCCCCGATCACTTTTCCGATATCCAGGTAGGATTCCTGCGGGGTATTGCCGCCGATGGGTATGGCTAGGTCCGCCGCCAGTACGTGGGGCGCGCCGCGGTCCGCATCGCTGAATACGGCCAGGGTCCGAAAGCCCATCTGTTTGGCCGTGCGCATGATACGCAGCGCGATTTCTCCGCGGTTGGCGATCAACAAGGTGGGCATGGCTGCGCCCCCGGCGTGTGTTGTGGTCGCTTTCATGGCTGGATCTTTTTGCGCGATGGCAGAATACCCATCAACTTGCAGATAATACCGAGCATTACCTCATCGGCGCCGCCTCCGATGGCGGTCAGGCGCAGGTCGCGGTAGGCGCGGTTGATCGGGGTCTCTTCCATGTAACCCATGCCGCCCCAGTACTGCAGGCACTGGTCCGGGATGCTGCGGGTCAGGCGCCCGGACTTGAGTTTCGCCATCGATGCCAGGGTGGTGACATCTTCGCCTTGTATATAGGCGGTCACCGCGCGGTAGGTGAGGGCGCGCAGGCATTCCACTTCGGTCTGCATTTCCGCGAGGGAAAAATGTACTGTCTGGTTGTTCAGCAGCGGCGCGCCGAAGGCCTCCCGTTCGCGCACATAGTCGATGGTGGCGGTAATACAGTTTTCCAAACCCATCAGTGTCAGGGCGGCACCGGCAAGGCGCTCTTCCTGGAACTGCAGCATCTGCAGCAGGAACCCACTACCTTCCTCACCGATCCGGAAACGCTTGGGAACCCGCACATTGTCGAAAAATACCGGTGCGGTTTCCGACGAGCGCATGCCCATCTTGTGCAAACGGTTGCCCACCCGCACGCCGGGCAGCTTGGCCGGAACAATGATCAGGGATTTGTTGCTGTGTGCCTTGTCGCCACCGGTATTGACCAGGGTGCAGAAAAAGTCGGCGTGGGGCGCATTGGTGATCCACATTTTGCTGCCGTTGATGATGTAGTCATCGCCATCGGCGACCGCAGTGGTGGTAATTGCGGAAACGTCCGAGCCGGCCCCCGGTTCTGACACGGCGATGGAGGCAATGGCCTCGCCGCGCACTGCGGCACTCAGAAATTCTTCCTGCAGCTCTTTGTGGGCGAAGCGCGCCAGTGCGGGGGTGGCCATGGCGGTCTGTACGGAAATGGACAGGGGGACACCGCCGCAATGGGCTGCACCCAGGGTTTCAAGGAAAACCGTCTCGTAACTGAAATCGAGTCCCAGGCCGCCGCAGTGTTCCGGTTTGCTGATCCCCAGTAATCCCAGCTCGCCCAGGCGCTCGAACAGGTCGCGAATGGGAAAACTGCCTGCGGCCTCCCACGCATCCGTGTGGGGGTTCAGTTCCTGCTCTACGAAATGGCGAACGGTGCGCTGCAGTTCCCGGTGCTCGTCGGTCAGCTTCATGGGTGTATTTCCGCGGGTTATTGTTTTGATATTAAAGTCGGGCGACGCCAAAAGTATTTTCGCGCAGTTTCACACGCTCGGCGTCGCCGCAGATTTCCAGCAGCAGGCCCAGCAGGGTACGAGTATCCCGCGGGTCGATGATGCCGTCGTCCCACAGGCGCGCACTGCAGGACAGCGCGTCGGAGCCCGCTTGCATAAATGCCGCGGTGTCTTTCTCCAGCGCGTCGAGAGCCGCGGCATCCACCGCGCCGCTGCGCTGCATCTTCTGTTCGCTGACAATACGCATAACCTTGCCGGCCTGGGCCGCGCCCATTACTGCGGTGCGCGAGTTGGGCCAGGCGAAGATAAAACGCGGATCGAAGCCGCGCCCGCACATGGCGTAGTTGCCCGCGCCGTAAGAGCCGCCCACCACGATGCTGAGCTTGGGCACCCGCGCGTTGGCAACCGCCTGAATCATTTTGGCACCGTGTTTGATGATGCCCTGCTGTTCCACCTCGGTGCCCACCATAAAGCCGGTGGTGTTGTGCAGGAACAGCAGTGGTGTGCCGCTCTGTTCGCAGAGCTGGATAAACTGCGCGGCCTTGTTGGCACCTTTGGGGGTAATGGGACCGTTGTTACCGATGACCCCGACGGCGTGCCCCTGGATACGGATATGACCGCAATAGGTTTGCCGGTCGAATTGCGGTTTGAACGGCAGTGCGGCGGAGCCATCGGCGATGCGCGCAAGGACCTCTTCGACCGGGTAGGGGGTGCGGCTGTCTGCCGGCACAACCCCGAGCAGTTCATCACAAGGATAGAGTGGTTCCTGCCATTGCCGCTGAAACGGTTCCGCACAGGGGGAGGGCAGGGTTGCGACAATTTCACGGGCGAGGCGGATGCCGTCGCGGTCATCTTCCGCCAGGTAGTCGCCGGTGCCGGCCGTGGCGCAATGCATTTCGGCGCCGCCCAGTTCCTCTTCCGTGGCGATCTCGCCGGTGGCCGCCTTTAACAGTGGTGGGCCGGCCAGGAACATGCCGGACTGATTGCGCACCAGTACCACATAATCTGACAGCCCCGGCTGATAGGCACCGCCGGCGGTGGCATTGCCGTGCACCACGGTGACCTGCGGAATACCCGCGGCGGACAGGCGCGCCTGATTGGCGAAGCCGCGCCCGCCGGGGGCAAAGGTTTCATTGGCGTACATCAGATTGGCGCCGCCGCTCTGGGCCAGGGTCACCAGTGGCAGGCGGTTTTCCAGGGCAACCTGCTGGATACGCAGGGCCTTGTCCATGCCCGCCGGGGAGATGGTGCCGCCCTTGACCGCGTAATTGTCCACCCGCACCAGGCAGCGGCGGCCGCTGACGGTACCGATTCCGCAGATGGCGCCGCCGCCGGCGCCGGTGCCATCGCGGTCGTCGTAGAGTTTGTAGCCCGCCAGTGCGCAGAGTTCGATAAACGGTGTGCCCGGGTCGAGCAGGTGGCTCAGCCGCTCCCGCGGCAACAGCAGGTTGCATTGATGGTAGCGCTCGGCCTTGGCCTGCTCCGCGTCGACCACCTTTTGCTGTGCCTGGCGAAAACCGGCGAGGGCCCGCTCCATGGCGGCACGATTGTGATGGAACTCTTCGCCCTGGGTGTTGATATCGGAGCCAATGGGTTGCACGGTCTGCCGCCTCTGTAAATAATGCGCTCTACGCTACCAAGCAAGCGCTTGGTTATCAACCGGGTTGTCAAGCGAACCGGCGCGAATGGCAAGTGGGGAAGTCTTTGAACAGTGAATCCGTGAAAAAAGCAGTGATGAACGAGGCCAGCGCCAAGGCGCGAAAGGGTACCGCCAGTGAGCGCAAGCTGGTGGCGGGCCTGGTGGCCACCGGCGAAGTCAGCGATCCGGATGGTCCCCGCGGGCGCCTGTTACACGCGGCGGCGCGCCTGTTTCAGGAGAAAGGCTTTGCCCAGACCACGGTGCGGGATATTGCCGCGGAGGTGGGCATTTTGTCTGGCAGTATTTTCCACCACTTTCGCAACAAGGAAGAGCTGCTGTGCCAGGTGATGCTGGAAGTTTCCCGGGTGGCGACGGCGCGCATGGCGGCTGCGGCGCAGGAGAGTCCACAGGCACGCCTGCTGGCCTGTATCCGCTGTGAACTGGAAGCGATTCACGGCCTTGCGGTACCGGGGTTTCCGATTCTGGTGAGTGAGTGGCGCAGCCTGTCGGCGGAAAGCCAGCGGCGGGTGCTGGACGAACGCGAACACTACGAATCCATCTGGATCGCAGCGTTGCAACGGCGCCCCGCCGGCGTCGGTATCGCGGATTCGCAGCTTGCGCGCAAGCTGTTACTGGGGGCCCTGGTCCACAGTCACAGTTGGTTCAAGCCCCGCCGGCGCGGCCTGACCCTGGAGGCGCTGGCGGGACAGGTGCTGCTGATGGTGTGGCCGGACCAATGACCGCGACCGGCAAGCGGAGAGGGGGAATCTCCTATTGAGACCCTGTTCTCTCGCCAGCTGTGAACCCGGTTGATAATCCGGCAAGGTGTTACGCCCGTCCAAATTACCTGAGAACCAGTGCGCAATCAGCGCTAGAGGAATATTTTAATCTTCCGGCAGACCGCGCTCGGACACCGGGCGCGGAGCAAATTGGGGTTAAAGGGATTTTGGGGGCAAACCATGTCGGGCCAGCAAAAGTTTCAGATTGTTTCCGCAGGTAAAACACTGCGCGCCAAGGAACCGGGAGAGGTTCTGGCGCAGGTAACCAGTACCTTCTCGATTTCGGCGCAACAGGCGCGCCGGTTGTTACTGAAGGGGTGGGTAATCAAGGATCAGCTGTCACCGGGACAGGTGGTGCAATACCGCACCCAGCTGCAGCAGATTGGACTCAAGATCGAAGTGCACCCGGCGGGCAAGTTCGACAACCGCGCGCTGTTGGCGCGCATGCAATTTGCCCAGCAGCGTCGCGAGCGCAAAGAGGCACCTGCGAAGGTGGTGGCGTCGTCCCCCGCTGTGGTTGAGGAGAGCGCCAGGCGCGAGCAGCAGGATAAGCCGGCAGCGCCGGAAAAGCAGGCACCGGCAAACCCGACACAGGTAGATCACAAAAAGCCGGCAGCCGAGGCGGCCTCGACTGCGCGCGCGCGGGAGCAACTGGCCGCGCTGTTTGAGGATGACCGCAGTGGGGCAGGCGGCCCCTCTGCCGCCGAGCGCGCGCGCCTGCTCGCGGCACTGCCGGCGGCCTGCCTCGTACCCCTGGTGTTCCTGTCACTCGCCGTATTCTGTGTTTACCAGGCGTGCCTCGCCCTGTGGCGTATTCCCGAGGCGGTTATGGCCGGGTCCCTGGGCGCTGGCACCCTGATCGGCAGCGGTTTGACACTGCTTCTGCTGGGGTTGTTTGCCGCACTGTTCCTGATTCCTTATTACCGCGCCCGTCGCGATTCCGGCAGTCCGGGGATTTCCCTGGGCAAGGCCGACGCACCGGGGCTGTTCCTGCTGCTGGAAATACTTAAAGGCAAGCTTGACGGGGTTGTCCCCACGGCGGTGCAGGCCAATCCGGGGGCGGATACCCTGGCGCGCAGCGAGGGTTTTGTTGCGCACTGGCGCGGCGAAGTCACCCTCTCCCTCGGCCTGTCCGCAGCTGCCACGTTGAACGGGGGCGATAACCTGGCACTTATCGCGCGTGCTCTGTCGTTCCACCAGACTCGCCTGATTCGGGTCGCCAGCTGGTTGCAGCTGGTGCCGCAGCAGCGACTGCAGGCCATGCAGGAAGCGCTGGAGAGTGAGAGTACCGTGGTGTCTGCCGGTGGCGAAGCGAAGGGGCCGGCGCGCGCCCTGCACAAGTTGCTTGCAATGTCCGGCCTTGCGCTGGTGCCGGTGATCGAACGCCTGCACGGGCTGCATCGGGGGCTGAGCAAGGGGCTGGGAACCCTGCTCGAGCGGCGCGCTGATGGGATTGCGGCGAGCGTGCTTGGCAGCGATGCCTGTGCCGGATTCGCCGCCCGCTGGCACCAGCTGGTCCACGCGGATCTGGTTACCAGTGAAATCAATCGCGAAGCGCAGCTGATGGGTAAGCGCTTGAGCGACTATCCCGCCGCGGTGGGCTGGCTGTATCGCAATCTGGATTCTGAAACTCGTTCCAGCATCGAACTGGCGATGGATGAGGATTCCGATGTTTGGAACCCCGCTGAGCCCGCCAACCACAGCCGGGTGGCAGAAATGGAAGAGCGCCAGCTGCCGTCGATGTTGGCCCGCAGCGATTTCAGCCTGGCCAAGCTGTTTGCGGAGTTCCGCGAACTGAGTAGTCGTGTCAGCCGCTTGGGGGTCGATGAGCATTGTCGTGCGGTAGACAACCACCTGTTGATGACCGCCAACAAAGAGGTGGAACAGGCGCAGGGGGTACTGGCGGAGTATTTCAACCGGGTCATGCCGCGGGAACTGCTTGCGCTCAAAGTGCCGGCCCATGAGGAATTGCAACAAATGGACCTGCAGCAGACCGTGGACTGGCTGCGCAGCCGTCTGGTGGACCTGCGGGAGCAGGAGCAGCGCCATGCCACCCTGCAGTTGGCCGCTTCCCGTATCCAGCTGGGCGCCGCGCTGTTGCGCAGCAACTGCAAGGTGGATCCGGGCAAATACCACCTCAGTGGCGTCACACCAGCAGCCGCCGACGAGTCCCGACGGGACAATCGCGAGCGACTCAAGGAATGCCAGCAGCAACGCCACAGGATATGGCAGATGTTCTACCAGCGGATATTGAAGGCGCTGGAGACACTGGATGTATCCGAGCACAGCCGCAGTCAGGAACTGCTGTCGCAGCTTGCCGCATTCGACCGCCTGCGGGAGCCCCTCGCGTCCCTGGAGCAGTACGGCGACCTCGTCAGTGAGGCGATAGAGCAGATGGCGGAAGAAAAAATACCGGAGCAGCTGCTGCAGAAATATACGGCGCTTATCCTGAAGCAGATCGACCAATTGCTGGCCCTGGTAGAGGATCACGGCGAGGCCATGGGCGCCGCGCTTGCGCAGCGCGTTGCGGTATTTTCCGAGTCGCGGTCGTTTCTGGATGGGCAGCAAGCGCGGGATGAACGCGGTCGCCTGCAGGCGGTCGAGCTCCGCTGCAAGCACGTCTGCGCGCTGGTTGTGGAGTGCTACCAGCAGGTGCTGGCTGAGTTGCTGGAGCTGTGCCTGGCGGAAGAAAGGCGGCGCAACATCAGGCCGTTGCGCCTTGCCGGCGTGCTCTCGTAACCGGCTCTGGCCGGTCAGCCGCCGGCCAGTTTCACTTTCAGATTCTTTGCTTCCAGTGCTGTCTTGATCTCGCTGCGCTTGTCACCCTGGATTTCGATAACACCGTCCTTCAGGGTGCCGCCACAACCACAGCGCTTTTTGAGTTCCGCCAGTATCAGCTTCAGTTCGCTGTCGCTTCCCTCCAGTCCGCGCACGCAGGTCACGCCCTTGCCTTTGCGCCCGTTGGTCTCCCGCTGGATACGCACGATGCCATCACCGCTGTGGCGGGTTTCCGCCCGCGGTTCCTCTTTGATTCGGCCGCGGTCGGTGGAGTAGACGAGGCGGTTCTTTTCGCGCATGGGAGTTCCTGATAGCCGGTGGATCTGTGGCTCATAATTGAAGAGGGCGCAAGGATAGCGAAATCCCCGGCGACTGTTAATGCGTCGGCAGCGCATCGTGGCACTTAATCTCCCGCTAGGGCTCGGCTAGAATGTGTGCCACTGCATTGCATGCTCCCCGGTCGGACCGCGAATGTCGCCGGGGCTCATACCAGCCTTAGGGAAACAAATCAGGATCAGATTGCATGGCATTGACTGGCACCAGGAAGCTGCTCAACGAGGTGATTTTCGGCACCGACACACCGGCGGGAAAGAACTTCGATGTGATTTTGATCTGGACCATCCTGCTGAGTGTGGCACTGGTGATGTTGGCCTCCATCGAGAGCTGGTCCGTGCGCCATGGCGAGCTGTTCATTACCCTCGAATGGATTTTTACCGCGTTGTTTACCGTGGAATACCTGACCCGGATTTACTGCGCGACGGACCGCAAGGCCTATATTTTCAGCTTCTACGGCATTGTGGACCTGCTGGCGATCCTGCCCAGTTACCTCGCGCTGATCTTTACCGGCGCCACCTACCTGATGGTGATCCGACTGTTGCGGGTATTGCGGGTGTTCCGGGTGCTCAAGCTGGTGCGCTACCTGAGCGACGCCAACCTGTTGATGCGTTCCCTGTGGCAGGCGCGCCGCAAGATTTTGGTGTTTTATGCAAGCGTGCTGGTGCTGTGCATCATTTTCGGCTCCATCATGTTTCTGGTGGAAGGGCCAAAGCACGGCTTTACCAGTATCCCCACCAGTATTTACTGGACCATCGTCACCATCACCACCGTCGGCTTCGGCGACATTACTCCACACACCGTCCTGGGACAGACCATTGCCTCCATGACCATGCTGATCGGCTACTCCATCATCGCGGTGCCCACGGGCATTGTGACTGCCGAGCTCGCCCACGAGCTGGGCAAGGAGAAGACTCTGGCCCGCTGTGCCAACTGCGGCCGCGCCGGACACGACGCGGATTCCGAGTTCTGCAAGCACTGCGGCTACCGGCTGGAAGATTTTGAGCCCACCTCCGCGGATTGAGCCCCAGGGTGGGGTTTGCGCCAGCCCCGGGAAGTCATTACTCTTGCCGCCCACCGCTGACACCCATCCTTGCCACAGGTAGTCGAGATCAATGGATATTCAGGGATATTGCGCGCCCGGATTCGAGGCGCTGTACGACGCATTTGCCACCAATTTTCGCGAACACGGCGACGTGGGCGCCGCTTTCTGTGCGATCCAGCACGGAGAAGTGGTGGCATCCCTGTGGGCCGGCAGTGCGGACCGGGGGGGCGAGCGGGCCTTCGAGGAAGACACCCTGGTCAATGTGTTCTCGTCGTCCAAAGGGGTGCTGGCGCTGCTGGCACTGCAGCAGGTGGCCGCAGGCAACCTCGACCTGGACCGGCCCGTGGCGGACTACTGGCCCGAGTTTGCCGCTGCCGGCAAAGCGGAAATCACCGCCCGTCAGCTCCTGTGCCACCGCTCCGGTGTCATCGCCTTTCGCGAACGGGTGGCCGACAGCCTGATCTATGACTGGCAGGCTGCCCTGCAGCAGGTGGCGGCGACGGAGCCCTGGTGGCAGCCGGGCTCGGCACAGGGCTATTCCCCGTTTCTTTACGGTTGGACCCTGGGGGGACTGATAGAGAAAGCCAGTGGCGAACCGCTGATGACACTGTATCGCCGGCTGATTGCGGAACCGCTGTCACTGGATGGCGGTTTCGGTGCAGTTGGCCACCGTTCCTCCTCGGTTGCCGATGTGGGGCCGCTGAAAAAGCCGTTGCCGGAACTGCGCGATAACGCAATCGGTCGCTCCATCAAACAGGATCGCCAGGGCGCGGTGGCCACCGCATTTACCAACCCGGTAACCCTGATGATGGGGACCAATGGCGACGAGTGGCGCAGCGCTTTGATCCCCGCTGCCAACGGGCACTTCAGTGCGCGGGATCTGGCCACCATATATGGAGACCTGTCAGCGGACACGCCCTCATTGTTACCCGCCACAGTACTGGCGGACGCGACCACCGAGCAGAGCAGGGCACAGGATCGTATTCTGCAGGCGGATGTGGCGTTCGGCTGCGGATTCATACTCTCCGGTAATGCTGAGGATCTGCACTTCGGCAGCGCTGCCGGTTTCGGCCATCCCGGTGCCGGCGGCAGTATCGGTTTTGCGGATCCTGCAGCGGGTATCGGCTTTGGCTACGCCACCTCCCGCATGGGGCAGAGCCTGTTTATGGACCAGCGCGCGGTGGGGCTGGTGAACTGCCTTTGCCGTTTGCTCTGATCTCCGGTTTTCGACATTGAGGTTGTACTAATGAGTGAAAGCAATACCGAGCTGGCGGCGCGGGTGGATGAACTGGAAACCCGGTTGGCGTTTCAGGAGGATACCCTGGCGCAGCTGAATGACCAGATTGCATCGCAGGATGCGCAGATCCGCGCGCTGATGAACCGCTTGCGAGAAGTGTCGGGCAAATACCAGGACCTGATTTTCGAGATGCACAAGGGTGCAAGTCCCGGGGATGAAAAGCCGCCGCACTATTAACCTGCGGGCTGGGTGGCTGGTACGCCGGGGATAACCCGGCGTAATTTTTGTTCGCTGCCACCCGCGCATTCCTCCCTTTCTGCACCCCTTGCGACATTGGCGCACGCTTCCTTTTGTCGACGGCAAACGCCGCCGGATTTTTGATTGATCCGCTGCAAGTCAAGCCTTGACAAGTTTTTTTCCACATGTTCCCGGCACAATTTTTCGTGGCGCTGGCCACTTCGGGAATTGGTACGCTGCGCGCAAAAAAGTCGCTAACCTATTGATTTAAAAGCTTTATTATAAAGGGGTCAAAAAGTGCGCAAAATGCTGGGGGCCAGTGTTGTCGCCGCTTGCGGTCCGGTTTTACAGAATCATGCACAGAGTTATCCACAGATCTTGTGGACGACCAAATTACACGCAATTACAGCAGGCTTTCGCGACGCTGACAGGCCGGATCGGCCGAGAGACCGAACTTGATCGAGGCGTCAAAATGCGAGCTGAACGGTAGACCTGATCACACTTTCCGAATAGTCTTCCCGGCCATGGCGAGCACGGTTCAGCTTCCAGTCAGGAATTGCCTGTGATACTGCGTGCATCGACCCCAGATACCACTTTCGGTAGACCGGGGGTTGGCCGAATTCTCACCCGTCATAAGTACAAGCGTTAGGAGAAGCTTCAATGAAAAAATGGGTAGCCATTCTTGCTCTGGGTTCGCTGGTAGGTTGTACCACCCTCGACCCGTACACCCAGGAGAGCAAAACCAGCAACGCCGCCAAGGGCGCTGGTGCTGGGGCAGTCGCTGGTGCCATCATCGGCGCCGCAACTGCCAGCAAAAAGGACCGCAAGAAGGGGGCCATTACCGGTGCTCTCGGTGGTGCGGCCATTGGCGGTGGTATCGGTTATTACATGGACCGCCAGGAAATGGCCCTGCGCCAGCGTCTCGAAGGCACTGGTGTGCGGGTGCAGCGTGAAGGCGACAATATCCGCCTGATCATGCCGGGCAACATTACCTTTGCCACCAACCGCTATGAAATCCGTAGCGATTTCTACGACACGCTGGACTCCGTGGTGCTGGTACTGAACGAATTCGACAAAACAGCGATTCGCGTCAGCGGTCACACCGACAGCACTGGTTCCGATGTTACCAACCAGAACCTGTCTGAGCGTCGCGCCCAGTCTGTCGCCAATTTCTTCGCCCAGCGTGAAGTGGCTGCCGGTCGCGTGCAGGCGGTAGGTTACGGTGAACGTTACCCCATCGCTTCCAATGACTCCGACGCCGGCCGTCAGGCCAACCGTCGGGTTGAGCTGGAATTGCTACCGCTGCAGTAGCAAGATAAGAGGGCGCTTCGGCGCCCTTTTTTATTGCCCGATAAAAACACGCCAGGGAGTAGGAGATGTACGCAAGACAAGCCATGGAAAGACTGGGTTCGGTTAGTGTCACGATCGAGAAGCTGGCGTTGCGCCTGGCGGTGACCGTTATTGCATGCCTTGTCAGTACGACAGCAGCGCTGGCCGGCAACAACGTCGACGACAGTGCCGACGACAAAGCGATGCCCGTGTCGGAAGCCCCACGGGTGGCGGGGCGCAATAGCGGTGACGAGGATTTTCAAAAGGTCTACGAGCGCATTGACGACAGTGACGTGGCTCGCCAGTTCGAACACGCCGAGTGGGTGGCGCAGGTCAAGATTACCGGTGTGCACCGGATGGTGGACAACGCGCTCTCGGAGCCAGGCATGGTAGCAATCCTGGGGTACGTTTATTCCGGTGTCGCACAGAAAGTATGGAAGGGCGAGCAGGGTGAGCTGGTGGCATTCCGGATCACACTGGATGCCTGCGACCGCAAGTTGGTGCGCGGTGAGCAGTACCTGCTGTTTGCGGAAACCGATACCGATGGGCGGCTGCAGATCGCCAGTTGCCAGGGCGTAATGGCCGGTGCTGACGCGGCATCGCTGCTGGCCTATCTACAGCCTGAAAGCCAGGGCTGAGAAGCTCATATAGATCTCAACCTAATAAAAAGTGGCACTGATACAACCATAAACACTGTAAATTGGGAATAATGTTCCTTGAAGTGCGGCAATTGAAGATTATTCTTATCAGTATTGGCGCTGACTTCTTCCGTAGAAACACATGCTGTGAAGAATGCTGTGGCTCCAACGGCGAGACCTGGGCAGTTTGGTGCTGCACATCAAGTCTCTGCAAGCTGTGCCCGACCGGGTTGATCCGCAAGGGCACATTCGCCGGAACTGGATGCCGCCCGCACGGGTCTTGCTCCGACACATTTACTGCAACCACCAGGGGTCATTGGGTTTATGAAAAAACTACTGTTACCACTGATTATCTTACTGCTCATCATCGGCTACTTCATGTCGCAGAAATCCGACAAGGCGGTCGATGATCAATACGACCAGATGGAGCAGCCCAAGAGCGAAAGCATGGACGATTCCATGCCGGATACCACTACACCGCCGGACATGGATTCGGATCCGACCATGCCACAGGAGAGCGACGACGTAGCGCCGGAAACGCCGGATACCGGTGAGCCACAAACGTCCGACAGCCTGTTGGATGAGACCAAGGAAGCGGCTTCTGAGGCCGGTGACGTCATCGAAGATGCGGCGAAAAAAGCCGGGGATGCCATCGAGGACGCCGGTGAGGCCACTAAAGATGCCGCCGAAGACGCGATGGACAAACTCAAGGGTGAAGATTCCACAACCGAGGACGAGCCGCAGCAGTAACTGCGTCTCACTGGAAGCGCACATTTGCGCAAGCCAAAAGGCCGCGACTGGTTCGCGGCCTTTTTGTTTTCTAAGCTTAATGTGTAGTAGTTGTACTGGTTACGCGGCCATGATCGAGCACTGCTGGCATCACAATCACGATATCCTCGAGATCCGGCCGGTTGCGCATGTGAACCCCGCCGAGTTTCGCGCGCTTGCCGCGCAGGTGGACCCGGTGATTAGCCAGCAGGGTGGTCTCCAGGGGTTGCTGATCGACGCCCGCCATTTCACCGGTTGGCAGAGTTTCGCCGATCTGGTTTCCCACTGCGTGTTTATTCGCAATCAGCATCGCCAGCTGCACAAGATTGCAATCCTCTCTGACAACACCCTGTTGCGTTTTATGCCGCAATTGCTCAACCATTTCGTTGCGGCGGAAGTGCGCCCGTTTCGCGGTAGCGAATTGCAGCCGGCACTGGATTGGTTGAGTCAGGCCGGGTAAATTCAGCGCTTTTCAGCGGAAATTTCCCCATGCAGTTGGCCGTCACCGCCGCGCAAGCCGAATTCAATCCGAGCGCTGAGGCGCTTGCCGCCAGCCTGGCGCTGCCATTTCTGGGTAGTGCTTCACCAAAAGACATCGAGGAATTCCCGTTTGTGCTGGAGTTCGGTCCCGCATTGCAGCTCTGCGCTACCGGTCGCAAGGCGCCGGGTCCGGTACTGGTGGATTTTGTCAGCGGCGCTGCTGCCCACCGACGCAAGTTCGGCGGCGGCAAGGGGCAGCAGGTCGCCAAGGCGGTGGGTATTCGCGGTGGCTTCTACCCGCAGGTTATAGATGCCACCGCCGGGCTGGGGCGGGACGCGTTTGTGCTGGCCTCACTCGGTTGCAGTGTGCGCATGCTGGAGCGCAACCCTGTGGTCTATGCATTACTGGAGGATGGCTTGCGGCGGCTGCAGGAAGCTGCGCTGGAGGACCGGGAGCTGGCACCGATTGCCAAGCGCCTGGTGCTGGAAGAGCGGGTGGGCAGTGCCGCGGGCTGGCTGGCGGCGCAGCCGGAAGAATCGCTGCCGGTGGTTTTTCTGGATCCGATGTTCCCCAGTCGCGACAAAAGCGCCAAGGTGAAAAAAGAAATGGTGGCGTTCCACCAGCTGGTGGGGGCGGACGAGGACGCGAACCAGCTGTTGGCGCCGGCGCGCGCCGCCTGTTATTACCGCACCGTGGTCAAGCGACCGCGGCTGGCGCCCTATCTGGCGGATACCAAACCCAGCCTGTCCCTGGAGGGCAAGTCCGGGCGTTTCGATATCTATACCCGGCACGGGGTGCCGGGCTGAAGGTGTGCGAGATCAGCAGTTCACCGCGTTTACGGCAAGGCCGCCGAGGGACGTTTCCTTGTACTTGCTCTGCATATCGATACCGGTCTGGCGCATGGTTTCGATCACGCTGTCCAGGGGCACGATATGCGCGCCGGTTCCACGCAGGGCCAGGCGCGCGGCATTGATCGCCTTCACTGCGCCCATGGTATTGCGCTCGATGCAGGGCACCTGCACCAGTCCCCCGATGGGGTCGCAGGTGAGCCCCAGGTTGTGCTCCATGCCGATCTCCGCGGCGTTTTCGATCTGCTGGTTGCTGCCGCCCTGGACCGCGGCGAGCCCCGCGGATGCCATGGAGCACGCGACGCCGATCTCACCCTGGCAGCCCACTTCGGCGGCGGAAATGGACGCGTTTTTCTTGAACAGCATGCCGATGGCACCGGCGGTCAGCAGGAATTCCACTACCTGGTCCTTGAGGTCGCCGTGGATTGCCGGGTCGTGCACAAAGCGCACATAGTAGGCAACGGTGGCGGGGATCACCCCGGCAGCGCCGTTGGTTGGGGCGGTGACGATACGACCGCGCGCGGCGTTTTCCTCGTTTACCGCAAGGGCGAACAGGCTCACCCAGTCGAGGATCGCCAGGCCCTGACGGCGCTCTTCTTCGGTCTGCTTGCTGAGTTCCCGGTAGTGTTCTTCTGCGCGTCGGCGCACCCCGAGGCCTCCGGGTAGCACGCCGCGCTGATGGCAGCCGCGCTCGATGGAGGCTTCCATTACCTCCCAGATCTGCCACAGGCCAGCCTTGATTTCCTGTTCGCTGCGGAACGCCTTTTCGTTTTCCATCGCGAGCTCGGCGATGGTCCAGCCGCGCTGTTCGCAGATTTCCATCAGTTCCTGGGCGGAGCTGAAGTCGTAGGGCAGAACCGTGGCAATTTCTTCCTTGTGCTTGAAGTCCTCTTCCGACAGTACGAAGCCGCCGCCAATGGAGAAATAGCTGCGTTCAAACAACAGGTTGTCTCCGGCGAATGCGCGGCAGGTCATGCCGTTGGAGTGCTGTGGCAGAAATTCTTCCTTGTGAAACAGCAGGTCGCGCTCCTGCTCGAACTGCACCGAGTGGGAGCCACCCAGCGCCAGGCACTGCTGCGCGGCGATATCAGCCAGCTTGTCCTCGATGGTGTTGACATCAATGGTGTCCGGGGCTTCGCCCAGCAATCCCATCAGTACCGCCATATCGGTGCCGTGGCCGACCCCGGTGAGCGCGAGGGAGCCGTACAGGTGCACCTCCACGCGATCGGTTTGCGGTAATTCTCCACGGGCGGTCAGATCGGATATGAACTGTTTTGCCGCAACCATGGGGCCGACGGTGTGGGAGCTGGATGGGCCGACGCCGATCTTGAACAACTCAAAAATGCTGATGCTCATAGCAGGCTTGTGAAATCTCTCGTCATTGGCAGTTGGACCCGTTGCCCCAGGGGCGACGCGACTGCCGTAAGTGTAGTTTTATAGTATGTAACCGCTGGCCGTGTGCGGGTCGGGAGGCCGTTGGCGGGCAGCGGCCGACAACTTCGCCGATGCCGCCAGCCGGTGCAAGAAGGGGGCGGGAAATCGAGATTTTATTTGGTTGGACTCATGCCCCGTGCAACAAACAACTACACAGGGCGCGGCAGACAGAGGGAATGTTGCGAATAATCGGGCAACTTTGGTCAGGGTGCCGTGGCTACCAGTGTCGCCCTCAGCGGTGCGGGGTGCCCCTCGAGAGTTTTGCGGTGATCTGCCGGGTCGAGGAAATCCACCAGTGACTCGAAGCGCATCCAGTCGGTACTGCGCTGTTCCTCGAGGCTGGTGCGATCCAGGTCCACGGTGCGGGGCTCGACGAATCCCACCTTGCGCAGCCAGCTCTCCAGTGTGGCGGTGGTGGGGAAGAACCACACATTGCGCATTTTGGCGTAGCGGCCCTCGGGCACCAGACACTCCCCCGGATCGCCGTCGATCACCAGGGTCTCCAGCACCAGCTGGCCGCCGGGGCGCAGGGTTTCCCGCAGTTCCCGCAGGTGATCCAGTGGCGAGCGGCGGTGATACAGCACACCCATGGAAAAGGTGGTGTCGAACGCCTGCAGTTGCGGCGGTAGCGCCTCGATACCCAGCGGCAGTACATCCACCGGCCGGTGCATACCGAGATATTTTTTTGATGCGTAAAACTGGGCGACAAATTTCGCCGAAGGATCTATGCCAACCACGCGGCGTGCACCGGCTCCGTACTGGCGCCAGCAGTGGTAACCGCTGCCGCAGCCGACGTCGAGCACCAGCCGGTTTTGCAGCGGCGCCAGGTGTGGCGACACGCGATCCCACTTCCAGTCCGAGCGCCACTCGGTGTCGATGAAAACATCGAACAGGTTCCAGGGGCCCTTGCGCCAGGGGTGCAGTTTGCGCAGCTGGGCTTCCAGTTGCTGGCGCTGCGCCGGGGTGGCGTCGTCGGTATTTCCGGCGCGCACTTCGCTGTCAAAGGTGACGGAAGAGGGGGTGAGGTCCGGCAGTCCCGCCAGCACCGCTTCCCATTCCGGAAGTTCCCCCCAGCGCTGGGGATCCAGTCCCTGGGCTATCTGCTGCGGCAGGCTGGTGAGCCAGGGCCGCAGCTCGGGAATGTGATGCAGGCCCGCATAGAGCTGGGTGTAGTCGATCATGGGGTAAGGTTAACCGGTTCAGCTGTCGCGCTGTTTGATGGCGATCATGGAGGCAAAATTGAAGCACTGGAACCAGACGTCAACACTGCTGAACCCCACAGACTTGAGGCGCTCGCGGTGGTCGAACAGGGTCTCGGGGATCAGCACGTTTTCCAGCGCGCTGCGCTTTTGCGCGATCTCCAGCGCACTGTAACCGTTGGCGGCCTTGAAGGCGTGGTGCAGGTCGATCATCAGCTCCTGGTGGTCGCTGTCGGAAAACGCCACTTTCTCCGACAGGATCAGCACACCTCCGGGGCGCAGACCCGCGTAAATCTTCTGCAGGATATCCCGTCGTTCCGCGGTGGGGATGAACTGCAGAGTGAAATTCAGCACCACCACGGAAGCATCTTTGATATCCACATTCTGCAGATTGTCGCAGACCAGTTGCACCGGCAGCTGACCGCTGTCGGCGGCAATCACCGTGCGGGCGCGATCGATCATGGCCTGGGAATTGTCCACCGCGATGATCTCGCAGTCGGCCGCGGGTATCCGGTGGCGCATCGCCAGGGTTGCCGCACCCAGGGAGCAACCGAGGTCGTAGCAGCGGCTGCCGGCCTGGGCGAAGCGCTCGGCGAGGGTGCCGATCATTGCCACGATGGTGCTGTACCCCGGCACCGAGCGCTGGATCATGTCCGGGAAAACTTCCACTACCGACTGGTCGAAAGTGAAGCCGGCGACGTCACCCAGCGGCCTGGCAAAAATATCGTCTTTCTTGCTCACGTTACTGTTCCCGCTTACCGCCCGCTCACAGTTTTTCTTCGTGCAGGTCCAGCGCGACGCCGGCCTCGCGGCCCTGACTGCCGGTGACCACCGCGGTGTTCGCCTTCTCCGGTTGCAGGTAGGTTTTGCCCACCCGTTGCAGATCCTGCAACGTGACTTCGGTCACCTTGCGGCGAAATGCCTGGCGCACCTCGTGGGTGCGGCCGTACAGCGCGGAGTGGAAGGCCTTTTTCGCCTCGCCGGCCGGTGAGCCAGGTTTGTCCATGCCGCCGACGACACCGAGGATCGCTTCCTCGACCTGGGATTCCTCGTGCCCGCTGCCCAGCAGCCAGTCGATGGAATCGTCGAAATCTTTCAGTGTTTCCGCCATGCGCGGGTCGCGATAGGAATAGAAGCGGAATGCGCCGATATTGCCATCGTGACTGGCACCACCGCCGTAGGCGCCACCCTGTTCGCGAATGGTGCGGTGCAGGTAGCCGTTGCGCAGGAAACCGCCAAGCACTGCCAGTGGCGCGGCATCCGGGTGTGACATGGGCACGGTGGGGTAGGCCTTGGCGCAGAAGTTGACCTGGCTGTTGGCCACCCAGACTTCCTGTACCTTGCGGGGCTCGAACGGCGCTGTGGGACTGGCGGGAGCGAGGTTGCCGGTGTTCGCCAGCGGTTGCAGGGCCGCGGTGAAATCAGACAGCTTGTCGTCTTCGCCAATCAGCAGGAACTGGCGCTCACAGCTGACAATTTTCTGGTGAATCGCGGCAAATTTGCCGGCCAGGGTTTCCAGCCCCTCGTTGCTGTCGAGGGTGCGCACCAGTGCCTTGAGCTGGCGCAGGCCCTGCAGGCCTCCGGACTCGTGGCCATCGGCGGCGGCACGGTTGAAGCCGGCGCTGGCGGCAGCCATGGCGAGTGCGTGCCCGCTGCCGACCACCGACTGCTCGCGCCGCGCCAGGGTTTGTAGAAGCAGTTCCTTGATGCGGGGCAGTTCGTCGAAGCGTACCTGTTCCACGGTGGCCTGCATCAGTTCGGTCAGTGCCGCCTGGTTTGCCGCCAGGGCCTTGCCGGACAGGATAAAGTGGCCGGACTGGTTTTGCAGGTTGTCGAGTTCCGTGCGGTGGCTGGTAAACCCGTGGATGGAGCCGGCCACGGCCGCCTGCCATTGCTGCACCGCCAGGTAATCCTTGTCGCCCAGGCCCAGTTCACACAGGGACTGGCAGTAATAGGGCAGCAGCTGGCGCTCTTCCTCGGTAAATTCCGGCAGGGTGGTAACCAGTTGCTGGTACACCAGGCCGTTGGTGCCGGCGCTGTAGCGGGTTGCCTTGCTGCTGGCCACGGCGACGGTTTCCCCCTCGACCTTCGGCAGTTCCGGCGGAATGTCCTCCACCCCGACCTTGGGTAGGATGGACTCGTCGTCCTTGCGCTGCTGACGCTCCGCCAGCGCTTTTGCGGTCTGGATGATCTGCTGCCGTTCGCCGTCAGTCAGGGAGCCCTTGATCTCGGCGAGGCGGGTTTTTTCCGCCTGCTCGTCGCGGCTGGCCAGTTCGGTATCCGGTGACAGCACCAGGCGCACGCGGTGCTGGTTGTCCAGCAACAGTTTGCGCGCGGTGTTGGCAATGAATTTCGGGTCCTTGATCTGCTCCCGGAGCTTTTCCAGGGTGCTGTCGATATTCAGCAGGCCGATGGCATCGCCGCGGTGGGTAGCGCCGGTGAGTGCGGTGAGAATCAGTTGCAGGCCGTAGGGGAAACCGTCGCCGCCAATTTCCCGCTGCTGCAGTTCCAGCTGGTGTAGCGCTGCCGCGACCTGCTCGTAGGGCACGCCGTTTTCCGCCACGTCCTCGAGCACCTTGAGTACCTGCTGCTCCAGCTCGTCGGCGCGCTCGCGCTCGCTGCCTTCGATACCGCACACGAACACCAGCTCACGCTGCGAGTCGTCGAGGCCGCAGAGCGGGGAGGGCGAGTGGCCGAGGTCGGTGGTTTCCAGCAGCTTCATCAGCGGCGAGGCGCTGTTGTCCAGCAGTACCCCGGACAGCAGGTGCGCGGTGAGCGCCTCTTCCAGGTCGGTGACATCGCCCAGAAGCCAGCCGAGAACGATATGGGTTTTCTCTGCCTGCTCCTCTTCCGCGGGCAGCGGGTACTTTTCCTCTACCCGCACCGGTGACAGGTAGCGCTTTTCGCGGCCTACAGCGATGGTTTTCTGCAGCTCGTCAAATTTATGCAGGGCTTTCTCTTCAAACACTGCCTGGTGTTCGGCGGCATCGATATTGCCGAACGTCATGAAAATTGCATTGCTGGGGTGGTAGTGGCTGCGGTAGAAGCTGACCAGCTGCTCGTAGGTGAGTTCGGGGATATCCGACGGCTCGCCACCGGAGTTGAAGTGGTAAGTGGTGGTGGGGAACAGGTATTTGCTCAGGGATTGCCACAGGCGCGAGGTCACCGAACTCATGGCACCCTTCATCTCATTGAAGACCACGCCCTTGAATACCAGCTCGCTCTCCGGGTTTTCCGGTTCCGCGAACTCCAGCCGGTGGCCTTCCTGAGCAAAGTCCAGTGGGTCCAGGCGGGCAAAGAATACCGCGTCCAGATAGACGTCGAGCAGGTTGTCGAAATCCTTGCGGTTCTGGCTGGCGAACGGGTAGGCGGTCCAGTCGGAACTGGTGAAGGCATTCATAAATGTGTTCAGGGAACGCCGGATCATCATGAAGAAAGGATCGCGCACCGGGTATTTGTCACTGCCGCAGAGCGCGGTATGCTCGAGTATATGGGCGACGCCGGTGGAGTCCTGGGGCACTGTGCGCAGGGCAACCAGGAACACGTTTTCGGGGTTGTCGGCGGCAATGTGCAGGTGCTGGGCGCCGGTATGGCGATGGCGGTATTCTTCTACCCGCACGCCGAGGGATTCGATCTCGGCACTGGTGATGGGCTCGAAGGCGGGGTGTACGTTGCTCAAAGGACAGCTCCAGTAATTCGGTTGCGCACTCAATTGCGGGCCCGGAGCCAGTCTGTGGTCCGGGCAAATCGGCGGCCATTTTAGCGCTCCGGGGCAGCGAAAAGACAGGGTTGACAGGAGAGTGTTGACACTGGCGCCACTGGTGCGAAACTGCACCGCGCTCGGACTCGGTTAATCTTATGTCAGCGCCCGATTCATGGACTTTCCGCAGCTGTCGGAATCACCGCACTAAATGTAGACGAACAGGGGGATCCCGTTGAACTGGATGGATATTGCCAGCCTGGCAGGCTTCTGCCTGACCTGGGCGGGCTACACGATCTTTGCCCGCCGAAAGGCCAAAACCGCCTGGTGCCTCGCTTCCTCGATGCAGTGGTACCGGGTGGAGTGGATGCTGCGGATGCTGGAGCGGGATATGCGCATGCCGGATGCGGCTATCCTCAGCAATCTCGAACGGGTGATCGGTTTTTTTGCGTCCACCAGCATACTGATCCTTGCGGGTCTGGTAACCGCGCTGTCTTCCAATACCGCGGCAGTGGCGGTACTCAGCAGCCTGCCGTTCGCCCAGACCACCACCATTGCCCAGTTCGAGCTCAAGGTAATGGTGCTGATCCTGATCTATATTTTTGCCTTCTTCAATTTCACCTGGTCCCTGCGTCAGTATTCATTTGCCAATGTGCTGCTGGGGGCGGCGCCGGCGGTGGATGAGGAAGATGTGAGCCGGGAAGAACGCCGGCGCTACGCCATCAGTGCCGCCAAGGTCATCGACCAGGCAGGGCACAGCTACAACTACGGCCTGCGCTCCTTCTACTTTTCCATGGCGGTGATGGGCTGGTTCCTGCACCCGCTGCTGTTTACCCTCGGCTACCTGCTGGTAATCTGGGTACTGTATATGCGCGAATTCCGCTCCCGTACCCTGCAGGTGATTCTCGCCGCAGAAGGGCGCTCGCTGGATCAGGTGCGGGACAAGTAAGTGGATGTTTGCGGGATTCTGATGGAATTCGACAGGCTCGCCCGGGACAAGGGGTGGCAGCAATTGCACACGCCCAAAAACCTGGCCATGGCACTGGGCGTGGAGGTGGCGGAACTGCACCGGCACCTGCAATGGCGCAGTGATGCCGAAATCGCGCAACTGATGGTGTCGGATGCCGGCGCGGAAGTGGCGGCGGAGCTGGCGGATATCCAGATGTACCTGATCAAACTGTCCGCATCCCTTGGTGTGGATCTGGATCGGGCGGTGGCCGACAAGATCGTGGAAAACCGCCGGCGATGAACGACCGCAATTTCGACGACCTGGCGCACCGCTTCCGCAAGCGTATTTACGGCGGTCTGAAAGGGGATATACGCCTGGCGGTGCTGAATCGCGATCTGGCGCCGGTACTCGCGGCTTCGGCCGCTGAGTACCTCAAGATCGTGGATGCCGGTGGTGGCCAGGGGCAGTTTGCGCTGGACCTCGCAGGCGCCGGACATCGCGTGTGGATTGCCGATATCTCTGCCGACATGCTCGGCCTTGCCGAAGAGCAGGTGGCAGAACGCGATCTGGAGGACCGGGTAGCGCTTCTGCAGCTGCCGCTGCAATCCCTTGCCGAGGACCAGCGGGTGCCGGTTGCCGATCTGACCCTGTGTCACGCGGTACTGGAGTGGCTGGTGCAACCCGCAGCGGCGATATTGGCGCTGGCGGCCTGTACCCGTCCCGGTGGTTATATCTCCCTGACTTTCTACAATCGCCGCGCGCTGGAATTTCGACTGTTGCAGCGGGGCTGTCTGCGCCAGTTGGATCGCAATCGCACAAGCGGGGACTGGAGCGGCCACCCCGGCAGCCTGACACCGCAGAATCCACTGTTACCTGAAGAGGTACTAAACTGGGTGGCGCAGGCCGGGTTGTCGGTCGTGGCACACAGCGGAATCCGCTGCTTTCACGACTTCATGACACCGGAAATGCGCGACAAGCTGCCGCCCGCGGCCATTGTGGAAAAAGAACTCGAATACTCCAGGGTCGACCCTTACCGCCAGCTGGCCCGCTACGTGCACCTGTTGCTGCGCAAGTGATTGCCCGGGTCGGGGCGCAGGTTCAATGATCCAGCTGTTTCAGCAGCAGTGCCTTTGCCGCATTGATTCGCGATGCCAGGTAGTCGTTGCCACCGCGGTCCGGGTGGAATTTCTGGATCAGCCTGCGATGGGCACCGATGATTTCCTCCCGGCTGGCGCTGGCGGAAACACTCAGGATCTGCCGGGCTTCCGCGACTGTCAGCTGCGGTTCCCGCGGTGGCTTCTGCTGAGATTCGTGCTGCTGTGATTCTTGTTGTTGTGTTTGGGTATTTTCCCGGTTCTGGCGGGCCTGGGCTCGCTTGGCGATCAGCGGCGCTATCCAGGGTAGATGTTTGCCGAATACCCGCCACAGGCGGTTCAGCACCGGAAGTACCACCGCAATTGCGGCGCCCACCCAGTGCAGGCGGCCGCTGATGGCGAGGACAACGGCGGCGAATGCCAGTGCAATCAGTGTCCACTGCAGAATCAGCTTGCGCCGCTGGGAGGGCGGGGTGGATTTGAACTTTTGCAGTGCCAGCCAGGCAAAAATGCCGACGGCCACCAGCAGAATCATGCGACCCAAATGTGTTTCCTCTCAATCGGGAGACGTCTCAGACCGCAAGCCTAACAGATGCGCTTCAGATGTCGATTCGAATGCCGACAGCCATAAAGTCGTCGATAACCGGCGCCGCAACCACGTTGCTGTCATTGATGCCGTTTTCCCAGTAGAGTCGGACACGCTCATTCCACAGGTATTGAAAGCCGATGTAGTACTCGGCCAGGCGGTACTCGTCGTCTTCTACCAGTGCCGCTTCAAAACCGGCATCGTCGGACAGCATGATGTTGTAGCCACCGTAGAGCGAGTAGCAGTTGTGGGCGCCCCAGGTGTAGCTGACGAAAGCTTCCGAACCCTTGGCATCAAAGAAGTTGGTGATTCCGGTGACCGAGCCGGGAGGTGCCAGCTCGTTGTTCTGGGAGCGGTTGACCACCAGCGCCGCATATAAGCCCTTCTGATACGCACCTTTACCGTAATAGGCGCCGAATGCGGTGGTCCAGTCGTTGCTGCTGGCATTGAACGCGGTGTCGTCGCTGATCAAAACCGGACGAATCCCGGAGGTGTCGTAAATGAGCCCGTGCTGGCTGGCGATATCCATCTTCACCCGGTTGTAAGCCATGCCTACAAACAGGCCCTCGCCGATATCCGCACGGTATGTCAGGGAAATGCCGTGGTTGATGCCGTATTCACAGTCACCGACCGGGCATTCCAGCAGCGTGTTGGGTCCGGCAAAGTCGGTGACCCGAATCTCCAGATCGGCAGCGTGTGCGGCATATTGCAGGCCTACCTGAAACTCTCCGGCTTCGAACTCCCAGCGCTTGCGCCAGGTAACGGCGCTGTCGGCGCGACCGGTACCGGTAATGCCGCCATCGGTGCCCAGGGCGTAAGTGCCGCTAGCAAGGCCGCCGGATACGTTGTACCAGTCGGTGATATAGGTGACGTCGTAATAAACCGCCCACTGCTTGCCGGCGATAAAATCGCCCCACTTTTGGTGTTTGGCAAACAGGTGTCCCTGGCGCAGGTAGAGAGACTGCTGAGCCTCCCCTGGAGAAGCCTGCTGGTTACCCTGAATAACCACGTTTTGCGCGGAGTTGATCGCCCTAATACCCCACTCGAGATTGAAACCGGTATCCCACTTGTCATAGGCCGGCACATTGAGCCCGATGCGGAGGCGCGATGCACCGTCCTGCATCTGCGTGTCGCCATAGGTATTCACCATATGGGCGAGGAAATACCCTTCCATATACAGCGTGACTTCATTGGACTGGTAGATGGGCAGTGCGTTTGCACTGGCGGCGCCCATACCCGTCACGGCAATCAAGCTTCTCAGCAATGCGTTATTCATTGGAGCTGGTCTCGACAATCCGTTGCTTGCTCTGGATTCGGAAAACTTTTGTTTCCAAGCAACATTAGACCAGTTGGCTGAAGTCGTTTATGAGAAAAGGTACACTGATGCCAAATGGCGGTTGCTCCGCTATTTCGCAAAGTATTTGTAATTAAAATATTCCGAATCGTTTGATAAATGGAGGCGGAAACCTTGGCCGATGCCAGTTCTCTGAGTCGCAGGATGTTCGGCTTGACCGTCAGGAAAAATGCCCATCCGGATATGCGCCGGCTGCGTCGAGAGGCTGGGGATGCCAGCCTGCACGGGAACAAGTTCTGGAGAAGCTCCTGCCTGACCATGGATTACCTGAAAAAGCATCCGCTAGAAAAAGGGGCTCGGGTGCTGGACCTCGGGTGTGGCTGGGGCCTGGGCGGCATCTTCTGTGCCAAGCAGTTTGATGCCAGGGTCACGTCCCTGGATGCGGATCCCAGCGTATTTCCGTTCGCCAAATATCACGCTGAATTGAACAATGTCGAGATCGAAACCTGGCGCTGCCGCTATGAAAAAGTGACGCAGAAAGACCTGAGTCGTTTCGATGCCGTGATCGGCACCGATATCTGTTTCTGGGATCAGTTGGAGGATCCACTTTACAACCTGACCCGGCGGGCGTTGCGGGCCGGGGTCGGGCGCGTTCTGCTGGTAGACCCCGGGCGCTCCCCGTTCCGGCGCCTGGCGCAGCGGGCAGCTGAAAAGCTCGACGCGGAATACTGCGAGTGGCAAACTCTGCGCCCGATCAAGGCCAGCGGTTGCATTATGCGTGCAGGTCCGGCCTGATCCCAGTTCCCCCATGGTTCCCGAGAGGTAATTTCCATGCAATTTGATAAATCCCGGCTTCCAACTGCAAACGAGGCGCTTCCAGGCCGCTCCGAGGCCATGCCCATCAGCGGCAAGCATTTCGTTTCCGGCCACACCATGGTGGCGCCGTTTCCCGAGGGGCTCGAACAGGCCGTTGTCGGGGCCGACGAACCGGCGCCCGTCGGCGGTGGCGATGACCGGGGCCCGGTCGCTGCCCACGCCCGGATCGACGACGCACAGGAACACTGCGTCGTCCGGGAACGGCGCGATCAGCGCGGCGAGAAGATAGGCGGCAGAGCGGGGCGAAAATGCCGGTGCGTCGTGCATCAGGTCGATCACGGGAACGGCCGGCGCCTCGCGGGCGAGGACGGCCTTCATCTGGCCGACATACGGGCCGTCCGTGCCGAAATCGGTGAACACGACGATCATGGGATCAGTATGCCGCCCGCGTCGGGGCGGCGGCAAGCGGGGCCTCAGGTCCCCGTGGCGGCGCGCTCCGCCGGCGTGCCGGCACAGACGACCTGGTTGCGCCCGCCATCCTTCGCCGCGTAGAGCGCGCGGTCGGCGCGTTCGAGGAAATCGGACAGGTCCTCGCCCGGGGCGAACGTGGTCACGCCGAACGACATCGTCACGGTTCCCATGCCTTCGTCGGACCGCTTCGTGACGATGCGTTTGGATGCGACCTTGTTGAGCAGGGTCTGCGCGACGTCGACGGCACTGTCCGTGTTGGCTTCGGGAAGGACGATCGCGAATTCCTCGCCGCCGTAGCGGGAGACCATGCCCAGGTCTCCGAGGCCGTCCTCCAGGGTCTTGGCGATCAGGCGCAGCACCTGGTCGCCGAGTTGGTGGCCGTAATTGTCGTTGAACGATTTGAAGTGGTCGAGGTCGGCCAGGATCAGGGACAGCGGCTTGCCCTTCGCCGTCGCCTTCGCCATGGAATCGTAGAGCGTCTGGTCGAAGCATTTCCGGTTGGGGATGCCGGTCAGGCCGTCGGTGAGCGCGTCGCGGCGGGAATCCTCCAGGGCCTTGCGCAGTTCGCTGATCTCGCGGGCGGAATCCTGCACCCGGCGGCTCAGCTCCTTCGACTGGGCATCCATGGAATCCGTGCGCTCCATGATGTCGCGCACCAGCTCGCGGACATGGTCGACGCTTTTGGCGTTCTCGAGGCCGCCGGAGAAGCTCTGCAGCGCTTCGCCGTATCCCTCGGCATTTTCCTGGGTGGTCGACAGCGCCTCGACGATATGCGTCGCGATGGCGTCGATCCGCTCCGAAAAGCCGCCGTCGCGCCCGGTATCGGCGCCGGCGGCGATGTAGCGTTCGTAGATTTCGGCGGAACTCTGATCGTCGAACGCCTTCTTCGTCGACAGAACCGTGTCGACGGACTTCTTCAGGTCGTTGTTCTTGCCCGCGTAGTACTCATACCAGATGGCATAGTTTCTCGGGTTCGCGGCAATCCCGAGCTTCTTCATTCGCTGAAGCGCGGAAAGGGCGAACTTCGTCGCGGTATCGACGGGTTCAGGATAATGCATGCGGCATTCAATCTCTTAAACCAGCGGGCGTAAGGGATTGTGTCCTCGAACCCTTAAAAAGACGATAAATGTCATGCGGTTGTGATGCATGGTGCTGCGCACGGCATGCATCAATCGTACGGCACGACCCTTACGATGGCCGTCTTGTTCAGCAGATGGACGGTTTCCGTGTCGTCCACGAACGGCATGAAGGGATTGCCATCGTTCAGGAGGTCCTGAATCCGCGACGTTGCCTCCACGAAGACATAGCCGTTGAGGACGATTCCGTCGCTCATCGTGATCTCCGCGTGTTCCCGGACTTTCGGGACTTTCGGGGTGAATTGAGGCATCCCAGGCATGTTGCGGATTGTATCCCGAGACCCTTAATGCGCCCTTAAATCCGGCCCGGACAGCGGCCGCCGGGCCCGAGGATGTTGCCGCCCTTTTGGCGGATTGGTATATTGCGCCGCAATAGGGCATTTTTGCGTTGCAATACCGGCGTTCGGACCCCCAGAAATCGGAAAAAAAGCATATGGATCAGCAAGTTAGGCCCGCTGCCATCATCGCCACGATGGAAGAGCTCCACGGTTATTTTATCGAGGACCTCGAACCAGGAATGACGGCGGTCTACGTCCGCACCGTCACCGAGACGGATATCGTCCAGTATTCGCAGATTTCCGGGGACGATAACCCGCTGCACGTGAACGAGGAATTCGCCAAACAGACGGTTTTCAAGGGCCGGATCGCCCACGGAATGCTGACCTGCGGCTATATTTCGGCCGTCCTCGGCACCAAGCTGCCGGGCCCGGGCTGTGCCTATCTGAACCAGAACCTCAATTTCCGCGCACCGGTTCGGATCGGCGACACCGTCCAGACCCGCATCACGATCAAGGAGGTCGAGATGGAGACCAACAAGGTCGTCTGCGAGGCGGTCTGCTCGATAGGCGAGAAGGTGGTCATCGACGGCACCGCCACGCTCTGGGTGCCCAACCGGCGCAAGAAAGACTGACCGTTTCCCGCGTCCGCGCGGGGAATGGTTTGACTTGACCCGGCGCCATGGCTACGAAGACCGCCGCCATGCGCATATTCAGACACGTTGCGGGCCTCCCGGATTTCGTGCGGGGGACGTCCGTCGCCATCGGGAATTTCGATGGCGTCCATCTCGGTCACCAGGCGGTGATTTCCGAGGCGGCGGCGCATGCGACGGAACTGGACACGTCGCTGTCCGTGATCACGTTCGAGCCCCATCCGCGGCGCTTTTTCCGCCCCGACGAGGCGCCGTTCCAGCTGACGCCGCTGCGCAGCAAGGTCCGCCGCTTCCAGGCGGCCGGGGTCGACAACCTGCTGGTTGTGCATTTCGACGCCGAAACGTCGAAGCTGGGCCATGAGGAGTTTCTCGGGACCTTCGTCACGGGCGGCTTCCAGGCCCGCCACGTGACGGTCGGCTACGATTTCGTGTTCGGCTCCGGGCGCGGCGGCGACGTCGACTTTCTGCGGAGTTGCGCGGCGCGGGACGGGTTCGGCTTCTCGGCGGTCGAGCCGGTGAAGGACGCGAGCGGGACGATCTATTCGTCGACCAACATCCGCAACTGCCTGCGCGACGGCAATCCGCTCGGCGCGGCGCGGCTTCTCGGCCATCCGTGGGAGATCGAGGGACGCGTGATCAAGGGCGACCAGCGCGGCCGCCAGATCGGCTTTCCCACCGCGAACGTCTCGCTGGACGACTACGTGGAGCCTGCGCTGGGCGTCTACGCCGTGTGGGCCGGGGTGGAGGAAGGCGGGGTGACGACGTGGCACCCCGGCTGCGCCAATGTCGGGCGGCGGCCCACGTTCGACAAGGACGACGTGAACGTCGAGGTGTACATTTTCGACTTCACCGACGACATATATGACAAGTTGCTCCGGGTCGCGCTGGTCGAGTATATCCGCCCGGAGAAGAAGTTCGACGGGATCGCCCAGCTGCGCGAACAGATCGCACTGGATTCCCACGATGCGCGGGCGCTGCTCGACAGCATCGGAAAGGACGATTTCAGGCGCCCGCCCGAAGAGGGCCGGGGCTGAACGGAAAAGAACGGAAAAATGGCGACCGATTACAAATCCACCGTCTTCCTGCCGAAGACCGAGTTCGAGATGCGCGGCAAACTACCGGAGCGCGAACCCGGCATTCTGGCGCGGTGGGAGGAAATGGGCCTGTACCAGCGCCAGCGCGAGGTCTCCGCGGGGCGCGAGAAGTTCATCCTGCATGACGGCCCGCCCTATGCGAACGGCAACCTGCATATTGGCCACGCGCTGAACAAGATCCTCAAGGACGTCATCAACCGCTCGCAGCAGATGCTGGGCAAGGACGCGAACTACGTCCCCGGCTGGGACTGCCACGGCCTGCCGATCGAGTGGAAGATCGAGGAACAGTACCGCGCCAAGGGCAAGGACAAGGACGAGGTGCCCGTCGTCGAGTTCCGGCGCGAATGCCGCGATTTCGCCGATCACTGGATCGGCGTCCAGCGCGAGGAATTCCAGCGCCTGGGCGTCATCGGCGACTGGCAGAACCCCTACACCACGATGAACTATCCGGCCGAGGCGCAGATCGCGCGCGAGTTGATGAAGTTCATCGATAACGGTCTGCTGTACCAGGGCTCCAAGCCGGTGATGTGGTCCGTCGTCGAGAAGACGGCGCTGGCCGAGGCGGAGGTCGAGTATCACGACCACGAATCCGACACCATCTGGGCGAAGTTCCCGGTGAAGGGCGACGGAGAGCTCTCCGGTGCGTCGGTCGTGATCTGGACGACGACGCCCTGGACGATCCCCGGCAACCGCGCGATCTCGTTCTCGTCGCGGATCTCCTACGGCCTGTACGAAGTGACTGCTGCGCCCGACGAAAACTGGGCGAAGGCGGGCGACCGGCTGGTGCTCGCGGATTC
>NZ_CAJXKH010000012.1 GCF_913055755.1 uncultured Microbulbifer sp.
CCGCCATCATGACCGGCAGGCAGATGAAGAATACGAACAGCGCATACACCAGCAGGAAGGCGCCTCCACCACTTTTGGTGGCGGCCACCGGGAAGGAAACTAGGTTGCCAATACCGACCGCGGAGCCGGCGGCGGCCAGGATAAAACCGAGACGGGAACCAAAATGTTCTCTAGCTGCGGACATAGATTTCTCGCTTGCCTGTTATTCTTGTCGTCTGAATGATTGCCGTGGCCCGCACGCGGCATCTGGGCCGTGCAGCCATCGGGTATCAACATGCCGGTTTCTGCGGCGCTGTAAAACGCCGATTGTTGCAGGATTTATCCGCCTTGAGTAGCGTCGCGGGCGAAAATTGCCCCGCGCCACACAGGATAGGCAAGAAATCCGCCTCTGTGGGGCAATCCCTGAGTGATGAGTAAAGTTTGATCGATGACAAAAATTGAACGCAGCGCCCTGGTCATGTACAGCGCCGAGCAGATGTTTGATCTGGTGAATGACGTGGGCAGCTATCCGCAATTTCTTCCTGGCTGCCGCGGGGCGGAAATCCTGCACCGGGACGAGGATACCCTGGAAGCCCGCCTGGACCTGTCCCGCGCGGGGATCAGTCAGAGCTTTGTCACCCGTAACCGTCTCCAGCGCCCGGAGCGCATGGAGCTGGTGCTGGTGGATGGGCCGTTTAGTGAGTTCAGGGGCTGCTGGACCTTCACCCCGCTGGCCGAGCACGCCTGCAAAGTGATGTTCACACTGGAATTTCGCGCCCAGAACCGGTTGTTGGGGGCGGCTGCGGGCAAACTGTTCAGCGGTATTGCCAATCAGATGGTGGATGCCATGTGCGAGCGGGCCAGGCAGGTTTACGGAGAGAATCCATGAGCAACAAGAAAACCATTGCGGTGGAGGTGGTGTACGCCCTGCCGCACGAACAGCGGCTGATGAGCCTGTTGGTGGAGCCAGGCACTACCGCCCTGCAGGCGCTGGAACTATCGGGGATTCCCCGCGAGTACCCGGAGGTCGACCCGGCCACTGCCAAACTGGGCATCTTTGGCCAGGCCCTGGGGACCAAGGGGCTGGCGGTGGCATCGGAGTATGTATTGCAGCCGGGAGATCGGGTGGAGGTTTACCGGCCTTTGATCGCCGACCCCAAAGAGGCGCGCAGGCAGCGTGCAGAGAAGGCGAAGCGTCAGGCGCAGGGCGGATAGCCCCGCGCGCCCTTCGTCAGAAAGTCAGCAAAGCGGGATTCAGGGCCAGCCGCTGGGCTGCCAGTCACCGCTGGTTTCAATCAGGCGGTCGCCGTTGAAATACACGGTGAAGCGCTTCTGGGTCTCTTCGCCCTTGGGGCTGCGGATGCGATTGATGTAATCCCAGCGGTTGGGGTTGAAGGTGTCTTCCAGCAGCGGGGTGCCCAGTACAAAGCGGACCTGGCGGCGGGTCATACCGGGTTTGAGCTGGTCCACCATCTCCTGGGTGATGATGTTGCCCTGCTGCACCTGGATGCGGTGCACGCCGGGAAACTTGAACAGTCTGCAGGCTGTGGCAAGGCTGCACAGCGCGGTAATCAGTAGAATTCGTACAACTGATGGCATTGAATGCTCCATCTGAATTTTTATTGGGATCCGTAGTTGGCCGCTTCCGGTGTCTTACGGGGAGGCTGCCATTTGTCTGGGCCGCCTCCGGGCCGTCTGAACTACACCATAGACGTTCCGGCAATCGACTGATAGTCGTCAATTTGCCGAGATAGTTCCCCCGGGGCCACACAAAAGTCGGCTATCTCGCCCCCGCGCGGTATTCGGGGTTGGCCCCTCCGCGGGTGAGCACCAGCGGGAGTGAGTGGTTGCTCACCATCTGCCGCGTGGCTATCAGGCCGATTGCCCGGTTGGGGTTCCTCTATCTTTGCTGGGCGTGGATAATACCCGAACTGTCCGCCTGCCGACAGGCGCGGCCAAATGAATACGAGCACACACATCCGGATAACAATTACTCATGTCGAACGAAAATCAGGAACTGCGCAAGGTAGGCCTCAAGGTCACCCTGCCGCGAGTCAAAATTCTGCAACTGCTGGAAAACGCCAGTGAACAGCATCTGAGTGCAGAGGATGTGTACAAGATGTTGCTGGAGGCCGGGGAAGATGTCGGCCTGGCCACCGTTTACCGGGTGCTGACCCAGTTCGAGAGCGCCGGCCTGGTGATCCGTCACAACTTCGATGGTGGCCACTCGGTATTCGAGCTGGACCGCGGCGACCACCACGACCATATGGTGTGCACCGATTCCGGCAAGGTGATCGAGTTCCACAACGAGAAGATCGAAGAGCTCCAGCACCAGATTGCCGAAGAACACGGTTACGAGCTGACCGGCCACAGCCTGGTGCTGTACGTGAAGAAGAAAGAAGGCTGATCGCCCGGGCGCGCGATCGCGATAATAAAGCAATAAAAAGGGGAGCCTTGAGCTCCCCTTTTTTGTGTCTGTACTTTGTACCGGTAATTTGTGTTTGTAACAGCCGCCCGCGGGGGGCTTATACCGGCGCGGTATAGTGCTCCGGGTACTTGCCGATCTTGTCCGCATAGAAGGCGCCCAGCCGCGCCAGTTCCCTGGCCAGGTTTTCCCCCATCTCCATCGCCGGGCCCAGGCCCACTTCCTTCTTGGGGAAATTGATAAACCCGCACACCACCGGCACCGCGGCGCCGCGGGCGATGTGGTAGAAGCCGGTCTTCCAGCGCTCGGCGCGCCCGCGGGTGCCTTCCGGCGGTACCGCGATGATCAGCGCATCCCGCGCCTTGTACTGGTTTACCGTGGCCTCGACCAGGTTGTTGGACTTGCTGCGGTCCACCGCAATACCGCCGAACCAGCGCATGGTGCCGCCCAGGGGAAACTTGAACAGCTTGTCCTTGCCCATCCACTGCGGCGTCACCTTGAGTTTGAGGGCGGCGAGGATAAAAAAGTAGCCGTCCCAGTTGGAGGTGTGGGGGGCGCCCAGCATGACGTACTTCTTCAGCTTCAGTGCGCGCTCGTCCGCGACCACTTTCCAGCCGTGAAGCTTCAGCAGCAATCCCGCCAGCAGGCGCAGGACCGGGGTAAGGATGGGGGTGTTGAATATGGTTGTTTGCATGACCTGACCGAAAAAACTGTCCGCACCGTGTAGTGTGGACCGACCGCCCCCCACGGGAGGCGACTCTGATGGAAAGCGCGCCAGTATAATGTGAATCTACAGCCGCTTTCGGTCAATTCCGGTCTCCGGGGTGGCTATCTGTGACCGCCCGGGCGCACCTGCCGCTTCAGGCGCGGCTGAGCATTTCCTCGGCGTGGGCCAGGGACTGTGCGGTGGCTTCGCCCCCCAGCATGCGCGCCACTTCCGCACTGCGCTCGGCATCTTTCAGCTCCCGCAGCGCCACGAAAGCGGAGGCGCCATCGCTGTGTTTTTCCACCAGGTACTGGCGGTGGGCGCGGGCGGCCACCTGTGCCAGGTGGGTGACGCAGATTACCTGGCCGCGTTCGCCGAGCTGGCGCAGCAGCTTGCCGACCACGTCGCCGGTGGCGCCACCGATGCCCACGTCCACCTCATCGAATACCAGGGTGGGGGTGCGGGAAGTCTGGGCGGTGACCACCTGAATCGCCAGGCTGACCCGGGACAGCTCGCCGCCGGAGGCAATCTTGCCCAGGGCGCGGGCGGGCTGGCCGGGGTTGGTGGATATCAGGATTTCGACCTCTTCCAGGCCGCTGGCAGCGGGCTTGTCCAGCGCAGTGAGCGCCAACTCAACCCGGGCGTGGGGCATCGCCAGATCCGCCAGCTGCGCGTTCACCGCGTCCGCCAGCTGGCTGGCGGCGGTTGCCCGCAGTGCGCTGAGTTTGGCGGCACTGTTACGGAACGCCTGCTCCAGCTGCGTGCACTCAGACTCCAGCTTGTCGAGGGTGTCGGGGGCGCCGATTTCTTCCAGCTCCTGCTGCCACTGCAGCTGCAGTTCCGGCAGTTGGTCCGGTTGCACCCGGTGTTTGCGGGCAATGGAATAGATGGCGGAGAGGCGCTCTTCCACTTCCGCCAGCCGTTCCGGGTCCATTTCAAAGCCGTCGATATGCCGCGACAGGGTGCTGGCGGCCTCGTCCACCTGGATGCGCGCGCTGTCGAGCATCTGCGCCACTTCCGCCAGCGCCGGGCTCTGTTCCGGCATCGCGCCCACCAGCTGCAGGGCGCGGTGCAGCTGTTCTGCAATATCACCCTCGCCGCCGTTCAGCAGTGCCGCCAGCTGGTAGCTGCCGCTGAGGATTTCACCGGCGTTGGCCAGCTGGCGCTGTTCACTCTCGAGCTCTTCCAGTTCATTGGGTTTCAGTCCCAGCTGCTCCAGCTCCTCCAGCTGGTACTCCAGCAGGTCGCGGCGGGCCTGGGTCTCCTCGGCGTTGTCGGCCTGCTTGCGGAAGCGGCGATACTGGTCCTGCCAGGTCTTGAAGTGAATGCGCACTTCGGCCGCGGCGCTCTCGGCGTGGGCATATTCGTCCAGCAGGCGGCGGTGGGTGTCTTTCTTCAGCAGCGACTGGTGCTCGTGCTGGCTGTGGATGTCGATCAGCTGTTCGCCCAGGGTGCGCAGTTGCAGCAGGGTGACCGGCTGGCCGTTGATATACGCCCGGGAGCGGCCGTCGGCACTGATGGTGCGGCGCAGGATTACCTCGCGGCCGGCATCCATCTCCTGCTCTTCCAGCCAGGTGCGGGCATCCTCGTGGCTGCTGATATCAAAGGTGGCGTGGATATCCGCGCGTTTGGCGCCCGCGCGCACCATCTCGGCATTGCCGCGGTCGCCGAGGGCGAGCCCCAGGGCGTCCAGGGTGATGGATTTGCCCGCGCCGGTTTCGCCGGTGAGGGTACTGGTACCGGGGCCGAACTCCAGCTCCAGCTGGTCGACCAGGGTGAATTGACTGATAGACAGGTGCAGCAACATGGAAATAGCTTCTGTGGCCATCTGAATAGTGGTTGTTTATACAGTATTTGGCGGCGGCCTTTCAATCATTGCGCGGGCTAAATGTGCCCCGATTCTGTTTCGTGGCCCGCCGCTCGCCACATTACCCTGTGCGGTTTATGTGTTGCCTGTATCTGGCCCGCGATCACTTGAACTGCCCCAGGTCGCCCCCATATAGCCCTGCATCGCCTGTTCCGGCACCGCACGGAGCCGGCGTGATTGTTCAATTTTGACCCTATTGGCCTTGGGCCGACGGACACAGACGGAGATAGCAGTGGCCAAAGAGCGCAGCGAAGAAGAACAGACCGAAACCGGCGAGCAGGCGCACGTAGAGAACCCCAGTGCGGAAGAGCAGCACGACGCGGAAGATGCGCTGGCAGAAGAACTGACCGGTGAAAGCGCGCAGGAAGCAGAGATTGCCTCCCTGCACCAGCAGCTGGCAGAGCACAAAGACATGGTGCTGCGCGCCCAGGCCGAGGTGCAGAATGCACGTCGCCGCGCCCAGCAGGATGTGGAAAAGGCACACAAGTTCGGTGTCGAGAAGCTGATCAAGGAGCTGCTGCCGGTGGTCGACAACCTGGAGCGGGCCATCTCCACCATCGACAGTGAACACGAGGCGCACAAGGCGGTGGTGGAAGGTATCGAGCTGACTCACAAGTCTTTCCTCGACACCCTGGCCAAGTCCGGAGTGGAAGTGATCAACCCGGCCGGCGAGCCCTTTGATCCCGAACTGCACCAGGCCATGACCCAGGTGCCCAACGGTGACGTGGAGCCGAATACCGTGCTCGACGTCTTCCAGAAGGGCTTCCGCCTCAACGGCCGTCTGGTGCGCCCGGCGATGGTGGTTGTCAGTAAGGCGCCGTAACGCAATCAGAGAATTCCTGCAGGTGGCGCCCCTTGAAATCGGAACGGCGGCACCAATATAAGCAGCAACCGAATACAAACGTGTGCAGCCGGGAGCGAACCCGGGGCACGGTAAAGTGAGGAATCAAACCAATGGGAAAAATCATCGGCATCGACCTGGGTACTACCAACAGCTGTGTGGCAGTGCTGGACGGCGACAAGGCCCGTGTTATTGAGAACGCCGAAGGCGACCGCACCACCCCTTCCATCGTCGCATTCACCGACGACAGCGAAGTGCTGGTAGGCCAGTCTGCCAAGCGCCAGGCGGTTACCAACCCCACCAACACCCTGTTCGCGGTGAAGCGCCTGATCGGCCGCAAGTTCAAGGACGATGTGGTGCAGAAGGACATCAAGATGGTGCCTTACTCCATCGTTGAAGCCGACAATGGCGATGCCTGGGTAGAGGTGAAGGGCGACAAGAAAGCGCCGCCGCAGATCTCTGCCGAAGTCCTGAAGAAAATGAAGAAAACCGCGGAAGACTTCCTCGGTGAGAAGGTAGACGCCGCGGTAATCACCGTACCGGCCTACTTCAACGACTCCCAGCGCCAGGCGACCAAAGACGCCGGCCGCATCGCCGGTCTCGACGTGAAGCGCATCATCAACGAGCCCACCGCGGCTGCACTGGCCTACGGCATGGACAAGGCCGGTGGCGACCGCACCATCGCGGTATACGACCTGGGCGGTGGTACCTTCGATATCTCCATCATCGAAATTGCCGACGTCGACGGCGAGAAGCAGTTTGAAGTGCTGTCCACCAACGGTGACACCTTCCTCGGTGGTGAAGACTTCGACCTGCGCCTGATCGACTACCTGGCGGAGCAGTTCAAGAAGGAACAGGGCATCGACCTGAAGGGCGACCCCCTGGCCATGCAGCGCCTGAAGGAAGCCGGTGAAAAAGCCAAGATCGAGCTGTCCTCCAGCCAGCAGACCGAAGTGAACCTGCCGTACATCACCGCAGACGCCACCGGTCCCAAGCACCTGGTGGTGAAGCTGACCCGCGCCAAGCTGGAAAGCCTGGTGGAAGACCTGGTCACCCGCTCCCTGGAGCCGGTAAAGATTGCCCTGCAGGATGCGGATATCGCTGCTTCCGGCATCGACGAAGTGATCCTGGTGGGCGGCCAGACCCGCATGCCGCTGGTACAGGCCAAGGTAACCGAGTTCTTCGGCAAAGAGCCGCGCAAGGACGTGAACCCGGACGAAGCGGTTGCCGTTGGCGCTGCCATCCAGGGTGCGGTACTGGGCGGTGACGTGAAAGACGTACTGCTGCTGGACGTAACCCCGCTGACCCTGGGTATCGAAACCATGGGCGGTGTGGCGACTCCGCTGATCGACAAGAACACCACCATCCCGACCAAGAAGTCCCAGACCTTCTCCACCGCGGATGACAACCAGACTGCCGTGACCATTCACGTGGTACAGGGTGAGCGCAAGCAGGCGGCACAGAACAAGTCCCTGGGTCGTTTCGACCTGGCCGACATCCCGCCGGCGCCGCGCGGCATGCCGCAGATCGAAGTGACCTTCGATATTGATGCCAACGGCATCCTGCACGTGCACGCCAAAGACAAGGCCACCGGCAAGGAACAGTCCATCGTGATCAAGGCCTCCTCCGGCCTGTCCGATGAAGAGATCGAAAAAATGGTGCAGGACGCCGAGGCCAACGCCGAAGCGGACAAGCAGTTCGAGGAGCTGGTCACCACCCGCAACACCCTCGACGGCCTGATCTCTGCCACCAAGAAGACCCTGGAAGAAGCCGGTGACAAGGCGACTGCGGAAGAAAAAGCCGCGATCGACGCCGCCCTGGCGGAAGCCGAGGAAGCGGTGAAGGGCAACGACAAGGCTGCCATGGAAGCCGCCACCACCAAGCTGACCGAAGCCTCCGGCCCGGTAGCGCAGAAGATGTACGCGGAGCAGGCCCAGGCCGGCGAAGCGGCCGCAGACCAGGCCGAGCAGGCCAGTTCTGGTGGTCAGAGTGGCGGTGACGACGCAGTGGACGCCGAGTTCGAAGAAGTCAAAGACGACAAGAAAGAAGACAAGTAAGTAATTACTGTCTGACCCAACCCTGCGGTTGCCGTTCGCCGGCCAGCCGCGGGGCTTCAGAAGGCGCGGGGGTTCGCACAGGGCTCTCGCGCCTTATGCAGTTTGAGAAGAACACACAGAGCTATGTCCAAACGCGATTACTACGAAGTCCTCGGTGTCAGCAAAGGCGCGGATGAAAAGGAACTGAAAAAGGCCTACCGCCGGGTAGCGATGAAATACCACCCGGACCGCAACCCTGACGACAAAGAGGCTGAGAATAAATTCAAGGAGGCCAACGAGGCCTACGAAGTCCTGTCCGACCCGCAGAAGAAGGCGGCGTACGACCAGTTCGGCCACGCCGGTGTGGACGGCCAGGCCGGCGGCGCGGGTGCCGGTGGCTTCGGCGGATTCTCTGACATCTTCGGTGATGTGTTCGGCGATATCTTTGGTGGCGGCGCCGGTGGCGGCCGCCGCGGTCCCCAGCGCGGTTCCGACCTGCGCTACGACCTGGACCTGGACCTGGAAGACGCGGTGCGCGGCACCACCGTCAAGATCAAGGTGCCGACCCTGGCCAACTGTGGCACCTGTCACGGCTCCGGCGCCAAGGCCGGTTCCAAGCCCCAGACCTGCGGCACCTGTGGCGGCGCCGGCCAGGTGCGCATGCAACAGGGCTTTTTCTCCGTGCAGCAGACCTGTCCCAACTGTCGCGGTCGCGGCACGGTGATCAGTGACCCCTGCACCAGCTGTCACGGTCGCGGCCGCGTGGAAGAGACCAAGACCCTGTCGGTGAAGGTGCCGCCCGGTGTCGATACCGGTGACCGCATCCGCCTCGCCGGCGAAGGTGAAGCCGGGCCGGATGGCGGACCCGCAGGTGACCTGTACGTGCAGGTAATGGTGCGCGAGCACGAGCTGTTCCAGCGCGACGGCAAGAACCTCTACTGCGAGGTGCCGATCAGTTTTGTGACCGCGGCGCTGGGTGGTGAAATGGAAGTGCCGACCCTGGACGGCAAGGTCAAGCTGAAGATTCCCGCGGAGAGCCAGACCGGCAAGCTGTTCCGCCTGCGCGGCAAGGGCGTGACCCCGGTGCGCGGTGGCGCCCCCGGCGACCTGCTGTGCCGGGTAGTGGTGGAAACACCGGTAAACCTGACCGGCAAACAGAAAGAGCTGCTGGAGGAATTCGCCGGCACCCTGAGCGAGAAGAAAAATTCTCCGCGGCAGACCGGTTGGTTTGAAGGGGTGAAGAACTTCTTCGGCGATATGAAGCTGTAACCTGCTGACCTGTTACTGCGCCAGTACCCAAAAGCCCGGCTCTTCAGCCGGGCTTTTGGGTTGTGGGAAAGCGAAACAGCGGGTTGAGCCCGTCAGATCTTGGGAATGCGCGCGCGGAACTCCTCGTGGTATTCCCTCTGGATTTTTTTCAGCTCCTCGAGCTGCTCGGCGTTCAGAATCGCCGCCATTTCCGCCCGTGTTTCCGCGCGTATGGCGATAAACTTGGCGTCAATCTGTTCCAGTTGCTGCTCGGTGAGCTTGGGGGTCTTCTGATCGGTAAAGCCGAACTCCTCCAGTACCTGCAATTTCCTGTCAAAATTCTTTTCCAGAATGGGCAGCGCCTTGGCCTCCTGCTCCGGCGTCAACTTGAGCCGTATGCTTGCCCAGTTGCTAACATCCGCATACTTCTCCCAGAAATCATCATTTGATGTGGCCCCGTGGCCGGTGGAGACGAAGGTGTAAAGTAGCAGGGCGCACAGGGCGGCGGAAAAAGAGGACCAGAATGGCTCGCGGGCTTCGTACTGCATGCTTGGCGCTCCAATCATTGCGATATTAAAAGCCTAGTTGAGGCCGGTGCCTGCGCAAGAAATCCCCGCCAGTCAGTTGCGCGCGGGCCGCGCTTCCACTAAATCCGTTATCAGTATTCCCGCCCGGGAAATACGGGGTAGAATCCGCGCCTTTGCGGGTCGCAGCGGCCCGCTACAGCAGTACCCCTATCGACTAGCCGTAACCAGGAGGGAAACAATGGCAATAAAAGTGGCAGTAACCGGATTTGGCGGGCGCATGGGGCGGGCCCTGGCGGAAGCACTCAAGCTGGCGCAACAGTCTGGCAAGGCGCAACTGTCCGCGGCCATCGTGCGCCCCGGCTCTTCCCTGGTGGGTGCGGATGCCGGCGAGGTGGCGGGCACCGGGCGCAACGGGCTGGCGATTGTCGACAGCCTGGAGCAGGCGGATTTCGATGTGCTGATCGATTTTACTGCCCCCCAGGTGAGCATCGATAACGCGGCGTACTGTGCCGCCAATGGCAAGGGCATTGTGATCGGCACCACCGGATTTGATCCCGAGCAGAAGGTGCAGATGCTGAGTGCGGCGGACAAGACCCCACTGTGCTTTGCCTCCAATTTCTCCACCGGGGTGAACCTGTGCTTCAACCTGCTGGAAACCGCCGCGCGGGTGTTGGGGGACGAGGTGGATATCGAGATTGTCGAGGCCCATCACCGCCACAAGGTAGACGCGCCTTCCGGCACCGCGCTCAGCATGGGCGAAGTGGTGGCGGAAACCCTGGGACGCGACCTGCAGAAGGTTGCGGTATACGGCCGCGAGGGCCAGACCGGTGCCCGCGAGCGGGAAACCATCGGCTTTGCTACCGTGCGTGGTGGCGACGTGGTGGGTGAGCACACCGTCAGTTTCTTTGCCGATGGCGAGCGGGTGGAAATCACCCACAAGGCCAGCAGCCGCCTGGCATTTGCCAATGGTGCGGTGCGCGCCGCGGCCTGGTTGAACGGTCGCGCCGCCGGACATTACGATATGCGCGATGTTCTTGCGCTTAAATAACAGAACCTAATCTGATCTGGAGCCTTAATTGGTGGAAAAACTCATTGTTGGTAGTGAAGAGTGGTGCGGCCTGCCCGGGCTGGGCGTGCCTGCAATCAAAGCGCGGGTAGACTCCGGCGCCAAGACATCTTCGCTGCACGCGTACAACATCCAGACCTTCAATCGCGGTGGCGAGGCGTGGGTCAGTTTCGAGGCGCACCCGTTGCAGAACCTGCGCCGCCCGCGGGTGCGCTGCGAGGCGCGCCTGCTGGATCGGCGCACGGTGCGCAGCTCCTCCGGCGACGCGGAAAAGCGTTTTGTCATCAAGACCAGTCTCAGTATCGGCGGCAGCGTTTGGGATATCGAACTGACCCTGACCAACCGCGACACCATGGGTTACCGCATGTTGCTGGGCCGCGAGGCCATGATGGGGCGCATGCTGGTGGATCCGTCCGAGAGCTTCTGCCTGGGGGAACTTCCCCCCAGCCAGCTGGAAGAGTTCTACCGGGACGAGCACCATATGTCCGGCACCGGCCTGCGTATCGGCGTGCTGGCGTCCAACCCGGATCTCTACAGCAACCAGCGGATCATGGAAGCGGGGGCCGAGCGCGGCCACCGCATGACCTTCCTGAATATCCGCCAGTGTTATATGAAGCTGGATTCCGCCGAGCCCGCGGTGCACTACCGCGATGGCCGCATCCTCAACAACCTGGATGCGATCATCCCGCGCATCCGCCCCAGCATGACCTTTTACGGCTGCGCCCTGACCCGGCACTTTGAGAGCATGGGGGTCTATGCGCTGAACGGCTCCGCGGCCATCAGCCAGTCTCGTGACAAGCTGTATTCGCTGCAGCTGTTGCAGGAAGGCGGGCTGAATATCCCCATTTCCGGGTTCGCCAACTCGCCCATGGATACCAACGAGCTGATCGACATGGTGGGCGGCGCACCGCTGATCGTGAAACTGCTGGAGGGTACCCAGGGCCGCGGTGTGGTGCTGGCGGAAACCCGCAAGGCGGCGGAGTCGGTGATCAATGCGATCAAGTCGCTGAAGGCCAACCTGCTGGTGCAGGAGTTTATCCGCGAGGCCCAAGGCAAGGACCTGCGCCTGTTTGTGATCGACGGCAAGGTGGTGGCGGCAATCCAGCGCGAGGCCGCGCCGGGAGAGTTCCGCGCCAATATCCACCAGGGCGGTACTGCCTCGGTGGTCAAGGTCACTCCGGAAGAGCGCAAGCTGGCGATCAAGGCCGCCAAGGTCCTGGGGCTGAAGGTCGCCGGCGTCGACATCATTCGCTCCAAGAAGGGCCCGCTGTTGCTGGAGGTCAACTCCTCGCCGGGGCTGGAGGGTATCGAAAGTGCCACCCGCAAGGATGTGGCGGGCTCGATGATCATGGCGATCGAAAAGGCCCTCAAATGGCGCCCGACGATTCCTCCCAAGGAACCGGCGGGCGACTGATGTTGTGACCCCGGTCGGGTGACCGGGGGCTCCTGGCGTGCGCCTGATTTTCTGGCGTGCGCCTGTCGGGCCGCCATTGGTGGCCGGGCGGCGGCGGTACTACCCTTTGAAGTGGCCCCGCGCTCTGTGCGGGATTACATCCCTATAACGATCGCCGCCATGCTGAAGTTGAATGTAGCGCCTTCCCCGACATCTGCTCCCGGTCGCCTGCCCGCTATCTGGATGGCGCTGCTGCTGTGTCTGGCGGCGCTGCCCGCGCCGGCTGAGGAGGCGACCCGCGGCGATGTGCGGCGCCAGGTGATGGTGGATTACATCGTGCACTTCGCCCACCACCTGCAGTGGCCCATCGAGGTGTTTAATGGCAGTGGCGCCCCTTTCCGTATCTGCGTGATGGGAGAGGATGAGCTGGTGGCTCCCCTGAATGAGCGGCTGCACCGCCACCGGATCCAGGGGCGCATGGTCGCGCTGGAGAAGGTCAACGGTGGCGAACTGATGCGCGCGCGCAGCTGCCAGATTGTGGTGATGGAGGGGATGGACCGCGCCAGCCTGGCCAAGGCGATCAGTGCGCTGGAGTTTTTCCCGGTGCTGACCGTGAGCGATACCGAGCGCTTCGTGCTGCTGGGAGGCATGGTGGAGTTTGCCGGTAGCGGTAGCAACATGGCGCTGCAGCTGAACAAGACCCGCCTCGACCGCGCGGAACTGAAAGAGGGCAGCAGCCTGTTCAGATTGAGCCGTCAGATCAATTGAGGCGCGGCGGATTTTTACCCGGTTGGCGTATATTTATACTGGCGGCCGCGGCCATTTTCCCGTAGAATCTGCGCCCGGCTTGGAAAGGTCCCACCGAAGTAAACCGCGCCGATCGAGCATGTTTCGATACCGGTCCGGCGCCGGAAGGTGGCTTTCCAACCCAGCTAGAGCCGGTGGCAAGCGCCGGCCACACACTGAGAGCCGCGCGTGAATAAATTCATAAAAAAGCGAGATGAAGCAAGCGTTTCATCTCGCTTTTTTATAGAAGTTGCCAAAGTGCCGGGAGATGTCCCGGTGCCGGAGGCGCTTCTACCTCCAGGCGCCGGTCCCTGTCGGCCCGGTGCCGCCCGCGCTCTCGCAACCCGCCCGGAAGCTGTTCTGACGACTGGAGATTGAATTGAACAACGCTGTTCCCACGCCGGAATCCCTGATGCCCAGCACTACCCCGGCTTTGCTGGTGCTCGCCGATGGCAGTGAATTTCACGGCCGCGCCATTGGTGCCGAAGGTTCAACCGTAGGCGAGGTGGTATTCAACACCTCCATGACCGGGTATCAGGAAATCCTGACCGACCCATCCTATGCCCGCCAGATCGTTACTCTCACCTATCCCCATATCGGCAACACCGGTACCAACAGCGAAGACGAAGAGTGCGCTGAGATCTGGTCCGCCGGCCTGGTGATCCGCGACCTGCCGCTGCTGGCCAGCAGCTTCCGCAACGAGCAGTCTCTGGAGGATTACCTCAAGGCGCGCAACATCGTCGGCATCGCCGATATCGACACCCGCCGCCTGACCCGCATCCTGCGGGACAAGGGTGCCCAGAGTGGTTGCATCGTCGCCGGCGAGAATATTGATAAGGACGCGGCACTGGCCAAGGCGCGGGAGTTTGCCGGGCTCAAGGGCATGGACCTGGCCAAGGTGGTGTCCACCAAACAGAAGTACGACTTCAACGAGGGCACCTGGGAACTGGGGCAGGGCCACAAGCCGGCGCCGGCGGCGCAGCCCTACAAGGTTGTGGCCTACGACTATGGCGTCAAGCGCAATATCCTGCGCATGCTGGTGGACCGCGGTTGCGATATCACCGTGGTGCCGGCGGAAACCCCGGCGTCTGAAGTGCTGGCGATGAAGCCGGACGGCGTTTTCCTGTCCAACGGCCCCGGTGACCCCGAGCCCTGTGATTACGCCATTGCCGCGATCAAGGAAATCCTCGATACCGGCCTGCCCACCTACGGCATCTGCCTGGGGCACCAGCTGCTGGGCCTGGCGGTAGGCGGCAAGACTGCCAAGATGAAATTCGGTCACCACGGTGGCAACCACCCGGTACAGGACCTGCGCAGTGGCAAGGTGATGATCACTGCCCAGAACCACGGCTTTGCGGTGGATGTCGACTCCCTGCCGGAGAATGTGGAAATTACCCACAAGTCGCTGTTCGACGGCACCCTGCAGGGGATTGCCCTGAAAGATAAGCCAGTGTTCAGCTTCCAGGGGCACCCCGAAGCGAGCCCCGGTCCCCACGATGTGGCGCCGCTGTTCGACCAGTTTATCGAGATGATGGCCGCGCGCCGCTAAAGCGCCACTCACCGGACTCTCAAGCGACACCCAACACGCACAAAGAATTTCAGCGCAACCGGTGGCCGGTTACAGCCGCCGGAGCAAGACGGAAGAAAGATGCCAAAACGCACAGACATTAAAAGTATTCTGATCATCGGTGCCGGCCCCATCGTTATCGGCCAGGCCTGTGAATTCGACTACTCCGGTGCCCAGGCCTGTAAGGCGCTGCGGGAAGAGGGGTACCGGGTGATCCTGGTGAACTCCAATCCCGCCACCATCATGACCGACCCGGCGATGGCCGATGCCACCTACATCGAGCCGGTGGAGTGGAAGACCGTTGCCAAGATCATCGAACAGGAGCGCCCGGATGCGATCCTGCCCACCATGGGCGGCCAGACCGCACTGAACTGTGCGCTGGCGCTGGACAAGCACGGGGTGCTGAAAGAATTCGGTTGTGAGCTGATCGGCGCCGACAAAGACGCGATCGAGAAAGCGGAAGACCGCGACCTGTTCGACAAGGCGATGAAAGCCATCGGCCTCGAGACTCCACGCGCCAAGATCGTCCACTCCATGGAAGAGGCGAAGAAGGTACCGGAGGAGTTCGGCTTCCCGGTGATCATCCGCCCGTCCTTCACCATGGGCGGCTCCGGTGGCGGTGTGGCCTACAACTGGCCGGAATTCGAGGAAATCTGCAAGCGCGGCCTCGATCTGTCTCCCACCAATGAACTGCTGATCGACGAATCCTTACTCGGCTGGAAAGAGTACGAGATGGAGGTGGTTCGCGACAAAAACGACAACTGCATCATCGTCTGTTCCATCGAGAACTTCGACCCGATGGGGGTGCACACTGGTGACTCAATCACCGTGGCCCCGGCGCAGACCCTGACCGACAAGGAATACCAGCTGATGCGCAACGCGTCCATCGCGGTATTGCGCGAGATCGGTGTGGAGACCGGCGGCTCCAACGTGCAGTTCGGCATGTGCCCGAAGACCGGCCGCATGGTTATCATCGAGATGAACCCGCGGGTGTCCCGCTCCTCTGCACTGGCCTCCAAGGCCACCGGCTTCCCGATTGCCAAGGTCGCGGCCAAGCTGGCGGTGGGCTACACCCTGGACGAGCTGCAGAACGACATTACCGGCGGTGCCACCCCGGCGTCCTTCGAGCCGTCCATCGACTACGTCGTGACCAAGATCCCGCGCTTCACCTTCGAGAAATTCGGTGAAGCGGACGCGCGCCTGACCACCCAGATGAAATCCGTGGGCGAAGTGATGGCGATCGGCCGCAACTTCCAGGAATCCCTGCAGAAAGCCCTGCGCGGCCTGGAGGTGGGTTCCTTCGGTTTCGAGCCGAAACTGGATCCGGCGGAAGCGGGTTCCATGGAACGCCTGCGCCGCGAACTTTCCGTGGCTGGCTCCGATCGCATCTGGTACGTGGGCGATGCCTTCCGCATGGGCATGAGCGTCGACGAGGTGTACGAGCTGTCCGGCATCGACCCCTGGTTCCTGGTACAGATCAAGGAACTCATAGACATTGAAGAGCCGCTGAAGTCCATGCCGACTTCCGCGCTGGACGCCAAGACCATGCGCTTCCTCAAGCGCAAGGGCTTCTCCGACAAGCGCCTCGCCGACCTGCTGGGCGTGAGCCAGAGAACCGTGCGCGAATTCCGCCACAAGATGGGGGTATTCCCGTCCTACAAGCGTGTGGATACCTGCGCTGCGGAATTCGCCACCAGCACCGCTTACATGTACTCCACCTACGACGAAGAGTGCGAGTCGAATCCGTCCGACAAGAAAAAGATCATGGTGCTCGGCGGCGGCCCCAACCGTATCGGCCAGGGCATCGAGTTCGACTACTGCTGTGTGCACGCGGCACTGGCCATGCGCGAAGACGGTTACGAGACCATCATGGTCAACTGTAACCCGGAGACGGTTTCCACCGACTACGACACTTCCGACCGCCTCTATTTCGAGCCGGTAACCCTGGAAGACGTGCTGGAAATCGTGCGCAAGGAAAAGCCCACCGGCGTGATTGTGCAGTTCGGCGGCCAGACCCCGCTGAACCTGGCGCGTTACCTCGCCGCGGAAGGTGTGCCGATTATCGGTACCACCCCTGAGCAGATCGACCGCGCGGAAGACCGCGAGCGCTTCCAGCAGATGATCATGCGCCTGGGCCTCAAGCAGCCGCAGAACGCCATCGTGCGCTCCGAGTACGAAGCCATCCAGCGCGCCAAGGAAGTGGGTTACCCGCTGGTGGTGCGCCCGTCGTACGTACTCGGCGGCCGCGCCATGGAGATCGTCTACAAGGAAGACGAACTCAAGACCTACATGAAGGAAGCGGTGGAAGTATCCGACGAGGCGCCGGTACTGCTGGACCGCTTCCTGCACTCCGCCATCGAGGTGGATATCGATGCGGTATCCGACGGCGAGGACGTGGTGATCGGCGCGATCATGCAGCACATCGAACAGTGCGGTGTGCACTCCGGTGACTCCGCCTGCTCGCTGCCGCCCTACAGCCTGCCGGCCGACGTGCAGGACAAGATGCGCGAAGAAGTGAAGGCGATGGCCCGCGAACTGGGCGTGGTCGGCCTGATGAACACCCAGCTGGCGTACCAGGACGGCGAGATCTACGTGATCGAGGTGAACCCGCGCGCCTCCCGTACCGTGCCTTTTGTGTCCAAGTGTATCGGTACCTCGCTGGCGAAGATCGCCGCGCGCTGCCAGGCGGGCATCAGCCTGCAGGAGCAGGGCTTTACCTCGGAAATCGTGCCGGATTACTTCTCCGTGAAGGAGTCGGTATTCCCGTTCAACAAGTTCCCGAAGGTGGACCCGATCCTCGGCCCGGAAATGAAATCCACCGGCGAGGTAATGGGTGTGGGCGAGACCTTCGCCGAAGCCTTCGACAAGGGCCTGCTGGGCGCCGGCGACAACCTGCCGGAATCCGGCAAGGTGTTCATCTCGGTGAAGGATGTGGACAAGTCCGGGGCGGTGGAAGTGGCCCGTGAGCTGCTGGGACTCGGATTCGAGCTGGTAGCCACCCGCGGTACCGCCAGGGTCTTGCAAGATGCCGGTATTACCGTTACAACGGTGAACAAGATGAGCGAAGGTCGTCCGCATATCGTGGATATGATCAAGAACGACGAAATTGCCCTGGTGGTCAACACCACCGAGGGGCGTCAGGCCATTCGCGACTCTTCGGATATCCGCCGCAGCGCGGAGAATCATCAGGTGTGCTACACGACCACCCTGGCGGCGGCCCGCGCCATGGCCATGGCCATGCAGATTGCCGAGCCGCTCAAGGTGCGCCGCCTGCAGGACCTGCACCAACGTGTGGTGCACCTGCGGGGCTGATTGCCACCTTTAACCCCGCGCTATCGGCGCGGGGATATTTAACGCTTATTCAGAAGCAATACCCGAAAAGCTTCGCCGCCAGGCGAAGCTTTTTCGTTGTGAAACAGACACCCGGAGGTTCCATTGAACCGAGTACCCATGACCGTTGAGGGCGCAGAAGCCCTGCGCACCGAACTGGAAGACCTGAAAAAAGTACAGCGTCCCGCCGTTGTACAGGCAATCGCCGAAGCCCGCGAGCACGGTGACCTGAAAGAGAACGCCGAATACCACGCAGCCCGCGAAAAGCAGGGTTTTATCGAGGGCCGGATTCAGGAAATTGAAGCCAAGCTGTCCATGGCCCAGGTGATCGATGTCAAAGCCATCGAGCCGATGGATAAGGTGATTTTCGGTACCACCGTCACCATCATCCACCTGGAAGACGATTCAGAAGTTACCTACAAGATCGTGGGCGACGATGAAGCGGACGTGAAGCAGAAGAAAATTTCCGTGAACTCACCGATTGCCCGCGCCCTGATTGGCAAGGAAGTCGGGGAGGTGGTTGTGGTGCAGACGCCATCCGGTTCCATCGAATACGAGATCGATGCGGTAGAGCACCTGTGAGTGGATACCGGTAAAAACAAAAAGGGCGGCCATCTGGCCGCCCTTTTTGTTTGTGCCGATCGGGTCAGTTACTGGTGGACTACCGCGCTGTGACCGTTACCGTTCTGGGTTATCAGGATAGATTGGCCCATGCCGGTCTGGCTCAAATAGGCGTGATTGTACGAGCCGATCTGGCTCACGCCGGCAAAATTCCCGGTACCGGACTGGACGATGTCGGCGCAGTTTTTCCCGCCATCGCTCTGCACGATATTCGCGATATGGTCATCACCGCTCTGCTTAATCCCCGCATCGTTACCGAAGCCGTCTTGCTCAATCACGGCTTCAGATCCCGAACTGTATACCTGGACCACCTTGGCGTCGTTGCCTAAGCCAGCCTGGGTGATCATTGCCAGGTTGTCAAAAGCGACAATCTGGTACACATCGGCGTCATTATGCACGCCGGACTGGTTAATGTCGGCAATGTTGCGCTCTCCAAAGAATTGCGAAACATGGGCATCATTGAAATAGTCGGATTGGTTTATCTGGGCATCACTTTCCTGCTCTCCGACCTGTAGCGATGTCGCGTCGTTTTTGTAGCCGCTTTGGATGATCATGCTCGTATTCAAGCGGCCACCGTACTGGAAGGAACCGGCATCATTGTGACCGCCGCTTTGCTGCTGCTCGATATGGCTAAATTCAGTCCCGGACTGCACGGCAATTGCATTGTTGTAGGTGCCGCTCTGACTTTGGAGGACATCGTTGTCGTGAGTGCCTGGTCCAGTCTGGTCCACGAAGGCGGAGTGGCCATCACCAGTTTGGAAGAGAGTGGCTTCGTTGTTATCGGCGAACACACTGCCGCTGACGGCAAACAGCAGCGCGGCGGCGATCGGGGTTAACGTCTTCATGAGTGTCTCCATTACTGCATTGAGGATCGGACGTTGATGAACTATCGGCTGATTCCAACCGATATGAGATGGCGCTTAAAGCAGTGCCAAAGGGCTTGCGCAAATAACCGGCGAATCATTGAGGCGCCAGCTTTCCGCAAATTCAGGTGGGAGTGTTACTCTGGGATTCGGGTACCGGGGGCGGGGCGTTCCACAGGACGCCGCGTCGGCATGGGGCAGGAAGGTTCGGATCATGCGATAACTTTCCCTGTTACTGCTTGGGGTAGTAAATATGCTCCGTTGTATTTTGAGTCTTGTCGTAAATTTGCGTAGCCGCTATAGGAGAGAAGTAGTAAACGTCTAGGAAGAAAGTTCTGAGCGGAAATAAAGAAGCCCCGTTGTTGCGGGGCTTCTTAAGTTGCGGGATTGCTGCGCGCTAAAGCCGGCAATCGTCAGCGCAAATACATAAGCACATCAATGATGGTTTGCATGTCACAACCGGTTCCCGGGGCAACACTGATTGGCGTTACACCATCACCCAGATAGTGCTTGTTGCACTCCCGGATCAGCCAGTCTCCCTCGTAGGAGAACAGCACCGATGCCGGTGCTGCCGGTCTGGGGCGGTAATTGCCACCAAAGGACATGAGTGGCGGCAGGAATTCCCGCCTCTCGAAAATCCGGGGCGGCTCCGAGGTGTGGTAGTCATCCAGTGTTTTCAGGTAGGCAACCAGATCGCCCTCCTGCTCTGGTGTCAGTCCGAGGTTGCCAATCAGGGTACCCCGGGTCAGGAAAGGCGCAACCCCTTCCGCGTTGGGGAATTCTGGCGCGGGCCAACAGTTGTTCTCCAGTGCAATTTCTTCGGTGATGATCAGCGGTGTCCCGAGGACGGCTGCACAGTCCAGCTTGTTGTGGTGCCGGGTGATTGTCTGGTCGATCTCCGCGGTGTTGTAGAAATGCACCACGCTCTCAACGCTCTTGAAAAAGCCATTGTGCATATACGAGCGGGTAAAAGTATCCGAAGCCCCTTTAAACAGGTTTCTCAGTGACGGGCTGCGGAAGCCACCTGGAGGAACGCCCGGCTTGTGGGTTTTGGCCAGGCCGGAGTCCACGCCGTCCGCAACGGGTATCTCCGCATTATACGGAACCCCGATATTGTGATACGCGTGGTCGGCATAGGTCTGCAATTGTTCGGCACCGTCGTCGCCAAAGTCGAAAATAAGCCCTGCAGGCGGTGGCCCGGCGAACGCTGGCTCAGTTGGCGAGTTGCTGTGGCAGAAGGCACAGGCAGCTGCGGGTACACTGGGGTCGGGATTGCTCGTTACCAGCGCGGACGCGAAATGCGGCACATTGTAAAACATGTCGTGACCGAAATTTTCCGAATCCGACAGCATCAATAATGGGAACTTGCCGGCCTGTGTTTTTTCCGGGTTGTAGAGGATTTCCTGGGTCAACTGTTGGCAGAATTCCTGGTCATAGAACTCCGCATGCCCCTCTTCGATACAGGCCAGTTCGGAGCGCAGGGCAAAATCCCGTTTCGAGGTGAATGAATTCAGGTCCCAGCTGTGCTGGTAGGCGCCCACTGCCAGCATCAGTCGTCTGAAGGCGATGTCATAGTGGGTAAAGCCGGGGTACTCGGACGGGCTCGCGTAGGAATAACTGCAGTTGATCTCCTTGCCAAAGGCTACTTTGTACAGGTTCCGGTATTCGGATGCAGCGACCCGCTTGCACACATCGATTTCGGCAATGTTCTGCTCCACAGCACTTGGCATCGGGTTCAGGGCCTGGTCGGACGTGGGGCCGAAGTACTGGCTGTAGGCTTTGATATACGGGCTTTCGATATCGTGGAAAACCTCTTCATCCAGGTGGGGCGCGGGTACGGTACCGTCTGTCAGATCCTGGACCTTTCCTTCCGATCTGCCGTCCCAAAAGTTACCGCCACAAAAACTGCCGGCGATCAGGGTGTTGGGCTTGCAGCCGGGCCCGAAAGGCGGCACAAAGCTCGCGTATATATTGGTGATGGCCTTGCGGTTGCCGACACCGCCATTCGCACCTGGAACAACCACGGTGGTTTTGTTGATGTCTGAGAATCCACTGGTGCCACCGGCAAAAGGTTCGTGGCAGGAAACACAGGCCTGGTTTCCCTTGGGGTTTGACAGCTCGGTATCATAAAACACGTGCTTGCCCAGTATCTTCAGCGCCAGATCCCGCACATGCTCCTCCTGCTGTGCAAAAGCGCCAGCGCTGACGAGTAGTGGCGCCAGTGATAGGGCTGAGATAAATAACAACTTCCGGCCGCTGAGTCCCGGACGTTCCATGATGTCCTCCTTGCTAAAACACGGCAGTACCCTGGGTACCGATATCCATCCCCCGGGAGAAATGAAGTGATCTCTCAGATTGGTAAAATATTGGAATCTAATTACTGGGAAACAGCAGCCTGGTTTCCGATGCCGGACTGAGTGACGATGGCCGTTTGCGATATTCCCGACTGTGTCACCACTGCGGAGTTCATCGCCCCGAACTGATTGACGATGGCGGAATGTCCTCCCGCGCCGTATTGCAGAATGTCGGCCCGGTTCAGGTCTCCATGCTGGTTGATGGCGGCGTAGTTTTGCCAGGAGTGTTGCGAAATATAGGCTTGGTTGGTATAGCCATCCTGGTAGATCCAGGTTTCGTTGTGGGAGTCGGCTTGCTCGATCAGGGCGGTATTTCCATCTCCATCCTGGCTGATGTCGGCCATCTGTCCAAAGCCGCTCTGCAGTATTCTGGCGTCATTGTAATTGCCGCCCTGGCGGATATAGGCTTCGGAATCTGTGCTGGCATATTGCCCTATGTGCGCGTTGAGTACCGATCCATACTGCTGGATGATCGCAATATTTCCGTACCCGCCGATCTGATAAACCGCGGCTTTATTGGACAAACCCTGCTGTCGAATACTCGCCTCGCTGTACTGGGCCTGCAACTGGAATGTATCCGCCCTGTTTGCACTGCCCGACTGGTAAATGCTGCCCTGATTGTATTGCCCGCCAGACTGCTTGGAGTAGCCGTCGTTCATCACTCCCTGTTGCACCTGGTAGATCTGGCTGTGGGATTCCGACGATTGCAACGCGAATGTGTGGTTGATATCCCCGTCCTGGGACTGGTAGATATGGCTGGCATAAGTACCGTAAGTTGTCTGGTCCGATGCGCCGACATTGCCGGTACCGGACTGGTAGATGGTGGAAGAGTTCTGTTCAGCAATAGCCTGGCTGCTTATCGCCATCAAGGATACTGCCAGGGCAATGATGGGTTTCACGGGACTGACCTCTGCTGCGAAATGCGGGGATGCCAGTAATCATGCGCGGGGCCACTGGCTTCCCAATAGAGAATGGGTGACACAAGGCGCCACCCATCTTCCAGCGTTTATTGCATTACATGTGCTGTGTTGAACAGTCCGCCTTGAACCTGCATGGAGGAATCCAAGACCCCTACCTGGTGCGAATCAGCGTTGTTGCCGATTCCAAGCTGGATTTTGCTTGCGCTCAGGCCAATACCGTACTGGGTTGTCGATGCGGTATTGCAGGCACCGATCTGCAGGGTTGTCTGAGTGTTGTACAGGCCGAACTGGGAAACGTGTGCATAGTTGTCGAATCCGAACTGGGTAACATTGGACATGCTTTTCTCGCCGCCCTGGGCCACATTCGCCCTGTTCATCACGCCAATCTGCAGGATTGTGGATTCCAGGTGGTCGCCGTATTGCTCGGTATTGGACTCGTTGCCATAGCCGTACTGGTCCGTATCCGCGATCGAGTTGTAGCTGTATATCTGTGTGGTGTGCTGGTAATTGCCTTTCCCGTACTGCGAGGAATAGGCGCGATTACTTTCGCCTCCATGCTGGTCAACATACGAGTAGTTATGCTCGCCGTCCTGATTGGTAAACGAATGGCTTTCCTCTTCGTATAACTGGATAGTGCTGGATACGTTGTAATACCCGATCTGTTTGGTGCGGCTGACGTTGTCAAAGCCACCGTGCTGTTCGTCATAAACGCCGTTCAACTTCCCTTCTTGAATCTGGTAAATCTTGCTCTTTGCCTCATTGCTCTGGGAGGCAAGGGCGTGGTTCAGCGCGCCGTATTGTTCCTGATCAATTTTGTTGGTCCAGGTATCGGGGCCAGTCTGGTAAGCGTGCGCTTCATTGCCAAAGCCATACTGGTCCTGATAGGTCACGTTTTCTCCGGCCAGCGCGCTGCCACTGATGGCGACAAGCACTGCTGTGGCGATGGGGGTAAACGTCTTCATAAGTTGCTCCTTTAACTTCCCGACGTTAAATGGTCAGCGTTCATCTGCTGATTCTGGATGGTACTGACGCCAGTACCGCAGCCGTTGACTGGCAGGCATAACGCTAAACTCCCTGCGTACCTGCACAACCAACTCTGTGTGCGCGAGCGCTCCGGCATTGATGTGGATAAAAATTGCTCCAAGTGATCAATATGCGATCGCTGCGGGGGTAATTTTTGTAGTGAATCGAGGGAAGCGCTATAGGAGGTAAGTCACTAATGCCTAGGAAAAAAGTACAATTTTTAACCAGGGGTTTTTTCGGCTATCGATCATTCAATATCCAAACCGAAAAGGTTCGACGGAAACATGCGTTGCCTTGAGTGATTTGTCGGAAATGACTTGCCGGGAATGAGAAGGATTACGGGGGAAGAGCTAATTCAAAAAGTCTGTGGAAATCTATGCGCTTTGTGGAATTCGTTTCGCAAATTTGGAGTGAAACCGGCGTCGGCCTATTGAATGATTCTCACCGCAACCACGGCGCTTACTGGGTCAGGGAAACGCTATTGCCGTGGCCATACTGGGTAACGATTGCGCTGGAGGATATGCCGATCTGGGAAATAGAGATAAGGTTGAAGCCGCCCACTTGATGGATCATGAGCTGGTGACCGCCACCGAGTCCATCTGCGCCGCCCTGGTGAATCGACGTGCGATTGAAATAGCCGTCTTGATTTAAATCAATTGCATTGTACGCGTCTTCCTGGACAATCTGGTTCCGGTTGCTGAAGCCGTCCTGAAGAATATTGTTTTCGTTTACATACCCGTTCTGAATATTTGTCGAGCGATTAAACGATCCCGATTGGACCGTGAGTGCCAGATTTCCGTGACCACTCTGCTGCGTATCTGCTTCGTTGTCGCTTCCCGTCTGCTGGATGAACGCTTTAGCGTAATTGCTGTTGTACTGGCTAACGGATGCCGAGTTCAGCACGCCTTTTTGCGACAGCTCCGCCAGGTTTCCCGCCCCCAGTTCCTGCACGGCCACCGCATTGTTGTAAAAACCACGCTGTCGGGTAGTCATCACCCCGGAGAGGGATGCCGCCTGAATACCGGTGGATTCATTGAATGCGCCAACCTGATAGATTGCAATCGCGTTGTTGGCGCCGTATTGCTGCTGTGAGCTGGCCGAATTCAGGTCCCCTTGCTGAACCTGGGTAACGCTGCTGTTGGATTCGCTTTGCTGGGTCGCCTGTGCCTGGTTGAACTCGCCATCCTGCGTCAACTGGATGGATTTGTCTGTGGAGTTTGCCTGCTCCTGGTCGAGTATGTACAGGATACCGGAAGGTGCTTGCGCAGCGCCGCGGGATACTTCCTGGGCACTGATGGCACCACTGGTGGTCACGGTGCTCACTGCCATCGACAGGGACACACAATACAGCGGGTTGTAGTTTCGGGTTTTCATTTTTTCTAATGCTCAATCGTACTGCTTGACCACGGTGGTCAGGGCCGCACCCTTTTGTGTCACTTCTGTGTGAAGACCGTTGCCGTTCTGGTAGATGCTGACCTCGTTGAATGCGCCCACCTGTTTGACCGTTGCCGAGTTTTGCATACCGAATTGAGAAATGTTTGCGTTATGCCCATAGCCGGTCTGTTCCAGCAGAATCAGGTTTTCGTAACCGATTTGCAGCAGCGCGGCGATATTGACCTCACCATGCTGTGAAGTGATTACGGTATTTTTACCGCCAGACTGCGTCACCAGCAGCAGGTTTTGTCGCCCCTCCTGGGAAAGGGCGAGGTAGTTGACTACGCCAAATTGCGCGGCCTGTACATGATTCAGGCTGCCTTGCTGGTAGATATTGGCGATGTTGGCCGCGGAGGCGCCGCCGTACCGTTCCAGCTCGCCGGCCATGGCAAGTTCGGATTCTGCGTCGAATTCCTGGGCGACGGCCCGCAGGCCGAATGCCGCCAGGCACGATGCCGTCAGTAGCGCCGACCACCTGGTTAGGGGAATAGCACGCATTGTTTGGCTCCGGGGCGGGGGTTACATGAAGGTTGTGGGTTCGTTCAGGTAATACTGAATAACCGGGTTATTGATTTCTTCCGGGTTCTGTAACGCCCAGGAGTTATTGATGATTCCTTCACTGATGAGGTGGATGACAGCGGATTCCATCGCCGACAGCGTGGCGAGCTGGGCCGGTTCATTGGTGGTGGTGCCGACCTCAACTTCCAGAAGCCGCTTGAATTTCACGTAGCGAAACACATCTGCGCTGATCGCCTTCGAGTACACGGTCTTGGAGGTCAGTACTGTGTGTAATACCCGGCCGGAGCGAATGTCGACTGCGCGCAAATTCACCGTGACCTGATCGACGCGGTACTGCTCGTCTGCACCGATGCCAAAGTAGCGCGCGCCGGCGCCACCGGTGCGGATGTTGCTGTCGTAGGCGACTATGCCACCTTCCAGCAGGATATTGGCCGCCACCAGGGACGGCAGCATGACATTGTTTTCCGGAGCGTCGGGCTTGGCCAGCGCCGCGCGAATGATTTTGCGCTCGGTCAGCAGGTTTTGCAGGCCTTCCCGCTCCAGTGGAATGAACCAGCCGGAGTCACTCAAAACATCCATCAACATGGATGCGGCACCCTGGGTAACCGCGGTGGAAAAGCTGCTGGCGGGGGATGGCTTGTACTGGCCGGTTTGGTCCCTGAAACTGTAGACCGCGGCGAGAATCTTGCCCTTGGGTTGAGGGAGGTTCTGCAGGTCCCGGTAGGTGTTGTTCCGCGGGGTCAGAATGGCGTCCTGTTTACCGGTTCCGAATAGGGCATCGCCTGTGCTTTTGACCATGGTGCAGCCGCTTAACGCGATCGATAGCGCCAGGGCGATGGTCGCAATACTGTGACGTTTAAATTGCATCACGTGTGCCTCCAGTATTATTCGAGATTATTCAGGGCTCTGGGGTTCGCCTGATAATTGTTATATGGCCGATATACGTAGAAATAGCTGGCTAGTTGGTGGGGTTTAGTCCGCTGACAATCACCTCCGCTGTATCCCCGGTTTCCCGGTCTGTAATCAATACACTGAGCACGCCATCGGTATCGACGATCTGCACGATGAAGTCGTCTGTGATCAGTTCACCGCTGTTGCCGTTGCCGACATCGGTCAGCAACTGGTTGAGTAGCCTGGTTTCCAGTGAGTCGGTAAAGCGGTCGAGCGCGCTGGGTTGTTCGTACAGGTCTGACAGGCTGTCCGGGTCCTTGTTGTCGTCCTGGGACTGGGCATTGGATAAGAGGTAGGTGCCGTTGAGCGGGTTACCACCAAAATTCGGGTTTACCGGCTCGTAAATCAGCTCGCTACCGAAGGCAGTGGTGCCGTACAGTGCACACAGCGATAACGCTGAGATCAGTGGCACGGAAGGCAGGGTTATTCGCTTCATTAAAATTCATCCTTTCCTAGATCAAAGTGATCGGTCAGTGCCTGGCGCACTTTTTCCTGAAGTACCATTTCATGGATCATGGTTGCGGCTTGTTCCGCCAGTGCCTTGATGTTGTTGGTGCTGGGACTGATAAAACGCCGAAATACCGTTTCGTTGTTGTAGGTTATCCAGATCAGGTTGCCCCAGCGCGCGGAGGGGCGCTCCCTGATGGTGAGGTTGTAGTCGCTGTCCGGATAGTTCAGGTTGCGGTATTCGCTCATATAGCGCGCGAAGTCGTGCCCGGTTCTGGTGATGGTCTGGTCCACGTTGAAGCCGCTGATTTCATCTTCGATGCGGCCGCTGTTGTAATCCTCCCGGGGGGCTTCCAGGGCCTCACCTTCGGCTTCCACTGTCTGCGCGCCGGCAGTACTGGCGGCACACAGGCCCAGCAGGACACATCGCAGGAGACAGAGCAGGCGCGTCATACCCCTATATCCTTTCCGCCTGCAGGTGGAGTTTGGCCCAGTTGCTGGCCTGCAGGCGGTTCTTTACCCCGATCTTGCGAAAGATGTTATACATATGGTTTTTGACGGTGTGCTCGCTCAGGTGCAAACGGGCAGCAATGACACTGTTAGCCTCGCCATTGGTCAGTTCTGCCAGTATTTCCTGCTCCCGCTTGGTGAGCATTGGCCGCCCGCCGGCAGCCGTACCGCCGGCGGCGCTGGCATTCTGGATGGCCAGCCCGAGCCTGGTAAGCAGCTCTTTCTGGTTGCTGCGATTATCGGAAAGAAACAGGAACTTTCGATCGTTCAGTGGCTGCCGGATATGGTGAGGCAGGTCCGGCGGGAAGTTGATCAGGAAAATCCTGGGGTGATCCATGGACTTCAGGTGGTTGAATACCGCGCTCTGGGTATTCTTGGGTGTCAGGGGGAAGCCATCCACCACAATGGCCTCATAGTTCTTCAGACAGTGCTGCTGTTTGCCTATTTCAGATTTTTCCCAATTGAAGGGGAGCGACTCGGATACGAGTGAATACAACAGCTCCCCATGCAGGCCGGAATCGCTCAGAAAGAGAATCGGCATAGATGACCCCATTTTTGTTACTGATGTCTCAAGTGAGGTTTTCGATTTGGTACAGCCTGGATTTTCTGGTGCACCAGGATTTTTATGATCTCGACAAAAATCACCTTGTGGTGAGGGAATAAGTTTTCTTTGTGGGCGTTGCGCCAGTCTGATTAAGTCGAAAATCTCATTCTTTGAGAAATTTGTATGGAGTGTAGACGTGATTAATACTGGTGCAGGTAAATTAAGTGACAGAGATTCATGATTTTTTGAAGTTAAGGGATCTATTTTTAAGAAGATGTTTTCCAGAAAAATATGGTTTTAGAATTTTTTGGGATATTCGATCCGGAGACATTTTTGTCTCGTAAGTGCCGCTTCCGCGCGGTTGTGGCTGCTCTGGTTGGCGTATTCCTCATGCTCGGTGGATGTGAGGCGCGCCGCGATACGGCACTGGGCACCCTGGAGTGGGACCGGTTGGCAATACCGGCACCGGCGGCGGAAAAAATTGTCCGCATCCAGGTCCGCGAGGGACAGCAGGTGACAGCCGGGGAGGTATTGCTGGAGCTGGACCCCGCCCGAACCCGTGCACAACTTGAGGCCGCGGAAGCGGCGGTAGCACGCCAGCAGGCGCAACTGGACGAATTGCAGGCCGGGCCGCGCATCGAGGAAATTGAACGCGCCAGGGCGAACCTTGCCGCGGCCAGGGCGGAGGCGGTGGACCGCCAGGCGGATTACCGGCGCCTGCAGGATCTCGGCAGCAAAGACTTTGTGTCAAAGTCAGATATCGACGGCGCCCGGGCGGCGGCGGAAAGTGCCCAGGCCCGGGTGCGCGCTGCACAGGAACAGTTGAAGGAACTGCAGCGGGGCTTTCGCTCGGAAGATATCGACCAGGGCCGGGCCGCGCTGGCGCAGGCGATCTCGGAAGCCGCGGCGCAAAGGGTATTGCTGGATAAACTGACATTGCGCGCCCCGCGCTCGGGACTGGTGGACAGTATTCCCTTCAAGCTCGGAGACCAGGCGCCGGTCGGCGCATCGCTGGTGGTGATGCTGGCGGGGGATACACCCTACGCTCGGGTCTACGTGCCGCAGCCAATGCGCGCACAGGTGCGGCGCAACCAGCGGGCGGATGTTTACCTCGATGGTAGCGAGACTGCCTATCGCGGTCGGGTGCGCCTGGTGCGTGACACGCCGAGCTTCACTCCCTATTACGCATTGACCGGAGACGACGTGGCGCGACTCAGCTATGTGGCGGAAATCCAGCTGCAGGAAAATGCCTCAGGCCTGCCCGCGGGCCTTCCGTTGCGGGCAGAATTTCTTGCCGGCGGTGCCACTGCCAGCACCAGCAACGAGAGCACGGCACTGCCCGGTTACGAGCCGGAAAATCCCCCGCAGGTGCCCGCAACCGCCGACGACACTATTGATGTGCCGGGCGAGCCCGCTGCGGAAGAAAGCATCAAATGAACACGGCGGAAAAGCAGGCCGCGGAGATCGCAATCCGCGCCCGGGGCCTGACAAAAACCTTCGGCAGCCTGACCGCGGTGGATAATTTGGACCTTATCGTGAGACGCCGACAGATCTACGGTTTTCTCGGTCCCAATGGCTCCGGAAAGTCCACCAGCATCCGGATGCTGTGCGGGCTGTTGACGCCCACATCCGGGGAAATTGAAGTGCTTGGCCTGTCCATTCCCGCAGAGGCGGAGGCACTGCGCCAGCATATCGGTTATATGACCCAGCAATTCTCCCTGTTTGCCGATCTCACCGTGCGGGAAAACCTGGAGTTTCTCGCCGCGGTACAGAATATTCCCCGGCAGCAGGCGAAAACCCGGATCGGGGAATTGCTGGAAGAGTACCATTTCACTGATCGCTCAGAGCAGCTCGCCGGCACCATGAGCGGCGGCCAGAAGCAGCGCCTGGCGCTGGCGGGTGCGGTGATCCACAAACCGGAATTACTGTTCCTGGATGAGCCCACCAGTGCGGTCGACCCGGAGTCGCGGCGGGATTTCTGGGAGAAACTGTTTGAACTCACCGACGCCGGCACCACCATCCTGGTTTCCTCCCACTATATGGATGAGGCGGAGCGCTGCCACCGGCTGGCGATTCTCGACCGCGGCCGGCTGGTGGCCGATGGCTCCCCGGCGGAGCTGATGGCGGACCTGGAAGGGCGCACATTACTGGTGGAAACCGACCACCAGCGCCAGGCCAAGCAGGCCATTCTGTCGGTGCCGGGGGTAATCAGTGCGGCACAGATTGGCAACAGCCTGCGGATACTGGGTGAGCGGGGTCAGGGCAGCGCCGATAGTGTGCGTGCTGCCCTCAAATCCGCGGGCATAGCGGGCCGGGTCAGCGAAACCGAGCCCAGCCTGGAAGACGTGTTTGTGGCGGTCACCAACCAGCAGCCCGAGCGCGCGGATGCCGGGACCGGTACGTGAAATTCCGCCGCCTCTACGCCGTGCTGATCAAGGAGTTTCGCCAGATGCGGCGGGACCGGATGACGCTGGCGATGATTATCGGCATCCCGATCATGCAGCTGATCCTGTTCGGCTACGCCATCAACCTGAATCTGCGCCATCTGCCGGCGGCCATTGCCGACGAGGCCGGTACCAGTGCCTCGCGCCAGCTGATAATGGATATGCTCGCCACCGGCGTCATCGAGCCGGTGGCAGATGCGCGCACCCCGGAGCAGTTGATGGAACTGCTGCGCCGGGGGGAGATCAGCGTGGGGGTCGCGATCCCCTACGACTACGAGCGCCGCCTGGCCACTGGTGATGAGGCGGTACAGATTATGGTGGATGGCAGCGACACCGTGGTGCAAAGCGCGGCGGCACAGCTGGCGCAGATGCCGGTGGTGGCGCCGCCGCCGGAAAACAACACCAGCCTCCCCGACCGCCAGGATTCCATTCCGTTGCCCCGGCGCAGCATCAGTATCGTCAGCTTCTACAACCCGCAGCGGGTATCGGCGATCAATATCGTGCCCGGTCTGATCGGTATCATTCTCACCATGACCATGGTGATGTTTACCGCGGTGGCGATTGTGCGCGAGCGCGAGCGGGGCAATATGGAGCTGTTGATTGCCACCCCCGTGAGCAGTGCGGAGTTGATGGTGGGCAAGGTGTTGCCCTACGGGCTGGTGGGGCTGGTCCAGACCAGCCTGATTCTGTTGCTGGGGACCTGGCTGTTCTCGGTGCCGATTCGCGGCAGCCTGGTGGATGTGTATATCGCCGCGCTGTTGCTGATTGTCGCCAACCTGGCCATGGGGCTGCTGATTTCCACCCGCGCCCAGTCCCAGTTCCAGGCCATGCAGATGACCTTCTTTGTGTTTCTGCCGTCCATTCTGTTGTCGGGGTTTATGTTTCCGTTCGACGGTATGCCGAAGGCTGCCCAGTGGCTGGCGGAGATACTGCCGCTCACCCACTTCCTGCGGCTTATTCGCGGGGTAATGTTGCGCGGTGCGGGGATCTTCGAGCTCTGGCTCGAGCTGGTGGCGCTGCTGGTGTTTATCGTGGTGATGATGACCCTGGCGATACTGCGCTTCCGCAAGCGCCTGGACTGACTGGCGCAAAAATCACCTGCAGGTGAACTTTCCTGCCAAATGGCCCTCCATTCACCTGCTACCTGGTACTTTTGCCCGCATAACTGTGACGGTCAGCGGGAAACCGGTGCCAACTGTTGGTAGCATGCGGGAGTCTCTCTCTAATTCTTACCCGGTGGCGGGGGGCGCCACCCATTCCATTGGCTCCAACTGGACTGATGTCGGGTCTGTACAAAAAATAACTGTTGCTGCAAGACAGCAGGGAGGAAGTTGTACCATGGCCGAGTTATTCCACAGCATGCCGCCGTGGTTGTGGTTTGTTGTAGCGCTGGTTGCGCTGTTCCTGGCGCGCAAGCCCGTTCACCAGGGAATCTATTCCCTCGCGCGCTTCTTTCACCATTCACTGCGCCTCGGCGCCAATGCCGTGGCCGCCGCGGAGTCGCGCCTGCAATTGCGCAACCGCGAGGTACTGCTCGCCGCCGGGCGGGAAGCGACCGAGCGGCATATCGAGCGCGAGTTCGACCGCATCGAACACGCGATGAAAAAGGAGCTGGCGCAGTACCCGGCGCTGCACCGCAAGCTGTGCGAGCAGCTGACCGCCATCGACGAAGACTATGTGCGCAGTTCCGAGGTGCCGCCGGAGCCCACCAACTGGGCCAAGGCGATCAAGGCGGTGGCGGAGATCCCCGCCAAGCAGGATCCGGTGGTCAGCGATGTGCTGGAGACCATTCACGGTTCCATGCGCAAGGCCGAGGCCAAGGCGCTGGAGGCCTACCGGGAATCCGCCCGTGAGCGGCACCAGTTACTGAAGCGGATGATGCCGGCCTGGCGTTCCATCCTGAAAAGCCTGGGCAAGGTCAACAAGACGGTGACCGCGGTACAGCAGCGCTCTACGGTAGTGGACGGCCATATGGACCGCTACGAGGAAATCCTGCAGAGCAGTGACCGCGCCCAGCGTATGCTGTCCTCGTCCTCTCTCAGCCAATTTTTTATCTCGGCCTTTGTGCTGGCCATCGCCGTGGGTGGAGCCCTGATCAACTTTCACCTGATCGCGCGGCCGATGACGGAGATGGTGGGCGGCACCAGTTACATCGGCAGCTTCAAGGTGGCCGATATTTCCGCGCTGGTGATTATCCTGGTGGAGATCACCATGGGCCTGTTTGTGATGGAGTGCCTGCGGATCACCCGGCTGTTCCCGGTGATCAGTGCCCTGAGCGACAAGCTGCGCACGCGCATGATGTGGGCCGCATTCACCCTGCTGCTGTTCCTCGCCACGGTGGAGGCGGGCCTCGCCTTTATGCGGGAAGTCCTGATGCAGGAAGACCTGGCGGTTAGTGCCCAGCTGCGCGGCGAAGCCGTGGCCGCTGCGGGTGGCGATGTCTACTGGATCACCACGGCGGCGCAGATGGGCATGGGCTTTATCCTGCCGTTTGCGCTGACCTTTGTGGCGATTCCTCTGGAGAACTTTATCGCGTCTTCGCGCACGGTGATTGGCATCCTCGGCGCCTTCCTGCTGCGCCTGGTTTCCGTGGTGTTGCGTCTGGCCGGCACCGGGCTGCTGCGCGCCGGCGCGATGCTGGTGCGAGTTTACGATATCGTGATCTTCTTCCCGCTGTGGCTGGAAACGGGCTTCCTGCGCTGGCGGCAAAAGGTGGCGCAGCAGAATGCGGTGAATACGGAGAAGGCGCTGCAGGAGGCGAAAAAGTCGTGATGAAAAAGCTGATCACCCTGTCAATTTTCCTGTTGCTGTCCGCCTGTGGTGAGCCGGTGGCGCGCAATCAGGGGATATACATGCTGATTGATACCTCCGGCACCTATACCGAGGAGCTGGACAAGGCGCAGCAGGTTATCAATTACACCCTGGCGAAGATGAACCCGGGTGATACTTTCGCGGTGGCGAGTATCAATACCGGCAGTTTTAGTGAGAAAAATATCCGGGCCAAGGTTACGTTTGACGACCGGCCCAGCATCACCAACAAGCAGAAACAGGCGTTCCAGCAGTCCATCCAGCAGTTTGTGGACGAGGCGACGCCGGCTTCCTATACGGATATTACCGGCGGCCTGCTACAGGCGGTGGAATTCCTGAACGAGAAGCAGCCGGGCTCGAAAACCATTCTGATTTTTTCCGACCTGAAGGAGGAGATCAAGGAGGGCTATAACCGGGATGTGCCGCTGCAGCTGGATGGCTTCAATCTGGTCGCCCTCAACGTCACCAAGCTGCGTACGGACAATTTGGACCCCAATCAGTATCTCGGGCGCCTCGAGGAGTGGAAGCTTAAGGTCGAGCAGAGTGGTGGTCGCTGGCAGGTGGTGAATGACCTGGAACGGTTGGAAAAAATCTTTTGATCAAGTGGTCTTTTAATCTGTATTAACTTGCAGCGAAGGCGCCGATGCCGGGTGCAGTCTTGCGAGACCTTCGAAAACAGGGACGTTTTCGAAGAGCCCCCAGGGATGGGTTTACGGCGTGTCTCGCAAGACTGTACCCGGTAGCGGTGCCGCCACTGGAGTCGTTCGTAGCACCTGCTCCGGACTCTGACCTTGCGATAAGGCCTAATTGTTACCGGGAGCGTTTTTTTACCCGTGATGCATTCAAATGAGTGGTTGGTGACGAACAAAAGGCGTCCGCTGGTAATTTCTCACGGTGATGAGTCTGGATACGGTCTGTATCCCGGCAATACCATGCTCTACCTGCGCAAGATGGTGGAGCTGGGAGTGGACGCGCTGGAGATGGACCTGAATCTTACCGCGGACGGGCACCTGGTGCTGATGCACGATGGCCAGCTGGAGCGCACCACCGACGGCCGTGGCGCGGTTGTGGATAAAACTCTCGCGGAATTGCGCAGGCTCAACGCCGCGTATAACTGGTCCCGCGACGGTCACACATTTCCCTATCGCGACGACCCGCAGTGCCCGGTTACCATCGACGAGGTGTTCGCCGAGTTCCCCGAAACGCCGATGATCATCGAGCTGAAAAACAACGACCCGCGCGCGGCGCGGTCTCTCGCCCAGTCCGTTGCGAGGGCCGGGCGGGCGTCGCGGGTGGTGGTGTCTTCGTTTCACCTCAACGTGATCCGTGAATTCCGCAGGCTGGTCCCGGAAGCTGCTACCGGGGCGACGCTGCCGGAAGCGCTGCTGTTTTACCTCGCCCAGTGCCTGCACCTGGAGCGGTTGCTGAAGCCCGCTTACACCACCATGCAACTGCCCGAGCGCTATTACGGTTTGCGGGTTTACACGCGCCGTTTTGTCGCCGCTGCGCGTCACCTGGGGCTGCATATTTCCGTGTGGACTGTCGACGATGTGGAAAACATGGAAAACTATATCGACCTCGGCCTGGACGGGGTTGTGACCAACAGGCCGGACAGGCTGCTTTCACTACTGGGTGCCTGAATGCTCAAGAAACTGTTGTTCTTTCTGCTGTGCGCGTTGCTGATATTTATCGGCTGGCGCTGGCTCGTTGCGCGGCCGCCGGTAGATACCGGGTTGCAGTATCCGCAATACCCGCTGGGCGGTTATCGCCGGCCGCTGGTGATTGCCCATGCGGATGACTCCGGGCAGGGGCTGTATCCCGGCAATACCCCGGTGTTCCTGCAGCAAATGGCGGAGCGCAAGGTGGATGTGCTGGAGATGGATGTGCACGCCACTGCGGACGGTGCGCTGGTGCTGATGCACGATGCCACCGTTGACCGCACCACCGAGGGGGAGGGGGCAATCCGGGAGTTGTCCCTGGCGGAGCTGAAAAAACTCAATGTGGCCTACAACTGGTCGCGGGATGGCGAGACCTATCCCTACCGCGACAACCCGCAGCGCATTCTCACCATTGATGAAGTCTTCCAGACCTATCCCAAGTACCCGATGGTGATCGAGCTGAAAACGCCGCAAACCGAAGCCGCGCTGGCGCTGTGTGACAGGCTGCAGGCATTCAACAAGAGCAATCAGGTCATCGTCTCCTCATTTCACCAGCAGGCCATCGATGCCTTCCGCGAGGCCTGTCCCCACGTGGCCACCGGAGCCGGGTCCGACGAGGTGAAACTCTACGCCCTGGCCTCCAAGCTGGGCGCCTTCCGCCTGCTCAGTCCGCGCTACCAGGCGCTGCATATTCCCGTGGAGTACGACAGCATTACCCTGATTACGCCGGAGGCGGTGAAAAGTGTTCAGGATCACGGAGTGCGGATCGATGTGTGGACCGTGAATGACGAGGCGGAAATGCGCCGGCTGATTGAAATGGGTGTCGACGGCATCATGACCGACAGGCCGGATCGGCTGTTCAGGGTAATCGAAGAAGTGCACGAATATCAGGAGATGAATCAATGAAACGGAAACGTCTGTTACGGATCGCGGGTTGCGGATTGCTCGCGCTGGCCGCCTCCGCCAGCTGGGCACAGCGGGATTTTTCCAAGGTGGAAATCCAGTCGCAACAGGTAGCCGACAACCTGTATATGCTCACCGGCGCCGGCGGCAATATTGCCTTGTTTGCCGGTGACGACGGCGCGTTTATGGTGGACGATCAGTTCGCACCCCTGAGCGACAAGATTCTCGCCGCGGTCAAAAATATTACCGACCAGCCCCTGCGCTTCGTGGTCAACACCCACTGGCACGGCGACCACACCGGCGGCAACGAAAATATGGGCAACACCGGCGCATTGATCGTCGCCCATGAAAACGTGCGCAAGCGCATGAGCACGGAACAGTTCACCAAACTCTGGAACCGCACCACCCCCCCGGCACCGGCAGGCGCGCTCCCGGTCATCACCTTCACCGACGCCACCACCTTTCACTGGAACGGCGATGATGTGCGGGTACAGCACGTGGACCCGGCGCACACCGACGGCGATTCCATCATCATTTTCAAGAAAGCCAACGTGATTCACATGGGGGATACCTTCTTTAACGGCAGCTACCCCTATGTGGACCTGTCTGCGGGCGGTTCCATCGATGGCGTGATTGACAATGCCAGCCGCGTACTGAAACTGGCAGATGACAAAACCCGGATCATCCCCGGCCACGGCCCGCTGTCAGACAAAAAAGGCCTGCAGCAGTACCACGACCTTATGGTTCGATTGCGCAACAAGATCAAGACACTGGTAGACGCCGGCAATACCAGGGAACAGGTCATTGCGGCCAGGCCCACCCGGGAGTTCGATGAGCACTACGGGCAGGGTTTTATGAAGCCGGATATCTGGACGGGGATTGTTTACGACTCCCTGAGCCAGTAATAGCTGGCCCGGTTAAGGCGCTCTGAGTCGGACCCGGTGGCGGTAGCGCTGCCGGGTGCAGACTTGCGAGACACGCCGTGAACCCATCCCTGGGGGCTCTTCGAAAACGTCCCTGTTTTCGAAGGTCTCGCAAGTCTGCACCCGGCATCACTACCTTCGCGGCAAGTTCAGAGCACTAAATCAGCCACCGGGCTTGTTCAGGGCTCCGTTCCGAGGGCCTCAGCTAAGAGCGCTAGCACTCGATGGGATTTTTTCCTCCAAATTACCAGCCTCTGTTTCTCTGACCCGATACCAGGCCGCATACAGCGCCGGCAGGAACAGCAAGGTCAGTGCGGTGGCCACAATCAGCCCGCCCATAATCGCCACCGCCATGGGCCCGAAGAAATCACTGCGTGAGAGCGGGATCATCGCCAGCACCGCGGTCAGTCCAGTGAGCACAATCGGGCGGAAGCGCCGCACCGTGGATTCCACAATCGCATCCCACGGCTTCAACCCCTGCCGGATATCCTGCTCGATCTGATCCACCAGAATCACCGAATTGCGCATGATCATCCCCGCAAGGGCAATGGTGCCGAGCATCGCCACAAACCCGAACGGCTGGTTGAACAGCAGAAGGAACAGGGTGACGCCGATAATGCCCAGCGGCGCAGTGAGAAACACCATTGTCGACAGCGAGAAACTGCGCAGCTGCAACATCAGCAGGGTAAGTACCACCAGAACAAACAGCGGCATACCCGCGTTTACCGACGCCTGGCCGCGGGCGGACTCCTCCACACTGCCGCCGATCTCCAGCAGGTAACCCGGCGGCAGGGACTGCTTGATGTCCGCCAGCTGCGGCCAGATTTCGCCGACCACGGTGGCGGGTTGCTGCTTGCCATAGATATCCGCGCGCACGGTGACCGTGGGCAGGCGGTCGCGGTGCCAGATGATGCCTTCCTCGAAACCGTAATCGAGCGTCGCTACCTGATTCAGTGGCAGGTTGCGTCCGGATTCGGTCTGCACCGCCAGGTTGCCGAGCTGGGCCAGCGCAATGCGCTCGCCGGGTTCGCCCCGTACCTGCACCGCAATCAGCTCGTTGTCTTCCCGGTACTGGCCGACCGAGGTTCCGGACAGGGAGCCCTGCAGCGCGCGGGAAAGCTCGCTGCTGTTCACTCCCAGTGCGCGTGCGCGTTCCTGGTCCACATCCAGCCGCACCACCTTGCTGGGTTCCTCCCAGTCCAGGTGCACATTGGTGACCGCAGGATTCTGCTGTACCTTCGCCGCCACCTCGCGGGCGATCTCGCGCACATCCCGAATGTGTTCACCGGAGACCCGGAACTGCACCGGATAGCCCACCGGCGGACCGTTTTCCAGGCGCGATACCCGGGTGCGCACCGCGGGGAACTGTTCGTGCAGGGTGCTGATCAGCCAGCTGCGCACGGCTTCCCGCTCGTCAACGGAACGGGTCATGATCACGAATTGGGCAAAGCTGGCGGCGGGGAGCTGCTGGTCCAGCGGCAGGTAAAAGCGCGGCGAGCCGGTGCCCACATAGGCCACATAGTTTTCCACCTGCGGGTTCTGTGCCAGCAGGGTTTCCAGTCTTGCCGCCTGCTGTTCCGTCGCCGTCAGCGAGGCGCCCTCACTCAGCTTCAGGTCCACCATCAGTTCCAGGCGACCGGAGGAGGGGAAGAACTGCTGCGGCACGAAGCGGAACAGTGCCAGCGAGCCGACAAAAACCAGCACCGTGAGTGCAATCACGGTTTTGCGGTAACGCAGGCACCACTGCACCAGCGCGCGAAAACGCTGGTAAAAAGGTTTACTGTAGGGATCGTGCACGGCGCCACTGCTGTCGTGGCGGGCCAGGTTGGGCAGCAGTTTGTCACCCAGGTAGGGCACAAACAGCACCGCCGCAACCCAGGACGCCAGTAGCGACAGGGTGACCACCTGGAAAATCGAGCGGGTGTATTCCCCGGTGCCGGACTCGGCCGTGGCAATGGGCAGAAAACCCGCGGCGGTGATCAGGGTGCCGGTGAGCATGGGAAACGCGGTGCTGGTCCAGGCGAAGCCGGCGGCCTTGATCCGGCTCAGTCCCTGTTCCATTTTGATCGCCATCATTTCCACCGCGATGATGGCGTCGTCCACCATCAGCCCCAGCGCCAGTACCAGCGCGCCGAGGGAAATCTTGTGCAGGCCGATGCCGAAGTAATTCATCAGCGCGAAGGTCATCGCCAGCACCAGCGGAATCGACAGCGCGACGACGAGACCGGTGCGCAGGCCCAGGGAGAAAAAACTCACCAGCATGACGATGGCCAGCGCTTCTGCGAGGACCTTGAGGAACTCGCCCACCCCGCGTTTGACCGCTGCGGGCTGGTCGGAAACCTTGCGCAGCTCCAGTCCCACCGGCAGATCTTGCTGCAGTTCGGCGAAGGTGGCATCGAGGTTTTTGCCCAGCTGCAGGATATCCCCGCCCTGTTTCATGGAGACCGCGAGGCCGATGGCATCCTCGCCCATAAAGCGCATGCGCGGTTGCGGCGGATCGCTGAAGCCACGGTAAATGTCGGCGATGTCGCCGAGATGCAGGGTCTGGCCCGCGGCGCGGATGGGGAATTTGCGGATCTCCTCCACCGAGCGGAACTGGCCACTGACGCGCAGGCGCACGCGGTCGCTGCTGGCTTCGACAAAGCCGGCGTCGGCGAGGCTGTTCTGTTGCTGCAGCGCCCCCTGCACCGCCGCCAGGGAGATACCCAGGGAGGCGAGTTTGGTGTTGGAAATTTCCACCCAGATGCGCTCGTCCTGCAGCCCCAGCAGTTCCACCTTGCCCACGTCCGCAACCCGCTGCAGTGCCAGCTGCAGGCGCTCGGCGTAATCCTTCATCAGCGCGTAGTCGAAATCCTTGCCGGTGAGCGCGTAAATATTGCCGAAGGTTGTGCCGAATTCGTCATTGAAGAACGGGCCCTGGATATCCGGTGGCAGGGTGTGGCGGATATCGCCGACTTTTTTCCGCACCTGGTACCACAGGTCCGGGATTTCACTGGAGCGCATGCTGTCGCGGGCCACGAACATCACCTGGGATTGCCCGGGGCGGGAGAAGGAGGTGATGCGCTGGTACTCGCCGGTTTCCAGCAGTTTCTTTTCGATGCGCTCGGTCACCTGGCGGGAAACTTCCTCGGCGGAGGCGCCGGGCCAGACGGTATTCACCACCATCACCTTGAAGGTAAATGGCGGGTCTTCACTTTGTCCCAGTTGGGTATAGGAAACGGCGCCCAGTACGCTGAGCAGGATCATGGCGTAGAGCACCAGGGGGCGGTTGTGTAACGCCCACTCGGAAAGATTGAATCGCATGGTCTTGGTTCCGGCTGAAACTGCGCTTGAAGGAAATGGCGAAGGGGACTGGCTGGCCGGGACTATCAGAGTCCCAGGGCCAGGTCCGTGCCAAATTCGATGGGGCGGTTGTTGCGGTCCACCGGCCTTACCCGCTGGCCTTCCCGCACCAGCTGGGTGCCGGCGGCGAGGATCCAGTCGTCCGCACGCATATCGCCGCGCACCAGTGCGGTTTCTGCGCCGTAACTGCTGACCGCCACCGGAACCCGGTGCAGGGTGGAGGTCTCGCGGTCCAGTTTCCAGATATGCGCACTGCCGTTATCCGCGGTCACTGCCGCCATCGGTACCGACAGGGTGCGTTGCTGCTCACCGGCGTGAGCATCGCTGTCGCCGCCACCCTGGATATACACCCGGGCGCTCTGGCCCAGCTCGGCGCCGGCATCGCTGTGGTTGAACGCGACGCGGGCCTCAAAGGTGCGCAGGGTGCTGTCTGCGGCGGGGGAGATTTCGCGGATCTGGCCGGGAAACGGTGCGCCGGGCCTGGACCACAGTTCCAGGGTGACATCCTGGCCCACCCGGAACTGGTCGATCTGCTGTTCCGGCAGGTGAATGTGCACTTCCCGTTCGCCGTCCACCGCCAGGTGAAATACCGCCTGCCCGGGGGAAACCACCTGGCCGACCTCGATCATGCGCTGTGTAACAACGCCATCGCGGGGGGCCCTGAGGGTCGCGTAGTCCACCTGGTTACTGGCGACTTCGAGTTGTGAGCGGGCGCGGGTCAGCTGCGCCGCGCTGGCGTCGAGGCGGGTTTGCGCCGCGTCGAACTGGGATTCTCCCACCAGCTTGCGTTCAAATAACGTGCGGAAACGGTCGGCTTCGCTGCGGGCGTTGCGGTGCTCTGCCTGCGCTGCTGCCAGCTGCGCCCGGGCGCTGTCCCGCTGCAGCGCCAGATCCTCTGCGTCCAGCGTTGCCAGCGCCTGGCCCTTTTTTACCCGGTCACCTTCCTGCACCAGCCGCTGGGTGACTTCGCCGCCGACGCGAAATGCCAGCGCCGGTTCGTGGCGGGCGCGCACCTCACCGGGATACACCGCGGTCTGGCTGCCGGAGGCCTTGGGCTGTACCACAATGGCGGGTTTGGGTGGGGTCTCGCGGCTGGACTCTGCCGGCGAGCAGGCCGCGAGCGCGAGTATTGCCGGCACCGCCGCAAGCAGTGCGAAGGCGCGCCGGGAGCGGGTCACTACGGGTTTCATGGACACCTCTTTCCTTGTGTTTTCGGTGGCTGCGGTGAAATTGACGCCATGGTTCTGGCTCCGGCGTCGAACTGGTACAGTGGTACGGCTGGTTCCCCCGTGTGGTTCTTTGCGCCGGGGGAAGCCATAAATGCTATACTGGCGAGTATAGTAATTATATTAAACTCGCGAGTCCACTAATTCGGTGGATGTTATACCGTGCGCCACATCTGCGCGGGCAACGCGGGAGCAACACGAGCACACCATGTCCGAACAAACCCTGCCCGGTGCAACCCGCGGGCGCCCCAAGGATCCCGCCAAGCGGCAGGCCATTCTCGAAGCGGCCAAAGAACTGTTCCTCACCCGTGGCTTTGCCGGCACCAATATGGATGCCGTCGCCAGTGCCGCCGGGGTATCCAAGCTGACGGTGTACAACCACTTCTCCGACAAGGAGACCCTGTATATCACCGCCATTGAGGCCAAGTGCGAAAACCTGATGCCGCTGCCGATGTTCACCCTGGAACCGGGCGGATCGGTGGCGGAGACGCTGCAAAGCATCGGCGAAGCGTTTCTGGAGATGATTTACAGCGAGGACTCACTGCGGCTGATGCGCCTGATCAATGCCATCGGTGCGGAGGACCCGCAGATGGCGCAGCTGTTCTACGAGGCGGGGCCGCAGCGCACCCAGAATGCCCTGGCGAACTTCCTCGACCGCGCCAATGCGCTGGGGATGCTAAGGGTTCCGGATACACTGCATGCGGCGGAACTGTACTTCGGCATGTTGCAGGGCGGTTGCCGACATATCCAGATTATGCTGGGTTGCTGTCCCACCCCGGGCAGAGAGGACAATCGCGAGCATGTTGCGGAGGCGGTGCGGGTTTTTACGCACGCCTATGGGAAGTGAAATTTATCCTGGCCAATAGCGAGTCACCAGGCTGAGAAGGTGGCGGTATCAAGGGGCGCTTTGCGGGACCGTCTGCGGCCTGGATGGCCGCAGCCGAGCCCCCATGGATGGGTTTACGGCGTGTCCTGGAAAGCGCCCCTTGATAGCGGCACCGCCACTATGACTTCTAGTTCCTCAGGTCCGGATCTTGTAACCGCTGCGGAAAATCCACCACACGCTGAGCATGCACAGCAACAGAAACAGCAGGGTCATGCCCAGGCTGATACCCACATGCACATCGGCGACCCCGTAAAAGGCCCAGCGGAACCCACTGATCAGGTAGACCACCGGATTGAACAGCGTCACCTTCTGCCAGAATTCCGGCAGCATATTGATGGAATAGAAAGCGCCGCCGAGAAAGGTCAGCGGCGTGATCACCATCAGCGGAATGATCTGCAGCTTCTGGAAGTCGTCCGCCCACACACCGATGATGAACCCGAACATACTGAAGGTTACCGCGGTCAGCACCAGGAAGCTGAACATCCAGATCGGGTGCACAATTTCATAGTCCACAAAGAAGCGCGCGGTAATCAGAATCAGAAGGCCGATAATCACCGACTTTGTTGCCGCCGCGCCCACGTAACCGGCCACAATCTCGAATGCCGATACCGGCGCGGAGAGCACCTCGTAGATGGTGCCGCTGAATTTGGGAAAGAAAATCCCGAAGGAGGCATTGGAAATACTCTCCGACAACAGTGACAGCATGATCAGGCCGGGAATAATAAACGCCCCGTAACTCACCCCCTCGATATCTCCCAGGCGGCTGCCGATGGCGGTGCCGAATACGATAAAGTACAGGCAGGTGGAAATCACCGGCCAGGCGATGCTCTGCATCAGGGTGCGCGCGGTGCGGGCCATTTCGAATTTGTAGATGGCGCGGATGCCGTAAATATTCATTTTTCCCCCGATATTACTCTGACTGCAGGCGTTCGCTCTGGCTCTGTTTCACCAGGTTGACGAAAATTTCTTCCAGCGAACTCTCGCTGGAGTGCAGGTCCTTGAACTCGATACCCTGCTGGTTGAGGTTGCGCAGCAGTTCGGCAATACCGGTACTTTCGTGCTGGGTATCGAAGGTGTAGGTCAGTTGATAGCCCTCGTCGGTAATTTCCAGTGCGTACTCTGTCAGCGCTGCAGGCAGCTCGTGCAGCGGGTTTTGCAGCTGGATCGCCAGCTGCTTTTTGCCCAGCTTGCGCATCAGGGTATTTTTTTCTTCCACCAGTACCAGCTGACCGTGATTGATCACGCCGATACGATCGGCCATTTCCTCGGCCTCCTCGATATAGTGGGTGGTGAGAATAATGGTCACTCCGGATTCCCGCAGTTCACGCACCATTTCCCACATATCCCGGCGCAATTCCACATCGACGCCGGCTGTGGGTTCGTCGAGAAACAGGATTTTGGGTTCGTGGGACAGTGCCTTGGCAATCATCACCCGGCGTTTCATGCCGCCGGACAGCGCCATGATCTTGCTGTCTTTCTTTTCCCACAGGGAGAGCTGACGCAGGATTTTTTCGATATAGGCGGGATTCGGGGCCTTGCCGAACAGGCCGCGGCTGAAAGAGACGGTGGCCCAGACATTTTCAAACGCGTCGGTGGAAAGTTCCTGGGGAACCAGTCCGATCTTGCTGCGCGCGGCACGAAACTCCCGTTGGATATCGTGACCGTCGGCGAGTACGGTGCCGTTGCTGGCATTGACGATACCGCAGATGATGCTGATCAGCGTGGTTTTGCCCGCGCCATTGGGGCCGAGCAGGGCGAAGATTTCCCCGCGCTGGATTTCGAGGTCGACGGATTTGAGTGCGGTAAAACCACCGGCATAGGTTTTACCGACACCCTGTACGGATATGATCGGTTGCACGCTTTCCCCCCTGGAACGTTTTTGCGGTAGCCATTTTGCACTGAAGCCTGTGGCTTGCGCTACCGCTGTGCGCCGGGAGGAAGCGGCGGTTGGTTTAGATGTGGAAAATTTTGTTATAGAACGCCACTGCGCCTTCGTAGGCGTCGTTGGCTGCTTCTTCGTTGTAGGCGAGGGGAATGCCGAACTTTTCCCCACGGCCGGTGGCAGCGGGGTTGGTGAAGCCGTGTTTGGCACCGGGGTAGCTGATGAGGTCAAAGCGCGCGCCGGCGGTCTGCATTTCGATAACAAAATTGGCGACATCTTGCGCGGGGATCATGTCGTCATCTCCGCCGGTGTAGACCTGCAATTGCGCCTTGATATCGCCGGGCTGTACTTTTACGTCGGTTTGCAGTGCACCATGGAAACTGACGACGCCCTTGAGGGGCAGGCCGAGGCGGGCCATGGTGAGGGAGACGGCGCCGCCGAAGCAGTAGCCCTGGGCGGCGACTTCGCCGGTTTCTACGGTTTCGTGCTGGTTGACGAGGTCGAGGGCGGCCTGGAAACGTTTGAGCGGGGCGCCTTCGGTTTGCAGGGTTTTGTTCATGAGGGCGGCGGCGTCGGTGGGGTTGTCTGCGCCGATGTTGGTGCCGTACATGTCGAGGGCGAAGGCGGTGAATCCTTCGGCGGCGAGGCGTTCGGCTTCTTCGCGGGTGAAGTCATTCATGCCCCACCATTCGTGCACGAGGATAATTGCGGGGCGTTTGCCTTCGATGCTGTCGTCGTAGGCGAGGTAGCCGGTGAAGGATTCGCCATCGATGGTGTATTCGATTTCTTCGGTGTGCACTGTGTCCTCCTGGGTGCAAGAGTGTTCGAATTAGGTGTGCACAGATTAGATTGGGAGGGTGGGCAAAGCAACGCTGTAGGGTGAGGTGGTTGTCTGAACGTTCGGTGGCGCGGTGGCGGCAGGGAAGTCTGGTGGCGGCACAGCTACCGGGTACACCTTTGCGAGACACGCCGTGCACCCATCCCTGGGGGCTCTTCGAAAACATCCCTGTTTTCGAAGGTCTCGCAAAGGTGTACCCGTTATCTGTGCCTTCAAGTTGACCTTTTGTGGCTACTGGTCAGGTTGCCGGTACTTGGCATCTTTCGGTGGGATGATGTCGCCGTCCTCATCCAGTTCCGGAAATGCCAGTCCGTGCTTTTCGCAGTACTTGACCATTTTCGGGTGCATCCAGCGGAACAGGATTTCTTTGATCGCCGGGTCGTCTTCGTCCAGGGTTTTATCGTCGTACATGCCGGCGTTCTGCCGTTGGTGCATGGCTTCCTGGAGGATGATGGCGGCGGCGACGCTGACGTTGTAGCTCTCCACCATGCCGATGATGGGAATGGTGACGTGGTCGTCTGCATGTTCGGCGGCGTAGTCGCTGAGGCCGTGTTTTTCGGCCCCCATGATGAGGGCGAAGGGTTTGGTGTAGTCGGCCTGGCGGAAGTCGATGGCGCGGTCGGACCAGTGGGCGGCGTAGAGGTGCATGCCGCGGTTTTTGAGTTCGGCGATGCCAGTTTCTATGTCGGGGTAGACGGCGTTGCCGGTGAAGCGGCCGCTGCCGCCGGCGGTGTTGTGGTAGAGCAGGTGGCCGTAGCTGGGTTGGACCATGTGGATTTCGGGGATGCCGACGGCGTCGGCGGTGCGCAGCATGGCGGAGATGTTCTGGGCTTTGTGTACCTGGTCGGTGAGCAGGGTCATGTCGTGCTGGCGCTGGCGGAGCACCTGCTTGAATTTCTCGTAGCGGCTGCGGCTCATGGTACTTCTATCTGGCTCGGTCTTTGTTGGCCGCGGATTATAGCATTGCAGGCTGGCGCGGTTCGGCGAGCTCGCAGTGCTCCACTTCGGGAATCAATTTACCGTTGCTGCACTTCCTTTTTGTCGGGCGAAAATAATCGCAACGGCGGCGAGTGCCAGGGGGGTGAAGGATACGGCGAGTACGGTGTTCCAGCCGTAAGCGCCGAGGATGCCGCCGGAGGCGAAGGAGCCGATGGCCATGAGTCCGAAGACGATGAAGTCGTTGAAGGACTGCACGCGGGTTTTCTCTTCCGGGCGGTGGCTTTCCAGTACCAGGGTGGAGGCGCCGAGGAAGCCGAAGTTCCAGCCGATGCCCAGCAGGATCAGCATGCTCCAGAAGTGCACCACGCCGACGCCTTCGAGGCCGATGACGGCGGATATTCCGGTGAGTAACAGTCCCAAAGTGGTGATGGCGCCGGCGCCGAAGCGGGTGATGAGTTTGCCGGTGAAGAAGCTGGGGGCGTACATGGCGATGACGTGCCACTGGATGCCGAGGTTGGCGGTTTCCTGTGAGTGCCCGTGCATGTGCATCGCCAGCGGGGCGGCGGTCATCAGGAAGTTCATCAGGGTATAGGAGACGGCGCCGCAGGTGGCGGCGGCGATAAAGCGCGGTTGCAGTGCGATGGTGGCGAGCGGGCTGCCGCCGGCCTGTTCCGCGGCGGTGGGTTTGGGCAGGCGCACCCCGAGCAGGATGACACCACAGGCGGCGGCGACCAGGGCCTGGATCAGGAAGGTGGCGACGAACAGTTGCTGCGGCCACAGGTGCATGGTCCAGGTGACCAGCTGTGGGCCGATTACCCCCGCCGCCACGCCCCCGGCCATTACCAGTGACAGTGCCTGGGCCTTGCGTTCCGGCGCGGCGGCGTCGGCGGCGGCGAAGCGGAATGACAGCACCACTGCGGCGTAGGCGCCGCCGCAGAAGGCGGCCAGGCAGAACAGCCAGAAGGACGCGACGATCATCGCGTACATGGACAGGAGTCCACACAGTACGCCGGCAGCGGTGCCGGCGAGGAATGCGGCGCGGCGGCCGTAGCGCCCGGCGATGGCGCCCGCCGGCAGGATGCACGCGGCCATGCCGACGACAAAAATGGACAGGGGCAGGGTGGCCAGCAGTGGCGAGGGTGCGAGGGTGTTGCCGACGATGGCGCCGGTGGCATAGACCACCACGGAATTTGCCCCGGCCAGGGCCTGGGCAATGGTGAGCCGCCAGATATTGCTTCGCTGCACGCGTTCGCTGGGATCGGCTGGGGATTCGCTCGTCAGAGCGCTGCTGTCATCGCTGTTCATGTGTATTGATTCGTCAAAAAGTTACTTCAGCGGCGCTTGAAACGGTTCCACCGTCACCCAGTCGCCGGTCTCACAATTTCCGCCTTCCCGCGGCAGCACCACAAAACAATTGGCCTCGGCGAAGCCGGAGAGAATATGGCTACCCTGAATACCGCGGGTTCCCACTACCTGAATCCCGTCACTGTCGCGGTAGGTAAAACCCCGCTGATAATCCGTGCGCCCGGGGTTCTTGCGAATGGCATTCAACAGCCGCGCGCGCAGCTGCACGGGCGGTTGCCGGTATTGCCCGGCGGTGCCACACAACTTCTCCAGTGCCGGAAGCACGAGTTGGTACAGGGTGACAATGGCGGAAACCGGATTGCCGGGCAGGCCGAAAAACAGGGCTTCTCCATCGGCTTTCGGCAGCCTGCCGAAGGCAAACGGTTTGCCGGGCTTGATCGCCAGTTTCCAGAAGCCGATTTCCCCCAGCTGCTGCAACACCGTCTTGGTGTAGTCCGCCTCGCCCACGGATACACCGCCGCTGGTAATCACGAAGTCGGCATTGTCCCGGGCCTGCATAAATGCCTCGCGAATTTTCTCAGGCTGGTCGGGCCAGCACCCGAGATCGAGAACCTCCACGTCCAGCTGTTCCAGTGCCGCTTTCAATGCGATGCGGTTGCTGTCGTAGATGTCGCCGTCGCCCAGTTCTGATACCGGTGTGCCAATGGGCTTCAGTTCATCGCCGATGGAGAGCAGGGCGGCCTTGATTTTACGCAGAACGGTGACTTCCGCTACGCCGGCGGCGGCAAGCAGGGCGATATGGGGAACCTTGATCTTGCTGCCCACGGGAATGAGGCTCTGCCCGGTGTGCACGTCCTCGCCGCGCCGGCGGATGTTCTCGCCGGGTCTTGCCGGACGGCTCATGCTGAGCTGGTCGCCGTCCAGGGTGCAGTTTTCCTGCATCTGCACCCGGTCGGCCCCCGGGGGCACAGCGGCGCCGGTGGTGATACGGGCGGCCTGGGCGGGTTCCAGGGTACCGTTGAAGGGGTGCCCGGCGAGGCTTTTGCCGATCACCGTGTAGCTTGCAGATTCCCCACACAGGGCATAGCCGTCCATGGCGGAGTTGTCACACGGCGGGAGGTCGAGTGCGGCGATGACCGGTTCGGCGAGCACCCGACCGGAGGCCCGGCCCAGGGGAATGGTTTCGCAGCCGGTAATTGGCGAAATGCTGTCGATGAGTTCCTGTTTTGCGGCCTCTACGGAGCGCAATCCATTTTCTGCACAGGTGTCGGCCATTTCTCATGCCCTATTTTTAACTATCTGGTTGGGAAGATAGCTGTCTCGGCTAGGTCTTGCCAAGTGCTGCTATTGCTTCAGTAGTTAGGGCGAAAGTCTTAACCGACTGCTACTGCGAGATTGGTATTCAGTAGTGCGGAGATCTCCGGTTTGCAGGAACCGCAGTTGGTACCGCAGCCCAGTAGTTCTCCCAGTTCATCTACCGTTGCCGCACCGTCGGCAATGGCCGCTTCGATTTCCTTGCGCGAGACCTGCAGGCAGGTGCATACCATCTGGGCGCCGGCGGGGACGTTCTGCAGTAGCTGGGCCGGTACTTCCGGCAGGGGCTTTTGCAGTGCGTCCTCTAGGGTTTTGCGGTCCGGGAGGGTCTGCCAGTCGGCGCTGGTGAATACCAGTAACTCCATCTGCTCGCTGTGCAGCAGCCAGCGTTCACCGCTGGGTAATTGCAGGCGCTGGCGATGGAGTTGCTGGCCGTTCAAGGCGAACAGCTTGTCGGCAATGGCCTGCCAGTCCGGTTTGCGGGTCAGTGCCAGCTCGAACCGGTAGCCACCCTCTACCGGTACCCGGTACCAGTGCAGTATGGTTTCCTGCAGCAACCTGTCGCCGGCCTGCAAGCGGCTGTGGAGTTCTGCTGCGGTTTTGCTGCGCAGCAGCAGGCAGGCGTAGCTGTGGGCGTTCAGGGGCTCGATCGTGACTGCCATCTGCTTCAGCTCCGGCTGCCCGGAGAAAGGGTCGGTAACGGACATCGCCAGGGCGCTGACGGTGGCGTTGTGGGCGAGGCTGTCGCTCCAGTGGATGGGGGCGAACAGCTGGCCGGGCTTCTGGCTGGCGGTAACCCTGGCGCGGCCGAAGAATTGGCCTTTCTCGCTTTCAATACGTACCAGCTGCGCGTCTTCGATCGCGAACCTTTGCGCTTCCTGCGGGTGTACGTGCACCTCCGGCGCCTCGCTGTGATCCAGCAGTTTGCGCGCGCGCCCGGTGCGGGTCATGGTGTGCCACTGGTCCCTTAAGCGGCCACTGTTCAGTACCAGGGGGTATTGTTCGCGGATCTCCTGTTTCGGGCACTGGGGACTGACGGCGACAAAACGGGCGCGGCCACTGGGGGTGTAGAAGTTCCCGTCGGCGAACAGGCGCGCGGTACCGGCGGGGCTTTGCCGGGTGACCGGCCACTGCACTGGGGTAAAGTTGTCGTACTCCGCATCGCTGATATTCGCGAGCGCGGAAATATCGAAGGCGCGCCCGGCCTGGTCGCGGTTGTTCTCGAAACCGGACAGCGCCGCGTGTTCGCGGAAAATATCCGCAGGACCCCGATAACTGAAGGCATCGATATAGCCGAGGCGGCGGGCCACCTCGCAGATGATTTCCCAGTCGTGGCGGGCTTCGCCGGGTTTTGCAAGGAAACCTTTCTGCCGGGAGATGCGGCGCTCGGAATTGGTCACGGTACCGGTCTTCTCTGCCCAGGTAGTTGCGGGCAGCAGCAGGTCGGCGCAGCGCGCGGTATCGGTGTCCGCCACACAGTCGGAGACAATCACCGTGGGGCACTTTTTCAGCGCTGCGGCCACCTTGCGTGCATCCGGCATACTCACCGCCGGATTGGTGGCCATGATCCACACGGCTTTTACCTTGCCGCTGTCGATCGCATCGAACAGATCCACCGCCTTCAGGCCCGGGCCCTTCGCCATATTTTCGGCATTCCAGAAACGACCGACGCGGTCGATATTGTCTCCGGTGAAATCCATATGCGCGGCGAGCATGTTCGCCAGCCCGCCCACCTCGCGCCCGCCCATGGCATTGGGCTGGCCGGTGATGGAAAACGGGCCGCAGCCGGGCTTGCCGACTCTGCCGGTCGCCAGGTGGCAGTTGATAATGGTGTTGTTCTTGTCAGTTCCGCTGCTGGACTGGTTGACGCCCTGGGAATAGAAACTCACGGTTTTTTCCGTGGTGCGGAACAGCTCGTAGAAATCGAGCAATTGTGCGAGATCGACGCTGCAGTAGTCCGCCACCTTTTCCGGCGTCCACTCCGCGGCAGCGTAGAGTGCATCGCTAAAGTTTTCGGTGTGCTTGTCGATAAACCCGTGATCCAGCGCACAGGATTCGCTGAGGTAATGCAGCAGGCCATTGAACAGCGCCGCATCACTGCCCGGCGTGATCGCCAGGTGCATGTCCGCCATCTCACTGGTGGCGCTGCCGCGCGGGTCCACCACCACCAGCCTGGCCTCACCGGCCTGCATGCGCTGGAACAGAATGGGATGGGTCCAGGCCGCGTTGGAACCGATCAACACTACCAGCTCCGCCTCGTCCAGGTCCTCGTAATTACACGGCACCGTATCCG
>NZ_CAJXKH010000013.1 GCF_913055755.1 uncultured Microbulbifer sp.
CTGCGCGTTCATGCTGCCGGTGGCGACAGCGCCCAATGCCATTGTCTACGGGTCCGGGCACGTGACCATCCAGCAAATGATCCGGAAGGGCTTCTTCATCAATCTGGCAGGGATCGTGATCATCGCGGCGATCGGATACTGGATCGCGCCGATGGTGCTGTAGAGGAACCCGGCGCAACACGGCGCCAAATTCCTCCACTGTCGGCAAGCTGCGTCCCTCACCCAGCCCCGTCTGCACTCAGGCATACAGGACCAAGCTGAACGCCACCTGAACTTAGGTTAATTCAGGCCGCAGGCGGTTCGCTGACCTTGACCATGAGCTTGCCGAGATTCTTGCCCTCGAACAGGCGGGACAGGCTGGCCGGCGCATTTTCGAGCCCGTCGACAATATCGGCTTCGAACTTGATCTTGCCGGCCATCAGCCATTGGGCCATCTGCTGGATGCCTTCCGGGAAGCGCGGGAAATAGTCGATGACGATAAAGCCCTTGAGCAAGGTGCGGCGCATCAGCAGATTGGAGAAATTGTACGGGCCCGGCACCGGCTCTGTCGCGTTGTAGGTGCTGATCAGGCCGCAGAGCGGCATGCGTGAGAAATCGTTCAGGCGGGCAATCACCTGATCCATGATCTTGCCGCCGACATTCTCGAAATACACATCGATCCCGTCCTCGCAGGCCGCCGCCAGTTGCCGGTCGAAATCGTCCGCGTAGTGATCGATGCAGGCGTCAAAGCCCAGCTCGTTGACCGCAAAATCACACTTCTCCGCGCCGCCGGCAACGCCCACCACACGGCAGCCTTTCAGTTTGCCGATCTGGCCGACGGTGGCGCCCACCGGGCCGGTGGCGGCGGCAACCACCAGGGTTTCTCCCTCTCTGGGGGCGCCGATATCCAGCAGGCCCATGTAGGCGGTAAAGCCCGGCATACCCAGCAGGCCCAGCGCCATCGATGGTTGTGTGGGGTTCTTGCCGAGATTGATCAGCATGGTGCCATCGGACAGGGCGTAGTCCTGCCAGCCGCAGGTGTAGGACAGCACCCAGTCACCGTCACTGAAACCGTCCAGTTTCGATTCCACCACGCGGTTCACCGTGCCGCCCACCATCACGTCGTCGATCGCCACCGGCTCCGCATAGGAGGGAGCATCGCTCATGCGGCCGCGCATGTACGGATCGAGGGAGAGAAAAACCGTGCGCAGGAGCACCTGGCCATCGGCGGGGCTGGGGATGTCGGTCTGCTCGAGGCGAAAGTTGTCGTCACTCGGCGCGCCCTTGGGGCGGGAGGCGAGGACAAGGCGGCGGTTGTGTTCCCTGGACTGGTTCAGGCTCATGGGGCTTCCTCCATTTTTTGTGGCGATATCGGCGGAATTTTGCAGCTTTTCCTGACGTTTGGAACGTAATCAGGGGTAATGTTCGGCTGTCCAATCGGCGCTTCAGGGTAGGCGGCGGCAGCCTTGCGCGGGTTGCTCCCGGCGCCACTTTTGCTCAATTATTTGTAATCGTTTACATATTTGTGCAATTAATTGTATAAAGGAAGCTGTCCAGACTGGGTCCCCGTGGGGTAAAACAGGGCTGGGTGATAATAAGTCGGAGCCGCCAAGTGGCCCACAGTGAGTGAGAGAACAAGATGAATACCACCGTCAGCAGCGGTGCGGCGATTGACGCTGCGCCCGGAGTCGCGGACTCCGAATCCCTCCACGCAGAAACCAATCACGGCCTGGTCATCGCCATTAGCGGTGTGGCCACCATCGGCGGCTTCCTGTTCGGCTTTGACAGCGGTGTGATCAACGGCACTGTGGAAGGCCTGCAGACCGCGTTCAATTCCGATTCTGCCGGCACCGGTTTCAATGTGGCGTCCATGCTGCTGGGCTGTGCCATCGGCGCTTTCTTTGCCGGTACCCTGGCGGACAAATACGGGCGCAAGGCGCTGCTGGTGGCCTCGGCGATCATGTTTATCGTCTCCGCATGGGGTTCGGGCATTGCCACCGGTTCGCTGGAGTTTGTGTTCTACCGTATTCTCGGCGGCCTCGCCGTCGGCGCCGCCAGTGTGATGACGCCCGCCTATATCAGCGAGGTGGCACCCGCCGCCTACCGGGGCAGGCTGGCCACGGTGCAGCAGGTGGCGATCATCAGCGGCCTGACGGCTGCCTTTCTCAGTAACTACGCCATTGCCAAGTTTGCCGGTGCCTCCACCACCGAATTCTGGATGGGCTTTGAGGCCTGGCGCTGGATGTTCTGGATCGAGCTGATCCCCGCCGCCATCTTCCTGATCGGCCTCTACTTTATCCCCGAGAGCCCGCGCTTCCTGGTGGCCAGCGGCCGCGGCGATACCGCGCGTTCGGTGCTGGCGCGCCTGTTCGGCGCGCGCGCGGCCGCGGACAAGGAGCGGGATATCCGCGCCTCCCTGGCCGATGACCACCGCCCCAGTCTGTCCGACCTGAAGGATGCAAAAACCGGCAAGCTGCGCAGCATCGTCTGGGTGGGTATCGGCCTGGCGGTCTTCCAGCAGCTGGTGGGCATCAATGTGGTGTTCTACTACGGCGCGGTGCTATGGCAATCGGTCGGCTTTACCGAGAGCGACGCGCTGCTGATCAATGTGGTCTCCGGTGCGGTGAGTATCGCCGCGGTAATCACCGCGCTGATTCTGGTGGACAAGATCGGCCGCAAGCCGCTGCTGTGGGTCGGCTCCGTCGGTATGGCGGTGACCCTGGCGATCATGGCGGTGTCCTTCTCACAGGCCACCCTGGATGAAAGCGGTTCCCTGAGCCTGTCGGATTCCGTCGGCACCATCGCATTGATTGCGGCCAATGCCTACGTGGTCTTCTTCAACGCCTCCTGGGGCCCGGTAATGTGGGTGATGCTCGGGGAGATGTTCCCCAACCAGATCCGCGGTTCCGGCCTCGCGGTTTCAGGCCTGGCCCAGTGGCTCGCCAACTTTGGTATCACCCTGTCGTTCCCGGTGCTGTTGATCAGTATCCAGCTCTCCGGCAGCTACGGCATCTATGCGCTGTGCGCCTTTATCTCGATCTTCTTCGTGAGCAAATACGTGCGCGAGACCAAAGGTCGCGAACTGGAGCAGATGCAAGGCTGATAGAAACGGCGGCAGCGTTTGGCTGCCGCCGACCTCGAGCCCAAATTCTCCTGATTGAACCCGTGTGGCCCCTGCCCTGAATAGAACAGGGCATGCCCCGGGAATTTTTTTGGCTCGACACTATTTATGTGATTAACCCTACTAAAAGGGTTTGCGGCACAGAAGCATAATAAGAAAGGAAGGCGCTTATGAAACCGACCGATACCCCGTTCAAACCGCTGCGCGCACTGTTGGCGGCCGGCGTTGTACTCGCCGGACTGCCCGCACTGACCATTGCCGCCGGCGCCGGCTACCAGCTGGATCTGTGGCCAAAAACCCAGAGCCCGACGGTAAAGCCGGAGGTGGAAGCGCAGGTGGAAGCGCTGCTGCGGAAAATGACCCTGGAAGAAAAGGTCGGCCAGATCATGCAGCCGGAGATCCAGTCCATCACACCGGAGGAGGTACGGAAATACCATATTGGATCGGTGTTGAACGGTGGTGGCTCCATTCCCGGACGCAAGGAAAACGCCGGCCCGGACGACTGGCTGGCACTGGCGGACGCCTACTGGGAAGCCTCAATGGACACCAGTGACGGCGGCATTGCGATTCCGGTGATCTGGGGGACGGACGCGGTGCACGGTAACGGCAATCTCACAGGGGCCACGCTGTTCCCGCACAATATCGGTCTTGGTGCCACCAACGATCCCGAGCTGGTCCGCGCCATCGGTGCCGCTACCGCAAAAGAAGTGCGCACTACCGGCGTGGAGTGGGTTTTCGCTCCCACTCTGGCGGTGGCCCAGAACGATTTCTGGGGCCGCACCTACGAGAGCTACAGCGAAGATCCGAACATTGTAAAACGGTTTGCGTCGGCGATGGTGGAGGGACTGCAGGGGAAAATCGGCGGTGACGACTTCCTCGCCGAAAACCGTGTGCTGGCCTCGGCCAAACATTTTCTCGCCGACGGCGGTACCTTCGAGGGCGACGACCAGGGAGATGCGCGTATCAGCGAGCAGGAACTGGTACAGATCCACAGCGCCGGCTACCCGCCCGCCATTGAAAGCGGGGTACAGACCATCATGGCCAGCTTCTCCGAGTGGAACGGCGAGAAGCACCACGGCAACAAATACATCCTCACCGACGTGCTGAAAAACCGTATGGGGTTTGATGGCCTGGTGGTGGGCGACTGGAACGGACACGGTCAGGTTCCCGGTTGCACCAACGACAGTTGCGCGCAGGCGATCAATGCGGGCATCGATCTGTTGATGGTGACCTACGACTGGAAAAACATGATCGCCAATACTCTCGAGCAGGTGAAGAGTGGTGAGATTACCGAGGCCCGGCTCGACGATGCGGTGCGCCGTATCCTGCGGGTAAAACTGCGCGCGGGCCTGTTTGACAAGAAACCTTCACAGCGTGCCCTGGCCGGGGACGAGGGTATGGTGGGCAATGCGAAGCACCGTGCACTCGCTCGTCGCGCGGTACGTGAAAGCCTGGTGCTGCTGAAAAACCGCGATCACATTCTGCCACTCGATCCCGGCAAGAACATTCTGGTGGCCGGCCCCGGTGCCGACAGCATCGCCATGCAATCCGGCGGCTGGAGCGTGAGCTGGCAGGGCGCGGGCATTCCCAACGAAAAATTCCCCGGTGCCACCTCGATCTACCGGGGAATCAAAAAAGCCGTGGAAAGTGCCGGCGGCCGCGCGACGCTATCGGAACGGGGGGAATATTCGAAAAAGCCGGATGCCGCCATTGTGGTGTTCGGCGAGCGCCCCTACGCCGAGGGGCAGGGGGATCTCAATACCCTGGAATTTGAACCCGGCAACAAGGTGAGCCTGGCGCTGCTGAAAAAATTGCAGTCGCAGAATATTCCCGTGGTTTCCGTATTCCTTTCCGGTCGTCCGCTGTGGGTGAATCCGGAAATCAACGCCTCTGATGCCTTCGTTGCCGCCTGGCTGCCGGGCACCGAGGGGGATGGTGTTGCGGATATGCTGATCGCGGATAGCGAGGGCAAAGCGCGCTACGATTTTACCGGCCGCCTGTCGTTCTCATGGCCCGGGTTGCCTCTGCAGGCAAAACTCAATCCCCACCATCCGGACTACGAACCACTGTTTACCCCTGGGTATGGACTGAGCCTGTTCGGTGAAAAAGAGGGACCGGAGAAACTTGCAGAGAATGTTCCCGGATTGGTGCGCGGTGAACCGGAGAGCTACGCACTCTACCAGGGCCGCCCGTTGCAGCCCTGGGGTATCCAGATTGACGACTTCGAGCAGAACCAGATGCTGAGCGGTGCTTTTGCCAAATTGCCCAGTGGTCGCGTGACAGTGGTGACCAGCGACAAAGACGTGCAGGAAGATGCGCTTACCTTTAAATGGCAGGACACCTGGCTGGCGCGGCTCAGCCTGAAACACGGTGCTCCGCTGGATCTTTCCAGTTACGTGGAAGAGGGCGTTCTGTCATTCGACCTGAAAGTGGACGACCTGGAAAACGCCGACCTGGCGCTGGAAATACAGTGCGGTGACAACTGTGAGCGCCGTGTCGACCTGACCGTGCAGGCGCGGAAAGGTATCGGCAAAGGCTGGCAGCGTGAGAGCTACAAGCTCAGTTGTTTTGTGCAGGAAGGCGATGACCTCTCGAATGTTTCCGTGCCCTTCGCGCTGCGTGCGGGCGGCAAGGGACAGGTCGTCGTGGCCAATGTGACACTGGAGAAATCCGCCGAGGCGCAAGACCGGTGCCCCGATTACCGCACCCTCGCCACAACACCGGACACGCGTCACGAATACTGGGCAAAGGGCTGGTGGGATGAGCGCTTCGAGCGCAACCAGAAACGTCTGGCCGAGGGCAATGTCGACCTGCTGATGATTGGGGACTCCATCACCGAGGCGTGGGAGAAAGAAGGAAAAGCCGTTTGGGAGAAATACTATGCGGACCGCAACGCGGTGAACCTGGGCTACGGCGGCGACCGAACGGAAAACCTGTTGTGGCGCCTGCAGAACGGCGAACTCGATGGGATCAAACCGAAAGCTGCGGTAGTAATGATCGGTACCAACAATACCGGCCACCGCCTGGAAGACCCTGAGCTTACCGCCGCCGGTATCCGCGCGGTACTGGATGAGCTGCGCGCGCGCCAGCCGCAGATGAAAATTCTGTTGCTCGGTATTTTTCCCCGAGATCCTCAGCCGGGTACACCGATGCGCAAAGTGAACCTGGGGGTCAACGGGATCATTGAAGACTATGCCGATGGCGAGCATATTATCTATCAGGAAATCTACAGCGAATTTCTCGAGGAAGATGGAAGTCTCACCAAGGAGATCATGCCGGATTACCTGCACCTGAACGAAAAGGGCTACCAGATCTGGGCGGAGGCGATGGAGCCGACGCTGTCCGGGCTGATCGATTGATTGGCACTGGGGGAGAGCAACGATGGTAGACAATACCCGCCGCAGGCTGTTCAAAGCGCTGGCCGCAGGCGCGGCTTCTGCTCCGTTGGCTGGCAATGTACTGGCGAGAGCTGGAAATTGCACAGACGAAGCGCCGAGTGCGTTGCCGGCACCGCCTGATTGGGGCAGAACGGTAGAGGGACAGCGAAGTGCTGATCTCGGAGACGGCACTTTTCTGAACCCCATAGTGCCCGGGGATCATCCGGACCCTACCATCATCAAGGACGGTGACGATTACTACATGACGTTCTCGTCCTTCTACTCCTATCCCGGTCTGGTGATCTGGCATTCCACCGATCTGGTGAACTGGGCTCCTGTAGGGCCCGCTTTGTTCAAGCCGCTCGGTGCTATCTGGGCGGTAGATCTGTGCAAGCACGAAGATCGCTATTACATCTATATTCCGGCTAATCCGGACGATAAAGGCTGGTCCATTTTTGTCATTTGGGCGGAGGATATCCGTGGCCCCTGGAGCGACCCCATCGATATGAAAATCCCCGGCTGTATCGATCCGGGACATATTGTGGGGGAGGATGGTCACCGCTACCTGTTCGTGAATGGTATTCGCAAAATCCGAATTTCCGACGACGGCCTGGCAGCCGTGGGAGAGCTGGAGCACGCCTACAGTCCCTGGCGTTATCCCGATGAATGGGTGGTGGAAAACTTCGCACCCGAGGGCCCGAAGTTACTCCGCCGCGGTGACTGGTTTTACCTGGTGACGGCTGTAGGCGGTACCGCAGGACCAGCTACCGGCCATATGGTGATTGCCGCGCGAGCAAAATCCATTCACGGCCCCTGGGAACACTGTCCGCAAAATCCGCTGGTACGCACCGCGAACAAGAGTGAGCCCTGGTGGTCGCGGGGCCATGCGACGCTGGTGGAAGGCCCGACCAGAAATGGACAGGAGGGTGATTGGTGGATGGTTTACCACGGTTATGAAAACGGATTTCGCACGCTTGGCAGGCAGAGATTGCTGGAGCCGATCGAATGGACAGAAGACGGCTGGTTTCGCGCGAAGGGTGGGGATTTGTCCCAGTCAATGCGCAAGCCTGCAGGTGGCAAGCGAGTCGGTCTGGCTGGGCAGGAATTGTCCGATGACTTTGCCAGCAACCGATTCGGTATCCAGTGGACTTTTCACAAACCACGCGCGAATGAAATGCAGCGGGTTCGCTACGAAGACCTCGGCCTGAGCATTATCGGGAGAGGCGAGACCCCGGCCGACAGTGCCCCCTTGACCTGTATTCCGGTTGACCGTTCCTATGAGGTAGAAGTCACCATAGATCTGGCTGATGGTTGTGAAGGTGGTCTGTTGCTGTTTTACAACCACAAGGCATTCGTCGGTCTGGGGTTTTCCCGGCAATACATCAAGACATTTCAGTACGCGGAAGAACAGACTTGGTTTCGCCAACCGGCAGAGACAGGCAGCCTGCGAATTAAAATGACCAATCGTGAAAATGTGGTGACTTATCACTACTCTCGTGATGAAGGCGAAACCTGGGAACTACACGGCCATCGAATGGAAGTGTCGGGTATTCACCACAACGTTTTTGGCGGCTTTCTCAGTTTACGTGTGGCTTTGTACAGTGCAGTGGACGGCGAATCACGCAATTCGAATTCGCGCGCCGTGGAGATGCAAAATGGCAGTGTACGTTTCAGAGACTTCCGCTATCGCGCTATTTGAACTGCATTCAAAATTGGTCGGGTTGGCAATGCGGATGTCGTGAATGATTTAATCCATTTGGTTGTTTGTTTAGGGTGTTCTTTTCAATATGTTCTCCGCTGTTGTGATCCTTTTCGCCTGACAGTTTTGTACCTGGCATTCTTGCGTTTATCGCTATTTCCCGCTGCCGAGACACCAAGGAAGCAATCCGGTATTCTTCACTTTCATATATTTGTATGACGATATGAGAGTGAATAAGAACAACAGGAAATTGACTTCCCATGATCAACAGATTCTGCAAGCCCATCTGGGTTTCACTATTTTTGCTTTCCATTCTGCTTCCGTTTTCAGTGCTCAATGCCAAAGAGGCCGCTTCTGTCACTGTACGTGACTACGGTGCGCTGCCACGGGTGAGTATGGTGAGTATTTCTCCAAATGGGGAAATGATCGCCTATCGCATGACCGAGGGCGAGAAAGACATGATCGTTGTCTACGATCTGGAACAGGGCAAGCACAAGGCCTCACTGGATCTTTCGGACTCCAAAACCCATATGAACACAATCTATTTCGCCACTGACAGCGAATTGATTCTGGTTGCATCCCAGGTTCGCCGGGTAATGGGGTATCGAGGTGACCTCGACATAAGTACCGCCTATGCCTACAACATAGCGCGCAATGAAATTCGCCAGCTACTGACGCCCGGAGACCTTATTTACAAGGGACAGGAAGGCCTGGGACGTATTGCCGGGCTATCGCCAGATAGCAAGCATGTTTACATGCCGGCATATGTGCCGGACGATCGCTACGATCAGACTCCGCGTATGTCACTGGTGCGAGTGGAACTGGATTCTCCCCGTCGCCCGAAGGTGCACTTTAAGGGCAGGGATGACTCGGTCGACTTTTTTGTCGACGAGAGCGGTGAGGTGATAGTCCATGAAACCTTCGACAACAGGCGCAATCGTCACGAGCTGTTCGTGCGGGACGGCGATGACTGGCGCGAGTTGTACGGGGAAGACACAGAGATACAATCGATCAGTGTTGTGGGGATGACTCCGGACCGTAAATCCGTGGTAGTAATCGGTACAAATAGCGACACCAAGCGTGAAGACTATTACACCCTGTCGCTGGCCACGGGGGAGTTCACCAACATGGGATTCGGTCGCAAGGATGCGGATATCGAATACACCTACAAGGGGCTCGACCGCATTGTCTGGGGGGTGCGCTACTCCGGATTCAATCCGGAATATCGGTTTTTCGACGAGGACCTGAACAAGCGGGTACAGGAAATTCGTGCACTTTTCCCTCAGCATTCTGTGTGGCTGCGGGACTGGAGCGAAGGTTGGGACGACCTGATTGTCAAAGTTGAAGGATCCGGTTCCTCCGGCACATTTTATAAATTCAGCAAAGACGAGCCGCCAACCGAACTCGCCTCCGCCTATCCGAAAATTACCCCTGAATATATTCATCCGATTGGAAAAATGGCTTTCAAGGCACGGGATGGCCTGATTATTCCCAACCTGTTGACCATCCCGAGGGATCGTCTTGATTCTATGAAGAACATGCCGGCGGTGATCATGCCGCACGGCGGGCCCGCCTCATACGATCACATCGGATTTGACTGGTTGGCCCAGTCGTTAGCCAATCGTGGCTACCTGGTGGTGCAACCTCAATTCCGCGGCTCCACCGGCTTTGGATTGGATCATGAACTGGCCGGACGTGGTGAATGGGGTGCAAAAATGCAGGATGACCTTACCGACGCGGTCAATGTGCTGGTGAAGAAAGGCATCGTCGATCCGGAACGTATCTGTATTGTCGGCGCCAGCTATGGTGGCTATGCGGCATTGGCCGGTGGCGCGTTTACACCAGAACTGTACCGCTGTGTGGTCTCTATCAACGGCGTCGCCGACCTGGAAGACATGATGGATAGCGAGGAGCGCGACCATGGTGATGATCACTGGGTAGTGGCTTACTGGACAAAAAATATCGGCAATGGCGATATTTCCGACGAGCACCTGGATGCTGTATCGCCAGCACAGCATGCCGAAAGTTTTCAGGCTCCTGTACTTCTGATCCACGGTAAAGATGACCAGACAGTGCCGCTCAAGCAGTCAAAGATCATGTACAAAAAGCTCAAGCGATCGAGGAAGCCGGTGGAGCTGCTGGAGCTGAAAGGTGAAATCCACAGCCTGGTTCAGGGAGAAACCCGACTCAAAACAGTAGAGGCATTGGTTGCCTTCGTGGATAGATACCTGCAGTGATAAAAAATGAGAGGCTTGCATTGCAAGCCTCTTTGCTGTGGCTAGGAAAAAGACTAGGAATTATTAAGGCTCTTCTGCCGCCTGCGCATACATTCCCACCACAGCCCCCACAAATCCGCCGGCTGCAGCGGTGGTGAGTACCTTGCCATCAGCATTCTCCAGCAGGGGGATATAGGTTTTTTGATTGAAACTATAGGAAAAATCCAGCCTGCTTCTATCAATGTTCATCCGTAGATATACCGACTGGCCAGGCTTGAGTGTAATCGGAGTTTCCGCTATCACCTTTCCACGCAGTGGATCCGAACTACCTGCTTTTTTCCGCACACGCAATACCGCTTCTCCGGATTTATCATGGCCGAGGGCAAGCGCATAGAAAAAATCGTCGCTCTGCAGGGCAAGCAATCCCGCTTCTTCACCGTTAGATTTCGGGGTAAATGACAATGCTGTAGAGAATTCAGCGCGCAGGTGAGCGAGCCGGCGACCAATGAATGCGGGTTGTACGCTGCGATCGCCAACCGGAGCGGATTGCACCTGCAGAGTCAGGCCATGGGCACCGGTGGACCACCAACGCTTAACTGGTACGCGGATAAACAGCCATTGGGGGGCCAGGTCCTTGCCAGTAAAGCGCTCTGTCTGGGTAAAGTTTCCGGTGGTGGCAAGAGCGACGGATCTGTCTTGTGGCAACGCCGGCTTCTTCACCGTGTAGGGGACGCTGCGGCCTTTTTCCAGAATTGTTGGCCAGCCTGCTTTCCAGCTGACCGGCAGCATGAAGGTCTCACGGCCGGTATGGAAATTACCAGGATCTTGCTGACCGGTACTGAGATCATATACCCGGGTACCGAGAAATACCGCCCACCAGTCGCCGTGGGTATCCGTAAACAGGTCTGCGTGACCAGTAGCAGTGACGGGGTTCGGACGATCGTCCGGCAGGCCATACTGGGTCAATACCGGATTGTCGGGGTTAGCCAAATAGGGGCCAAATACGTTGTCGGACCTGAATACTAGCTGTTGGTGATAGTAGCCAGTACCTCCGCCAGGCGCAGACAGATAATAGGTTTTTCCCACCTTGTAGAGGTGCGGTCCTTCCAGATAATCCGTATTCCATTGCGGAACATTACCACCATCCACCAGGAGTTTGTCTTCAGAAAGCGGCTCGAAGGTTTCCGGGTCTACCTCCATCAGGCGGATTGCTGTGTGTGCGGAGTAACGTTTCTTATCCGGTTCCGCGTGGTGCACCACATAGGTTTTGCCATCATCATCGAAAAAAATCGATGGATCTATTCCATCCAGCTGTGGCAGCCACAGGGGATCTGACCAGGGACCCGCAGGATTTTTTGCAGTGACCACAAAGTTGCCGCCACAACCAATGCAGGTGTTGATTACATAGAATGTTCCATTTTTATATTCGATAGCCGGGGCGTAAACGCCAGCATTGGTCAATGGCAGGTTGTCAAAATTGACCTGGCCGGGGCGATGCAGGGCATTGCCTATCTGGTTCCAGTTCACCAGGTCGCGGCTGTGAAAGACCGGGATTCCCGGGAAAAAACCGAATGTGGAGTTGACGAGGTAATAATCTTCCCCCACGCGGACCACGCTGGGGTCCGGATGGTAGCCGGCGAGGATAGGGTTGCGGTATTCGTCATCGCCAAGCGGGATGTTAAAAACATCATCGTTGCCACTGTATTCAAACCACGCGAACTGGGCCACGTTTTCGGTAGCCGGGGCAGTGCCGGAAGCAAGTGCCAGTGACAATGCTAGAGCGCCAATCAATGGTGTTGCCTGCATGGTGATACTCATTTATTAGTTTTCAATGTCGGATCGTTGCGCACTGACCGTGGATGTAATCACCACCAGGTGGTATAGAGTGCAATCAAGATCAGGGTGACGCCCACAGCGGCAAGGTTGAAAGTCTGACCTGTGGCGAAATTGATTTCGCCCACCGCGATTACTTCAGAAGCTACGGGGGTGGTGCCGTCGCGGCGCCGGCCTTGCCACAGGGAAGTTGCGATTGCGGCGCTCAGGCAGAACAGGAATACCATTCCGATACGGTCCATGAACGGGAGTTCGGGCCACCAGTACCAGAATACTGACGACAGTGCTGCTGAACCGATGCCCGCGACCAGTGCGGAGTCGGCAGTGGCTTTTGGCCAGAACACACCGAGCAGGAATAGTACGGTGATTCCTGGGGTAAAGAAGCCGGTAAACTCCTGGATGTACTGGAACGCCTGGTCGAACTGACCCAGCAATGGCTGTGCGCAGGTCATGCCAAGTACCAGTGAGACGATAGCGACAACACGGCCGACTCGCACATAGTGCTTTTCACTGCGACCCGGCTGGTAGCGGGAATAGATATCCATGGTAAATATCGTGGAGATACTGTTGGTCATGGATGCAAGAGAAGACACAATGGCGGCCACCAGGGCAGCAAAAATCAGGCCCTTGAAGCCAGAGGGCATCAGGTTCATCAGTTGGGGATAGGCTTGGTCCGGGCGCTCCAGCTGTGGTAGCAGTATCACCGCAGCAATACCCGGCAGCACCACAATGAGCGGCATTAGCAGTTTCAGGTAGGCTGCAAAAGCGATGCCTTTCTGCCCTTCCTCAATGCTCTTTGCCCCCAGTGCGCGCTGAATGATGTACTGGTTGAAGCCCCAGTAGGCGAAGTTGACTACCCACATGCCACCGAGTAATACCGAAAGGCCGGGCAGGCTCATATAGTGTGGATTGTCCTTTGACAGGATCATATCGAACTTCTCCGGCGCCGCACGGGTGAGTTCACTGAAACCGGCGAGCACGCCGCCGCCACTTGCAGCACCGATCTGATCCAGTGCGAGCCAGGACAACACCAGCCCGCCAATTACCAGTAAAACCACCTGGATTATGTCCGTCAATGCCACCGCTTTGAGCCCGCCATAGAGCGAGTAGGCGGCCGAGAACAGACCCAGGAACAGCAGTCCAAACAGCAGGTCGACACCGGCGATGGCATTAATTGCCAGGGCTCCCAGCCACAGTACCGAGGTAAGGTTCACGAATACGTACACGCCCAGCCAGAAAATCGCCAGTACCACTTTCACCCGGCTGTCGTAACGCTGCTCGAGAAACTGTGGCATGGTGTAAATGCCCTTGCGCACAAATACCGGCAGAAAGTATTTACCTACCAGAATCAGGGTGATGGCTGCCATCCACTCATACGAGGCAATAGCAAGCCCGATGGCATAGCCGGAACCGGACATGCCAATAATCTGTTCGGCAGAAATATTGGCGGCAATCAGCGACGCGCCCACCGCCCACCACGGCAGGCCCTTGCCGGCGAGAAAGTAATCGCTGGTATTTTTTTCGTGGTTTTCTTTCTCTCGCGATACCAGGTAACCGATAGTGATCAGTATCGCCACATATGAAAAAATTATTGCAAGATCAATTGCTGCGAGTTGCATAGTTGCGCTTCTCCAGTCATTATTTTTTTACTGAGAAAGTTTGGGTTTGTTTCCTATTTTTCCTCATCTACAGTGGCATCGCCGCGGGTGATGGCAGCCGGGTGCGGTCGTAGCGTGCGCATCGCGGTTAACATGGTGTCTGCTCGATGGCCGATTTCATTCAGGCTCAGACCTGGACGAAACAAGCTGGAGCCTGTGCCGAACCCATCCACCCCGGCCTTTAGGTAAGCAGCAAAATCTGGCGCATCGATACCTCCCACCGCCAACAGGGGAATTTCCGGCAGGACCGCTCGCAATGCCGTCACCGACTGCGGAGAAATCATCGTAGCGGGAAACAGCTTTATTCCATCGGCACCGGTTGCCAATGCGCGGAATGCTTCGGTGGGTGTGCAACAGCCGGGTAGCGAAACCATATTCCGACGCTTGGTCTGTACCATCACATCCGGGTCGTAGTTCGGGGATACCACCAAACGCCCGCCGGCTGCAGCCACTTCCCGCACCTGGACGGTATCCGTCACCGTGCCTGCACCTACCAGCGCGCTGTGCCCCAGGCACCGACTGATGCGGTAGATAGACTCCAGCGCCTCGGGCGAATTGAGGGGGACTTCGATAATGGTGAAGCCGCGCGCTATCAGCAGTTCCGCTACTGGCGCCGCCTCTTTTGGCGTAATTCCACGCAAAATGGCCACTAACGGACATTGATCCAGGTAGCCGGTCAGCATGGGGATACGTCCTGTGTCTGGTTTTGTTTGCGATGTCCGCCATGTGTGGTCGACGTAGTTGCGCAGATTTGCGCAACCCCTTTTACAACGGTCTCGGCCGGATCCAGCGGTCGCAATTCAACCGCGAATCTTTCCGCGGCCTGTTGGTAGAGTTCGGCCAGGTGGTTGTCGCCAATCAATAATAATTCACCCTCTGGGGTGAATAATTCCTTGCCGTGACTAAATTCGCTGCCGATCAGGATGCCGGAAAGATACGCCGACATGGATTGGCCGCTGACGTCTTCACACAGTGTGCGGGCTCGCGCGGCGAATACCTGGTTGAGCATTCCACCGGGACCAACGCTCTCCGCAAGGCCTTTGTGGAAACTTGCGTTGTTTTGTTTTTCACGGTTCAGAACCGCACCGATAGAACTGTGGTGGTGCAATAGAGCGAACATTTCACCGGTAAAAAAGGTAGCGAAATCGTGGATGCGACCTTCGATAACCCGTACCCACTTGCTGTGAGTGCCGGGGAGAATAACAAGCGCATCCCGCAGACCAGTAATTTCCAATGCGCCGAATACCTGACTTTCTTCCCCGCGCATTACATCCGGCGTGCCTGCAGGGCTAACACAGCGTACTCCCGGCACCAGAAATACATTGGATTCGGTAGGTACCGGCATCAGGTCTTGACCCAGTGCTTCTGGGGTTGTGGGGCAAGCTACATAGGGTGCCTCGCACCAGCCGGCTGCCGATCATGCCGCAGAGATAGACCGGTATACCCGGCCAGCGCGCCTGCCAATCGCCGCAATACTTCTGCAGTACTTGACTATAATTGCCGTCACAGTTGTGCACGCCCAGCGGTGCATGGCGGCTCCCGGCAATATTGCCGTCGGCGTCCACCAAGTACACGCGGATATTGGTTGTGCCCCAATCTACCACGATCCGTTGCATCAGGTACGCCCCCCGTCCACCACCAGGGCCTGGGCGCTGATCATGCGCGCGGCATTGGAGGCAAGAAACAGTGCGGCGTCGGCAATGTCCTGCTCACAGATGGTGTGTTTAAGGCACTGCTGATCCAGGCATTCCCGCAGCGCTTCCTCGGTCACCCACAGTCGCTTTTGACGCTCCGTCATTACCCAGCCGGGGACCAGCGCGTTTGCGCGGATATTGTCCGGGCCCAGCTCGCGGGCCAGGGCCTTGGTCAGTCCGATGATGCCGGCTTTGGCGGTTACGTAGGCGGGGTAGCCGGACAGACCGAGCATGGCCGAATTGGAGCCCACATTGATAATGCAGCCGCCGCCCAGTGCGCGCATGCCCGCAGCAACTTTCTGCGCGCTGAAAAAATGTGGGCGCAGGTTGGTGTTGAGTGAAGTGTCCCAGGCATCTGGATCCATACCATCCAGAGTGTGACGAGTGTCGCGAGCAGCGTTGTTGATCAGTATCCGGATTGCCCCAATTTTATCCGCTGCGCTCTCGATGCAGGTCTGCAGGCGGTTGATGTCGGTAATATCACACTGTTGGAAAAACGGTGTACTGCCGGTTTCCGTCTCGATTTCCGCGCACAGTGCCTGTGCTTTTGCTTCGTCCAGGGATACGAAAGCCACGCGGGCACCGGCACGGCAGAATGCGCGCACGAACGCAGCACCGATACCGGAACCACCGCCGGTAATAAAGACCGCGCTATCGTGCAGGTCCGGGTAACTCGCAGTATTCACAGTTCTATACTCTTGCTTGTTTTTTTGAATGCATCAGAAATCGGGAACGCGTTAACCGCGTTTGACGGTTACGCTGCTGCCGCTATACCGGACGGTTTCGTCAATACCGGTATCCAGCTCGAACGGCTTATCGTTGGCATCGATCCAGCGTACTCTGATCTCCCGTTGCTTCGCCATACCTTCGAAGCTTCCGTTGCGTTCACCGATAGTGAGCTGTCCGGTAGTGTCGTTATAGCTGACCGGGATACGCGACCACTCGCCGTTCTCATAGCCATAGCTCACCCCGTCATCCTCGTAGATTTCGAAGTGCCCGTCAGCGCCGGTGAATACGTTCAGGGTCAGCGGGGTGTTGAGACTATCCGCGGTGCTCTGGATTTCCGGACCGGTGGGCAGGATGCTGCCGGCTTTTACGTACAGCGGCATCCGGGTGTAGGGCGCGTCGGCCTCAATGGTCTGACCGCCGCGGTACTTCTCGCCGCTGTTGACGTCGTACCAGTCGGCACCTGCAGGCAGATAGACGTCCCGCGAACGGGCGCCGAATTCGGTGACCGGATTGACCAGCAGGGACGGGCCAAACATGTACTGGGTATTGATATCGCGCACCTTCGGGTCGCTGCCGAAGTCCATTGCCAGTCCGCGCATCATGGTGCCGTCCCTGTGGTGGGCGTCGCCCGCCAGGGTGTAGATATAGGGCATTAATCGATAGCGCAGTTTGGTGTATTCCACCATGCTGTTGTAGGTGTCGCTGCCCTCGTCGGCGATATTGAATATCTCGCGGTAGGGGTTCTGTCCATGGGAGCGGAACAGCGGGGTAAATGCGCCGAACTGGAACCAGCGCAGGTTCAGTTCCTGCCACTCCTGCTGTTCACTTTCTGCCATTTCCTTGTAGTTACCAACCACCACATCGCCGTTGTAGCGGAACCGGTCCTCCGGGGTGAAGCCCCCGATATCGAAGGTCCAGTAGGGCATGCCCGCCATGCCGACACCGATACCCGCGGCGATCTGCTCTTCCAGGTTGGACCAGCGCGAAACCACGTCGCCACTCCAGATCGCCGAGGCAGTGCGCTGGATACCGCCGAAGCCGGAACGGGTGAGAATGAACGCGCGCTTGTCACCGTCGGTTTCACGCTCGCCCTGATACACGGTTTCCGCATGGGGCAGGGCGTAGGCGTTGAACATTTCCGCTCCGGTGCCCAAGGCGTTCGGGGTGATCAGGTCCTTGCGGTGTTTGAAGCTCAGGTTGGAGTGAATATCCGGTTCCACTGCGTCCAGCCACCAGGCATCGAAGCCGACAGTGTTGAGCTTGTCGCGGATCTGGCTCCAGTATATTTCCCGGCATTCCGGGTTATAGGCATCGTAGAAGGTATTCAGGTAGCCGCCGCCGATCCAGTCCAGGTTCTGTTCCTCGATGTTCTTGTTGAACATACAGCCCTTGGCATCGAGCACGGCGTAGTTGTCCGTGGTGGGATAGAACTTGGGCCACACGGAAATCATGATATTGGCATCGAGGTCATGCACCCGGTCCACCATGGCCCTGGCATCCGGGAAGTGTTCCTTATCGAAATCGTGACTGCCCCAGGCGTCTTCCGGCCAGTAGGACCAGTCAAGCACGATATTGTCGATGGGAATTTTGCGCTCGCGGTACTCTTCCAGTGCACCAAGTAATTCGTCCTGTGACTTGTAGCGCTCTCGGCTCTGCCAGAAACCGAAAGCCCACTTCGGCAGCATGGTGGCTTTGCCGGTGAGCTCGCGGTAGCCGGAAATTACCTCGTCCTTGTTTTCGCCGGCGACGAAATAGTAATCCACCGCCTTGCCGGTATCCGCGGCAAAGGACAGTTGCTGTTGTTCCTGCTCCGGTAGCGGACCGTGTTGCAGCAGGCGCATGTAGCCGCCCTGGGGTTGCCACTCGAGATCGAGCTGATACTTTTCACCAGCCTTGAGGTCTACTTTGGCATTGTGATACCAGGGGTTCCAGTTCATACGCCAGCGATTCAGAAGTTCTTCGCCGTCCAGTGAAAGGCTGGCATAGCCACTGGAGTACATTTTAAATTCGTGCTCGCCGCTCTCCGTGGGTTTGATGGTGCCAGTCCACTGGATACGCAGGTCCTTCGCCTCCGCCACCTCTTCGGGCAGCGGAATTTCACGCACGCTGGCGTGGGACAGGAACTGATAGTTCAGATCTGCTTCGGCGCGCTCAAGTTTGAGCTCGTCGCCGTCGTAATAGCGTGCGGTGAGTCCACCGGCTTCGCCCTTGGCGTCATACAGTTCGAACCCTTCCGGCAGAGGCTGCGGCGGTAGCGGGTCGCCAATACGGCTGATACCGGTGTTATTCCACAGTAGTCCATAGTTTCGGTTGGAAATCAGGTACGGGATGCTGATCTCAAGGTTATAGGTGGTGAGTTCGATATTCTCGCCCCGGTAGTTCACGCGGCCATCCTGTTGCTGGCCGAGCCCGTAGAAGGCTTCATCGGGCTGTGGCTGGAAACGCTGGCGAAAGGAGTGGGAATCCGCATCGACGGGACCGGGCTCGTTGATGACCTGCCCCATGCTGCGGCTGGCTTCCGCCAAGAGGGTAATACCCGCTGCATTCTTGAATTCCACCGCGCCGCTATCCAGGGATACTTCTGCGGTCACTGCCGTGGTTTTCACCAACAGCTCGCCGTTCTCTTCGGCAATGGTGAAGGGAATATCCCTGGGCTGGGCGATGACCATCAGGGTGTCCGGCAGGTTGCTGAAATCCTGCTGCGGGGTGGCGGTCACACGGATGATCTCTTCGTCGATGATCTGCACACGGACATTGTGGAAATCACTGTCCGCAAGAGTCACCACCGCGCCGTGCGGTGTTTTTTTCCAGCTGGCGTGAGCCGCGGGTTTACCTTGCTGAGTATTCTGTTGACCGTCACAGCCATAGAGTGCGGGAAAGAGGGCCAGCGCAAGCAGTGCGCCTTTGGGCTTGAAATTTTTCATGGTCTTTTCCGTTGTTATATTTGTATTGATGATCGTTCAATCGATTTTGTAGGTGGCGAGCTTTACCCTGAGCACGTGGGGACGGTAGATAAAGTTCAGGCCCCAATCGGTCTGGTCGCCATTCCATACGCGCTCGAATACCCATTCGCCGTCTTCAAAATGGCCTTCCTCCACACGGTCAAAGGTAAACTGCTCACCTTGCAGTTCCCTGCTGGGAGCAAAGCTGACGCGCGCGTGGTAGCCGATAACCAGGTATTCATTTTTTCCGAGTTCCGCAATCACCGCGCCACCGGAGGCGGGGTCATTACCCTTGGGTGGGTCTATCCAGAAGGCGGGACGGCCATAGGTGATTTCTGCGGTCCAGTCCCCGAGATCCTGGCGCTGCGTAAAGTCCTCGGGATCTCTCTGTTCCTTCTCCTCAGCTTCGCTACCCCTGGCGTTCCACAGTTCCTTGTCCGCTACGTAGGTATCCACCGGTTCGGAAAAGCCCCAGGTGCGATGGTTCAGGCTGATATCCGCCCATTCTGAACCCATGGAACCGAAGACCCTGTACAGATCCGCGAAGGGTTTGATGACCTTCTCATCCACGGTCTCCGCACCCAGCGGGTAGTTGGAGTACTTTGTGTTGTCCATACCGAAGGGCGCGAAGCCGAGGGCGCCGTGACCCAGGGCGTCAAAGAAATAGCGCACGTAGGGCTGGTCGTTGCCGATCTCGGCGATATAGAGCGGGTTGTCGTCGCGCGCATAGAGGTCCATTACCCTCGTTGCGGTCTTGTGATCGCGGAAGTAGATATCGGGGGAGATCATGTCGATATGCGGCGCCGCGGATTTCCAGATATGGATCACATTGTCGGTGGCGCCGCCGCTGGAATACTGACCCGGTTTGCCGGGGTTGAACGGGTTGCGCAGGGCCACGTTGACGTACATCGGGAGCGGGTATACCTCCTTGCCTGCTTCGGCAATTTCATCCACAAACCGACCGATATGCCAGGCATGGAAAAATTCGTCGGCGTCTTTGCCGAAGACCTCGGTCCAGTTGCCGGGTGCCTTGCCGGTATCATTGAGTAGTTTTTGCGGTACCGGCTGCTGGAAAATTTTCTGCGGGGTCTCGGAGTAGTCCCGCGCTGAACCATAGGTTCCCACCTCATTCTCGACCTGTACCATGATGACAGTGCGCTGGCGATCCACCTTTTTCAGGTGTCGCATCAGCTGTACGAAAGCTTTCTTGTCCGCCTCCAGGGTGCTGCGGTGGTGGGGCGACAGGGAGTTCAGGGTCTCGCCTTTTTCAGTTTTGACCCTGGGGAATCGCTGGTTGTCCAGCTTCACCCAGGACGGAGCATAGTGCGGGGCGTTGTTCTTCCATGTGGCGAACCACAGCAGCACCAATCGCACCTGTTTTTCCCGTGCCTGCTCGATCAGGGTGTCCACAAAGGAAAAATCGAATTCGCCTTCCCTGGGCTCCACCTGTTCCCAGGCCACAGGAATGACCAGGGTGTTTGCATGCATCTGCTCCACCACCGGCCACACGTCCGGGAGTGCCGCCGGGTAGTTGGCGGAGTTGTTGGTCTGGGCGGCGAGTAACAGGAAGGGCTTTCCGTCCACCACAAGTGCGTGTCGGCCGCGTTCCTGCACAATACTGGGGATGTTGCTGGCCGCATGGGTCGCCCCACTTGCGACAAGGATCAGCAGGAGTAGCGGCAAATAACGGAGGGTAAATCTTCTCATGGTGAAAACAATTCTCGATGAAAGATGCCCCCCTGAAGGGGGGCTCCAAGGTTCTGACTGACGTCTATCAGAAGGTGGTGGTCATGCGCATGATGTAAGTGGTGTCATTTACGTATGCGCTCTTGTGATCACCGGCAGCGTTCTGGTCTGCGATCAGGACAGTTTCCGCGTTACCCACGTTGATGGCTTGCAGGCTGATTGCGAGATTCTCGTTAAATCGATACTCCACTGAGGCATCGAGCTGTCCGTAGTCATCGTTGTAGACCGGCAACCGCCACTGCCCATTGACATCGCCGTTGAAACCGTTCTGTCCCACGCCCATGAGGAACTTGCTGCGCCAGTTGTAGGCGAGACGCGCGGAAATCGGACCTTTTTCATACATTGCCGTGAAGTTGTAGGCATTGCGTGAAATTCCGGTAAACGGGAGGTCTGCATAGCTGGAGAAATCTGTATCGACTGGCTGTGAAATGTCTTCCAGGTTCATCTCACTGTCGATATATGTGTATGTCGCATCTATGCCCAGGCCGTTAAATGGTTCGGGTAGTTGGTCGAAAAACTTCTTCAGACCGATTTCCGCCCCCTGGAGTTTGCCCTCACCATTGTTCGTGGGGCGGGCAACGTTATAGGTCCAGCCGTCGTACTCTTCACGAACAAACTCGCGACTGATCAAATCGGAAATGTTTTTATGGAATACGTTGATGTGGGCCATGCCCCCGGTATCGTTGAAATACCACTCGAGAGACAGGTCAAACTGATCGGCTAGCGTGGGGTCAAGAGCGGGGTTGTCGTAAAGGTCCGCAGTAAGAATAAAGTTTTCCAGAGCCGGAGCATCTTCCAGGGTGACTCCGTTGGGCAGTGATGCACTTAATACCTGATATGCCTGCAGGTCGCTGAAGGCAGGCCGCGCGATGGCTCGAGCCGCAGCGAAGCGCAGCAGAAGGTCGTCGCTGAGTTCCATTTTCAGGTTAAGGCTGGGGAGTACATTGGTGTAGCTGTTATCCACCGACAGTGATTGTTCATCGCGGTAAAAGCCCATGTCCCCGTTGATATCTGTCACGGTGGTCGGATAGATGGTGTTACCACGGGTGGACATTTCCGTCTTCACTACACGGACACCGACATTGCCGTTAACCGGGTATTTAAGCTGATCCCAGCCAAAATAGGTCATGGCATAGATGGCGCTGGTGTTCTCGTCCTGTAGGTTGGTGTAGGCATCTTCGTTGATGTCGCGCACCGTGATGGGGCCGTAGCAGCAAAGGTAGTTGCCGGAGTCTGCCGCCTGCTGATGCAGGTCAACGAATGACTGTGGGAAACCGGATGCCAGGCTGCTATTCGGCGTCATGAAAAAGCCCGGGTGGGCCCCGTCACCACGATAGAAATTGTCCAGTTTGTTCAGTGTCAGCAGGTTGGGATTCGCTGCCGGCATTGGTGCCATGCCATCGAGTGCCCACCAGCGCATCCACTGTTGGTAGATGGGCTGCCAGTCATATCCCGTGTCGTGGTTTTCAGAGGTGGTATCGGTAAACCGGACACCAAATTTGGCACCGCGGATAGTCCCCGAATCAAAAGTGTATTCCGCATCCAGGCGCACGGCGCTTTCTTCCGCCTCGTTATCTGTGCGGTTGTCCATGGTGAAGGCCATATAATAATTGGCCGGATCGCTCAGGTAGTCTGCATCGCTGCGCATCTCCGGACGGCCGCCGGTCAGGTCCACATCCAGGTATGCCACTTCGACACCGCTGGCAACGGTGGCGTCCAGACTTTTGGTCTCCGCCATAACATGTTGCAGATCGAAATTTATGTTCCAGTTTTCGTTGGGGTGCCACTGCAGGTTGTAGGAAATGTCAGTGGTTTCCGACTCCCGGTCCTGGAATCGTGCAGCAGCTCCCATGGGAATGCCCCCGGTGACAGAGGCAAGTTTCCCTTTGCGGAAAATGCCGTTGCTGTCGTAAGTGAACTCGGTGCCGTCGGCGGGGACAATATCGAGTGGCCAGTTGTCGACGAAGATCGAGCTTTCATCCCAGAATTCTGCATACTGGCTGTTGAATACCTGGAAATACATTTCTGTAGTGTCGTTTACCCGCCACTGAACTACGCCGTAAGAACCCTGGCGTTCGCGGTCAAACTCGTAGCTGCGCCAGTCGGCACCGCGGGGAACATAGACGGTCTGGCCGTCGACGAGATTGTCTCGCGGGAAAAACGCGCGGGTGTATACGCCGTCGGTGCGAGTTGCGGCTTCTGAATAGGCGAAATCGAGGAGTACGCCTACTTCGCCCTGGCCCACGCCCCAGCGGTTACTGAATAGGGCGGAGGCCGATGGACTGGTTTCTTCTGCGAAGTCTCCGTAGCTACCCTCTGCGGTAAAGGAGATTTCAGAACTGTCGTAGTCAAAGGGCTTCTTGGTGCGGAGATTTACCGTGCCGCCGAGACCGCCTTCGACCAGATCTGCACTCTGGTTTTTATAGACGTCGACACCGGCCATCAATTCGGGTGGAACGTCCTGAAAACTGAGGGCGCGCCCGCCGTCAGCGGTGAAACTGTCACGTCCATTCAGTTCGCTGCGGACCATGGTGAGGCCGCGGACCATGACCCCGGACCCCTCAGCCGAGAAATGTTCTGGATCACCCAGTGATTTGAAGTGCGTGATGCTGACCCCGGGAATTCGCTGCAATGCCTCGGTGACACTGCGATCGGGCAGCTTTCCAATATCGGATGCGACAATGGAGTCGACAATCTGTTCTGCATCCCGTTTGATGTCCTGGGCGGACATAATGCTGAGGCGTTGCCCGGTAACCGTAACCTCCTCTACAGACTGGCTGTTCTCGGTATCCTCTTTCGAATCTTCCTGAGCCAAAGTTACTGTCCCCAGCGCCATCAGGGAAATCCCCGAGGCAACCCGGATTACCTGTGACAACCTGGACCTGGCAAATAGCTTTTTATAGTTATGCATCTCTCTTCTCCCATCTTTATGGTGGATTATTTTTACCGCTAAGACTTTGAATACCTCTGTTATTGCTATTCGCCCGACACCGGAGAGCTCTGCGGCTCAAACCGGGTGAGCAGATAGCTTTTTCCGGCCCGGGCGGTGAAGGCTTTGCTGGTGCCCCTGCCGTCCATGGCGAGAATTTTTTTACTGCCGGCTTCGCGCAGGACAAAGTCGGCGTTTTCCGGCAGTTGCAGCTGAATTTCCCCATCGCTGCCGGTATACAGCCGTGCTTGTTGCAATTGCCGCTCTTGCCAGTGCATATCGACGGTGACATTACCCCGTGCGCGCAGGCCGGTGACACGTCCGTCGGGCCAGGACTGCGGTAGCGCTGGCAGCAACTGAATCCGGCCGTTTTTTGATTGCAGCAGCATTTCCGCCATGCCCGCGGTCGCACCAAAATTTCCGTCAATCTGGAATGGTGGGTGGCTACTCCACAGGTTGGGCAGGGTGCTGTCTTTCAGTTGCGCGGCGAGGATCTTGTGGGCGCGATCGCCGTTGTTGAGGTTTGCCCACAGGGCGATTTTCCAGGCGCGGCTCCAGCCGGTGCCGGCATCGCCGCGGGCATTCAGGGAGTTGCGTGCGGCTTCCAGCAGTTCCGGGGTGTTCGCACTGATTTTTTCGCCGGGGAACAGTGCGTAGAGGTGGGAGACATGGCGATGCTGGTTTTCCGGATCGTCCAGATCCTGTTTCCATTCCTGTAACTGGCCCCATTTACCGATACGCAGCCCCGGATCGAGGTTTTCCAGGGCGATATTGAGTTCACTGGCAAAGGCGGTGTCGCCGAGCAGGCTGGCGGCATCGCGGGTACTGCTGAGGAGTTCGTGCACCAGTTGCTGGGACATGGCGGCGCCGATGGTGAAGTTGCCGTGTTCCGGGGAGTAGCTCGGTGATACCACCAGTTTGCCGTCCCGCGGATCTTCGATCAGGCTGTCGAGCCACAGTTGCGCTGCGGCTTTCATTACCGGGTAGGCGCGCTCACGCAGGAAGCGCTGGTCGCGGTTAAAGCGGTAATGCTCGTAATAGTGGTCTGCGAGCCAGGCGCCGGCCTCCGGTTGCCAGAAGGCGGTGGGCCAGTCGATCACGCCGCTAAAGCCCCACACATTGGTGTTCAGGAACAGGGTCCAACCCCGTGCCCCGAGCAGCTTTTCTGCGGCGAGCGCGCCGGGTGCCTGCAGGTTGTCGATAAAGTCAAACAGGGGGGCCGTGGTTTCCGCGAGGTTGGTGACTTCCGCCGGCCAGTAATTCATCTGCAGGTTGATATTGGCGTGGTAGTCGGCATTCCATGGCGGGGTGGCGGAGTTATTCCACACCCCCTGCAGGTTGGCCGGCAGTGAACCGGCGCGGGAGCTGCTGATCAACAGGTAGCGGCCGTACTGGAAATACAGCTGCTCCAGGGCGCGGTCAGCAGTACGGTTGCCGGTGCCGTAACTTTCCAGCCACTGATTAATGGGCGGTGCGGCAACTGCGGGCGTGTGTAAATCCAGCCGGACGCGGGAAAAGAGTTCGGCGTAGTCGGCGATATGGCTGTTGCGCAGGACCGGGTAGCCGCCACTGCGCAGTTTGCGGCTGACCCGGTCCATACGTGCCTGCACCATCCTGTGGGGATTGTTGCCGCGGTACTGCGGGTACTCTGCCGCGTATTCGGTGCCCGCTGCCAGTAGCAGGGTGGCGCTGTCGGCGCCAGAAACAGTGAGGGTGCCATCGCGTTCGGTTTGGACCCTTCCGCCCTCGGTTACCAGCTGTAACTGGGCTTCATAGCCAAGGCCGTTGTCGTCGAGCCGGCCGCTGACGGTAATGCGCTGATTTCCCGCATGCGTGTGTGCGGTGCGATTGTCCGGGATCGCGAGCCGCGCGCTGAAGTGAATACTGCCGGGGCGGTTGGAGGACAGGTGCACGGCGATGATTTCATCGGGATAGCTGGCCAGGTATTCGCGGGTGTAGTGCACATCGCCAGAGGAATAGGTCACCGAGGCGACGCCGCTGCGCAGGTCCAGGCTGCGGCGATAGTCATGCACCGCACCCGCGTCCGGGAATTCCAGCACCAGATTGCCGAAGCTCTGGTAGTTGCCGTAACCGGTGATCTTGTGGCCAAGCACGTCGGCCACATCTTGCGGTGGAAGTGCCCCTTTTTTTGCCAGTTCGCCGCGCACCTGTGCCAGAGCGGCGGTGCGGGATTCCCGCGGCAGACCAAAGTCATATTGGCCGGTAGTGTTTTCCTTCGAGCCCGGGCCGCCGGTCCACAGGGTCTTTTCGTTGAATTGCAGGGTGTCGCGGGTAACACCGCCCTGGACCGTAGCGCCGAGGGCGCCGTTGCCGATGGGGAGGCTTTCTGTTTCCCAGCTGCGAGCGGGCTGGTCGAACCAAATTTCCAGTGGCACCGGGTTTTCCGAGGCCGCAGTCATCCCGCTGGCGAGCCACAGGGCCAGCGCGGTGGCAATCCGGTTGCAGGTTGTACCCACCGGTTGGCGGCGGGAGACTTCTCTGTTCATCGCTGTGTCACTGCGTATTTGTTTGTTGTTATTACTACTTGTGACGTTTGGCGCCCGCGCTTGGGCTCCGCTTCAGGTCGCTGCCTGAATTTTCTTTTGTTGTTTTTCTGAGCTTCTCCGGTCTTTTTGCCGGGTGCGAAAATTAAGGTATCACCGGGTGTAATCGTTTACAATATTTATATCAATTATCTGACAAATGGCTGGCGGCGAATTCTGCGGGCTATTTGCCGGGAGGGAACAATCCGCCACGCTTGGCGCGAGGGGGGATGTTTGACATATTTATCTCAGCAGAGAACAAGAGGCCGAACCGTGGATAGAGAGCACAGTGGACGCAACCTGACCCAGCAACTGGTGCACACCCTGGGTGAGTCCATCGCCAGTGGACGCTATCAACCCGGCGACGGGCTGCCGTCCGAGGCGAGCCTGTGTGAGGAATACGGTATCAGCCGCAGCGCCACCCGCGAGGCAATCAAGATGCTGACCGCCAAGGGGCTGATCACATCGCGGCCTCGCCAGGGTATTCGCGTTCAGGTGCGCGCGCGCTGGAACCTGTTCGACCCGGATGTACTGGGCTGGATACTGCGTGCCAGTCCGACCCTGGAAATGCTGCGGGAATTCATGCAGCTGCGCACCGCGATCGAGAAAGAGGCGGCAGCGCTGGCGGCGGCGGAGCAGGACCGGGAGGGCATCGCGGCAATCAGCGACGCGCTGCAGCGGATGAAGGTGGCGGAAGAGGGGCTGGGCGACCCGGTGGAGGCGGATATCGCCTTTCATATCAATATTCTCAACGCCACCAACAACCCCTTCTATATACAGCTGGGCAGCTTTATCGAAACCGCCTTGCGGGTCAGTATTCGCTATACCAACCGCATCAAGGGGGTGGAAACCGCCAGCTATGCCAATCACAAGCACCTGTACGATGCCATCGAGCGCGGTGACGCCGCCGGAGCCAGCAGCGCGTCCGCGGCGATGCAGTCGGAGGCGCTGGCGCTGATTGAGAGTCGCTTGTCTTCCCGGCAGTCACCAGTGGAAGTGGCGGTGGTATAGGCGCTACATCCACTGCAGTTTGAGATTTTCTGCCCGTTGCGCGACCATGGCCGGTTTAATCATTCCGGATTCCCCATCAATTCCATGTCATTTCTCGAATCTCTCGATTCCGCACTGAATACCTTTGTCGCCTACGCTTGGGGCACACCGCTGCTGGTGCTGCTGGTGGGCGGGGGCCTGTTTCTGCTGATCAGTTCCCGCGGCCGCCCCTACCGCCACCTCGGCCACAGTATCGACCTACTGCGGGGCAAGTACGACGACCCCAACGATCCCGGCCAGGTGCCGCACCGACAGGCACTTTCCACCGCGCTGTCGGGCACCCTCGGGCTCGGCAATATCGCCGGGGTGGCGATTGCCATCAGCGCCGGCGGGCCCGGGGCGATTTTCTGGATGTGGGTGACCGCTCTGGTAGGGGTTGCCACCAAGTTCTATACCGCCACCCTGTCGGTGATGTACCGTGGCCGCGACAACAGCGGTGAAATCCAGGGCGGGCCCATGTACGTGATTCGCGAGGGCCTGGGCAAGCGCTGGCAACCGCTGGCCTATCTATTTGCCATTGCCGGGCTGTGTGGCCTGCTGCCGTCGTTCCAGTCCAACCAGACGGTGCAGTTGCTGCGGGTATCTTTCGCGGAACCCCTGGGCTGGGTTTCCGCGGATAACGCCCTGTCATTCGAGTTCGGCCTGGGGGTGGCACTGGCGCTTGCGGCACTGGCGGTCATTGCCGGGCGCATCCAGCGTATCGGCCGCTTTGCGGTGCGTATCGTGCCGGCGATGGTGGTGTTTTACCTGGCGTTGACACTGCTGGTCATCGGTTACTTCTGGCAGGAAATTCCGTCCGCATTTGCACTGATTTTTACCGACGCCTTTACCGGCCAGGCGGTGGCCGGCGGCGCACTGGGTGCGGTAATTACCACCGGTATCAGCCGCGGGGCCTTTTCCAATGAAGCGGGTATCGGCACCGAGTCCCTTGCCCACGGCGCGGCGAAAACCCACGAGCCGGTGCGCGAGGGTGTGGTGGCCATGGTGGGGCCGATTGTGGATACCCTGATTATCTGTACCTGTACCGCGCTGGTGATTTTGCTGACCGGTGTGTGGCAGGGGGGCGAAGGTATCGAAGGGGTTTCCCTCACTGCGGATGCGTTCAGTCACGTGTTCGGCGGCTGGGGCCCGCTACTGCTGCTGGTAATGGTAGTGCCGCTGGCGTTCAGTACCATCGTCACTTTCTGGTATTACGGCATCAAGTGTTTCGTGTTCCTGTTTGGCACCCGCTACCAGTGGATTTATACCGCGCTGTATATGTTGCTGATCGTGTTCGGCGCGGTGGCATCGCTGAATATCGTCAACAACCTGATCATCGGCATGTACGCGGTGATGGCAATTCCCACCATGGTTTCCACACTGCGTTTGTCGGGCAGGGTCAATCGCGCCGCGCACGACTACTTTGTGAAAACACCGGGGGCATAAATAAAAAAAGCTGCACCGAAAATCTTTCGGTGCAGCAAGTCCTGTGAGTGGCAGCACCCTTGTGTGAGGGCGCTGCGAAGGTTGTGAAAAGCCCGTCCCGTGTCAGGTGTTGTTGGCCGGCTGCGCGCTGTCGGTGAGCAGCGGCGGCTGCATTCCGATGTTAAACAGTCCCTTTACCACCTGCCAGCCCACCGCGAGGGCACCGATAATAAATACCACATCGCCGAAGGTGCGCACCCAGCGCAGGGTCTGCAGTAGGTCGCCCTGCATGAAGCTTTCGCTGCGGGCATACCACAGTCCCTCCGAGGCACTGGCGACAAACTGGATGATGCCCACCGGCAGCAGGCTGGTGAACAGCATCAGTGCCAGGCCGCCATTCAGCCACCAGAAGGCGGTTTTCATCAGTCTTTCACTGAATACCAGCTGCGGACGGATGTAGCGCAGTACCAGCAGGGTGAAACCCAGGGCGAGGAAACCGTAGACCCCGAACAGCGCGCCGTGTGCGTGGGTGGCGGTGGTGTTCAGGCCCTGCACGTAATAGAGCGAAATCGGCGGGTTGATGGAGAAGCCCAGTACGCCGGCGCCGAGCATGTTCCAGAAGGCCACGGCGACAAAGAACATCAGCGGCCATTTGATTTTCTGCATCCACTCCGCACGATGCTGCAGGCGATAGTGCTCCCAGGCCTCGTGGCCGAGGACAATCAGCGGCACCACTTCCAGCGCGCTGAAGGTCGCACCCACCGCCATCACCGGAGTGGTAGTGCCAGAGAAATACAGGTGGTGGAAGGTGCCCGGCACGCCGCCGAGCATGAACAGTGAGGCGGAAGCGAGTGAGGCGATGGTGGCCATGCGCTTGGACACCAGCCCCATAGTGCAGAAGATGAACGCCAGGGCCGCGGTGGCGAATACCTCGAAGAAGCCCTCCACCCACAGGTGCACGATCCACCAGCGCCAGTATTCCATGATGGAAATATGAGTGCGCTCGCCGTAGAAGAAACCGGCACCATAGAACAGGCCGATGGCTGCCACCGACGCGGTGAGCAGTACCAGCAGGTGCTTGTCGCCGGGCTGGCGCAGGGCCGGCACGATGCCGCGCAGCATCAGCACCAGCCAGAAGGCGATGCCGGTGAACTTGCCGATCTGCCACAGGCGGCCGAGGTCGACGTATTCATAGCCCTGGTGGCCGAGCCAGAAATTCCACTCCGCCGGCATCACCTGGGCGATGGCCAGGTAGTTGCCGATAAACGAGCCGGCCACCACGGTCACCAGTGCCCAGAACAGGATATCCACACCCAGCTTCTGGAATTTCGGGTCCCTGCCGCCGTTGATGATCGGCGCCAGGAACAGGCCCGCGGCGAGGAAGCCGGTGGCGATCCAGAACAGCGCGGACTGGATGTGCCAGGTGCGCACCAGGCTATAGGGGAACCACTTGGAGGTTTCGATGCCGTAGAACGCCTGCCCTTCCACCGTGTAGTGCGCGGTGAAACCGCCCAGAAACACCTGGAACACGAACAGTGCAATAACAATGAACAGGTACTTGCCCAGGGCCTTCTGCGAAGGGGTGAGGGCAATGGTGGTGAGCGGGTCCTGGCGCGGTGGCGTCGGTTCCTTTGCATCCTCGCTGCGCATAAACGACCAGGCCCACACCAGGCCGCCGATACCGGCGATCAGCAGTACCACACTGACGATGGACCAGACCACGTTTTCCGCGGTGGGACGATTGCCGATCAGCGGTTCGTGGGGCCAGTTGTTGGTGTAGGTGGCCGCGCCGGGCTCGCGCTCGGTGGCGGCGGCCCAGGCGGTCCAGAAGAAAAACTCGCTGAGGCGGTCGCGGCGCTCGGCACTCGGCAGGGTGTCTTCCTTCATCGCGTAACTGCGGCGGGTCTGCTGCAGCTCCGGTGCGTTGCCGAACAGCTGGTGGTAGTAAGCGGCGGTGGCCCCGATGGCCTGCACCCGGCGCTCGCTCAGCACCAGGGTATCGCGGGCAGCGTCGTAGCTGTTGCTGCGGTAGGCCTGCTTGAGCTGGTATTGCAGCGCGTTCTGCTGCGCCGCCTCCAGCTCGCCGTAGGGCTTGCCGTAGTCGTCCTGTGCCGCCAGCTCCAGCCACGCCACCAGTTCCCGGTGCAGCCAGTCCGCGGTCCAGTCCGGTGCCTGGTAGGCGCCGTGGCCCCAGATCGAGCCCAGTTGCATGCCGCCCACGGACTGCCACGCGGTCTGCCCGTCGAGGATGCTGTCGCGGGTCATCAGCAGGGTGCCGTCCTCTGCCACCACCTTGTCCGGAATCGGCGGTGCTACCCGGTACACCTCCTTGCCGAAGTATCCCAATATCCCAAAAGTGACCCCCAGCACGGCAATCAGCGCCCACCAGAGCCTGTAGTACTTGTTCATGGTTCCCCTTTCCTCGTTGTAAATTCGCGTGAACTTATGCGGCCAGGTGGCGCGCAAACAGAATGTCGTTTTCCAGTTGAATGTGTTTTTGCAGGTCGCGTGTGAACGCCTGCAGCCCCGTATAAAGTCCGCGCCAGCTGTTGCAGGCGCTGTCCGGCAGGGTGATGCCACCGGTGAGCGCGTCGATCTGCTCAATCGCGGCGGCGTGGTCGTCGTGCTCGCCCAGCATCACCCGGATGGGGCCGCCCGCCATGTCACCCTGTCCGCGGCACAGCATCGGGAACAGGATCATTTCTTCTTTCTGCATGTGCTGCTCCAGCTCTGCGGCCATGGTGCGCAGGTGATCGGCGAGGCCCTGCGGGCAGGCGGGGTGGTCGCCGTGGGTGTTTTCCACTTTCTGGGCGAGGTGGATCAGGTCCGCCAGTTGCCGGCGGTGGACCTGGTGGTAGCGCTGCAGCAGGTGCTCGACCAGTTCGCTGTCGCTGGCCTCGCGCCAGTCTTGCTCGCTTTTGACCACCGGCTGGGCGATGAGCGTGTGCAGTTCATCGAGTAACTGCTCCCGGTCGAGCGGGTGCTCGGCGAATACGTCCTGCAGTGTCTTGTTACCGTCGCAGCAGTATTGCAGGTCGTAGCGGTCGAACAGTGCAGCGGCACCGGGCAGTTCCCGGGCGAGTGTTGCGATGGGGATATCCAGAAGATCCATGGGTTCTCCTTGCGGGCCGCGCAGGGCGGTGGATGGTTAAAGGAGGTGGTGCTCGGTCATAAAGATGTATTTTATTTGCATCTTTTTCGGCAAGTGTACGCCTGGTTTTTAAAGATGTAAAATAAATACATGTTTGAGGCGCAACTGTACCGGGAGCCTATGGTGAATACGATGAAAGCCCCGTCATCCGGACAGGCGACGCCGGGTGGCTGCCCGGTGCGGAGTGTGACTCCGGGGCGCCGGCGGGTGTACGTGATCCTTGCCTGGTGCTGTGTATTGCTCGCCGCCCTGGGGGTGGTGCTGCCGCTGTTGCCGACCACGCCCTTCCTGCTTTGCGCCCTGTGGCTGAGCCTCAGGGGCGAGTCTGAGCTGGCGGAGTGGCTTGTGCGTCACCCGCGCTTCGGCCCACCCATACAGCGCTGGCAGCGGGAACGGAGCATTCCGCTGGGCAGCAAACGCCTGGTCACTGCACTGCTGCTGGTCAACTGGCTGGTGCTACTGGCGCTCGGCACCGATACACTGGTGTTGTTGCTGTCGGCGCTGCTGTTTTGCACGCTGCTGGTTTTTATCTGGCGTCTTCCGACTGCCAGTGCACTCGAGTCAGATCCGTCGATACCGGGGGGTCAGGAATAGTTATGCATATCACCCGTTATACCGATTACTCCCTGCGCATCCTGATTTATCTGGCGGCGAACGATGGCGAACTCTGCACCATTGGCGAGATCGCCAAGAGTTACGATATTTCCAAAAACCACCTGATGAAAATCGTGCAGGACCTCAGTGCCCGGGGATACTTGCTGGCGGTGCGCGGGAAGAACGGCGGACTCCGCCTGAACACGGAACCGAGCAATATCAATATCGGGGAGCTGGTGCGGCAGTTCGAGCAGGACAGCAAACTGGTGGAATGTTTCGGCAGCGGCAACCAGTGCGTGATCACCCCGGCCTGCCAGTTGAAAGCCATTTTTGCCGAGGCGATGGAAAGTTTTTTTGCCACCCTTGATCGCTATACCCTGGAAGATCTACTTGGGGGGAGCAAAAAGGAGACCGTGCGCGAGCTGCTGTTTATCAATGCGGCTTCTTGAAAAAAATACCCGCAAATAAAAAGGGCGGTCCTGTGGCCGCCCTTTTTGTTTTGGTCCGAAAAGCTTGCGCCCGAAAATTTAGTGCCGGATGGTGACCTTGGTACCCACCGGCGTATTCTCGTAAAAAATCTTCGCCATATGCCAGGGCAGGCGGATACAGCCATGGGATTCAGGGCGGCCGGTGACCTTGCCGGCATGCATGCCCACCGCACCGTTGACCCGCATGAAAAAGTCCATGGATGCGCCGCGGAAAACGGTGCCCGCGGGACGGCGGTCGCGGCGTACATCGACACTGGATTTGCGCACATAGCCGGCGCGGTCCACATAGTGGCCGAACAGGTTGGAGCGGTGGTCGATATCTTTTTCGGAAATGCGGAAGCTGCCGGTGGGAGTGCGATATCCGGCCACCCCCGTGGCAACCGGGGAAATACCGGCTAATTGACCGCCCTTGTAGTAGTAGGCGCGCTGCTCACTGAGGTCGATGATGATATGTGGCGAACCGCCAATCACATCCCGGCGCCACCAGGCGCTGCCATCGTGCATGGATCTGTGTTGCTGGTAGGGATAGGGATAATCACCGGCCTGCGCCGCTGGAGCAAAAGCCGCCGTTGCGGCCACTACCAGGCTGGCGCCGACAAGAATTTTTTTCACCAGGGTAGAACGATGTTGGGATCTGCCAAGTTGCATGCGTACCTCATCTGCTCTTGCGAGCCACTTGCAGGTTGGCGTGCACAGGGATCGCAGTGGATGCTGCAATTTTCCCGGTGGTAATTTCGGGGCGAGCGAGCCCCTGCACCGGATGTGCACAAACCTGACCTGTGAATTTCCCCAAAGCGACGCGCCGGTGTGTCCCGGATTGGTCGCGGGATGAGCCTGCCGCAGGCACCCTCAGAAGCGATGGCTTTGGCAAGTGAGTGGCATGGTAGGGTCGGGGTGTTGGCGCCTTTTACATTTAAATGGAATGAAGGGGCCGGGGGTTATTGCCGCTGGTGCGAATGGCTGGCGCGAATGGTGCGGGGCGCGGCAGTCGGTATTCTGGCGGGGGACGAGGCAAAAAAAAGGCCGGCTTGAGGGCCGGCCTGTATCAGTCCAGAAAGTCTGGAAAGCGTGCTTTGACGAGAGAGCAACAAATTGTGACGATCTTGTTGAGAGGCAACCTTTTGAGCGCGCCGGCTCGCACTGATTCCTGCCACTAAGAAAGTAACCCGGCGCCAACCTGCGGTTGCTGGCGCGGGCCTTATCGAATTTTTTTAAAACCTGCCTGTGTTATTTGCGGTAGAGCACCCGCGCGCCGGCCACCGGCAGCGCCAGTTCCGCACCCTGCACACTGCCCGCAAAGTCTGCCGGCGTGATGTCTTCGCTGCCGACAAATTTTTCCGGCAGGGCGTAACTGGCGGCTTCGTGGCCCAGGTTCAGGGCAACAAAATAGCTGCCCGCCGCGCTGGTGCGCTCAAATACCAGCAGCTCGTTGCCGGTGTCGATAATTTCCTGTGCGGCGGTGGCCAGTGCCGGGGCCTGGGCCTTGTGCCAGCCCAGCAGGGCGCGGAAGCGGCTCAGCATGGAGTGCTGATCGTCTTCCTGCAGGGAAACCGCCAGGTGGTAGTGCTCCTCTGCCACCGGCAGCCAGGGTTTTACCTTGGAGAAGCCGGCATTGATCTCGCCGCCGTTGAACCACGGCATGGGGGTGCGGCAGCCATCGCGGCCCTTGAACTCCGGCCACAGGTTGATGCCGTAGGGGTCCTGCAGATCCTCGAACGCCACATCCGCTTCCGGCAGGCCCAGCTCCTCGCCCTGGTACAGGCACACGCTGCCGCGCAGCATCAGCTGCATCAGCAGGAACAGCGGCGCGCGAGCCATGGCGGTTTCGCTGTCAAACCCTTTGTTCCAGCGGCTGAACGAACGCGGTACATCGTGGTTGGAGATGGACCAGCAGGGCCAGCCTTCCTCGATTACGCGGCGGTTCTTCGCCAGAGTGTCGCGCAGGAACTGCGCGCTGCAGTCCTCCGCCAGCAGGTCGAAGGAGTAGGCCATATGCAGGCGGTTTTCGGTGGTGTAGTCGGCCATGATCTTGTGGGTGTTGTCGTCGCCCACTTCGCCCACGGTCACACTGTCCGGGTACTGCTCCAGCAGGGCGCGCACACGCTGCAGGAACTCCAGGTTTTCCGGCTGCGACTTGTCGTAGATGTGCCACTGGTACTCGTAGCTGTTTACCGGCGGCAGGCCGTTCTTGTCCAGCTTCACCGGGCGCGCCGGGTTGTCCTGCAGGGAGCGGTTGTGGAACGCGTGGTTGATCGCGTCCAGGCGGAAACCGTCGACGCCGCGGTCGAGCCAGAATTTGAGATCGGCCAGCAGCTGCTCCTGGACTTGCGGGTTGTGCAGGTTGAGGTCCGGCTGCTCCTTGAGGAAGTTGGTCAGGTAGTACTGGCGGCGGCGGGTGCACCAGCGCCAGGCGCTGCCGCCGAAGTTGGACATCCAGTTGTTGGGCGCCGAGCCGTCTTCCTTGGCGTCGGCCCACACATACCAGTCGGACTTGGGATTGTCGCGGTTCTGGCGGCTCTCCTCGAACCAGGGGTGCTGGTCGGAGGTGTGGCTCAGGATCTGGTCGATGATGACCTTGAGACCGCGTTCGTGTGCGCCCTGGATTACCCGGTCGAAATCCGCAAGGTTGCCGAAGATCGGGTCCACATCGCGATAATCGGATACATCATAGCCAAAGTCGGCCATGGGGGACTTGAAGAATGGCGAGATCCAGATGGCATCCACGCCCAGGGATTTGACGTAATCCAGCTTCTGGCAGATACCCTGCAGGTCGCCGATGCCGTCGCCGTTGGCGTCGCAGAAACTGCGGGGGTAAATCTGGTAGATAACGCTGTTGCGCCACCACTCCCCGTTGTTGGTGCTGATGGGATTACCGCTCATGCCTTGAGTCCGTTTGGATACTTATTAGGTTAGGGTCAGTATGGCGGCGCCGGTGGTGCCTTGCCTCCTCCCCGGAAGGGGGGGAGGGGCAGGAGACGCGGCTTTACGTATGGGTGGTGACCAGCTGTTCACAGTCTTGTCTGGCGGCCACCGGGTGGAGGCGCGGGGATGGCAGGCGTCCCGGATCTGCCCGTACAGGTGGTACTGACGTGCTCGCAATAATCCTTGAAGCACATTTTAGCGCTCTTTAGGATTCCAGGTTCCTTCACAGATGGATCTGAAAAAACGCAAGGAATCGCATGAGTACCCCGCAAACGGCTGTAAAAACCTCTCCGCAAAACTCGCCCCAGTCCTATCCATTGATCGCCGGACAGCGCGCCGGAAAGCGCATCAGCTGCACGCCCGAGCTGAAGCCGGTCTACGACCGCTTGCTACAGGCCGCCAACCGCAACCACCACTGGGCGCGGATTGCGGTAAAAGAGTTGAATGCGTTGACCACCGGCATGCTCGGTAAAAATAACGTGTATGTGCGGCCTGGTGAGCATCAGCGTGGCTGCGGTAGCGAGAAGTACTATGTGTTTCTGCCCGGTTTGAAGGCGACGGTAGTGCGTTGGATCAATGACCAGTTTTGCATTACTGAGCTGGTGATGGATGAAAACTATTATGAAGTGGTCAAGAACGGAAGCGACTTCAAACGAATGGGACTTTATAGGACCTCAAAAGGAAGGGTCGAGGGTAGTTGGGATCTTGAGTATGTGAAAGATGGTGCAATTTTAGGGGATAGTGATCGCGTGGTAAGCATTGCAGATGCAAAATGTGCATCTGCCGGGGATGCCGCGAGAAAAAGCCTTGAAGCAGTATGGGATTTTTTAGGTAATAACAAGTCTGGCGTTCGTAACGGGGGCTTTGATTTACACTTCACTCCAGGCCCCAATCGCTTGGGAGGACTGGTCCAATACAACGCTCTGACCATAAACGATAGCCGTGGCTCGGCGGTACATCTTGCGTCGAGTATGGAGCGAGCGCGCAGTATACAGAATGTGTGCTGGGTGGCGGACTTTGGTGGGTCTGCGGTGTTAACTCAGGCGATGCAGATACTGGTCGACAAAGGGGTGTCGCTGAAAGGTCATACGGTTTATTTTCACAAACCACGGACTTCACCAGCGAGAGCGCTTAAATTAGCTCACACGCTGGATTTAACTTTAAACGAAAGATTTGCTAACACAGGCTATAGTGTTTCCGGAGCTCTCAGTCAGTTTTCTGTGGCGGGCGTGCGCATTCGAAACAGAAAGGACCCGTATAACAGAGGGCATCATGCAAGCAACTGGTTTAAAGGGGCTGTTGCAGTTTCCACTCCTATTGGAGTGGCTGCCGCATTAACTGGAGGATCAGCTGGCGTGATTATGGGCGGTATTGCGACGGTGATTGGTGGTTCTGGTGTGGTCTACTCGGTTGGCCAGAGTGTGGCGCAGGATATGCGTCGTCGCTTTAAATTTTAAAGGGTGAGGTATGCGAAATTTTTTGAAGTATCCTCCAGTTGAATTGCGAGCTCGAAATGAATATTGCACTCCCGAAGGGCCTGGCTTCAGGTTAGCGCCTCAGGAGCACATAAAATTAGGTGGAAGCTATATCCAGCTTAAGTTGCCTCGTCATCGTCCTCGGCATTCAGCGGTTCGCGGTGAAAGTATCCCTTACGGGCAAGATGTTCTGATAGATAATGATTTGTCTCATTATCCTCTTCGCACCATGGCAAATGACTGCTGGGGCAGTATTGGGTTGCTGGGTAGAATGTGGGCCTTTTATGGGCCGTGGATGACTGGCTGCAAAGGCGAGCTAAGCCTGAGTATGTCAGTGATAGGTCGCTTTGAAGATTTTGCTTTTGATAAAATTTCCTTTTTTAACCCGAAAGCATTTGAGGCAGTATTAGTACGTTACCTGAATGATCGTTACGGCCACAAGAACTGGGAAGATGATATGGCCCATATTCCTCGTTATTACGGCCCCATTGACTGGCAAAGTCACACACATCTTCCTGTTCCGAGCGCTAGCTTTAAGATCTATAGGCGAGGTGAGGATGTTGGCGATCTTGCACTTCCTGATTGGTTGTTTGTCTTCCCAATCACCGAAAAGTACTTTGTAGAGGTCTGCTTCGCTCAGGAATTTTACAGCTGGGACGAGAAGGGCGATGTGGCCTTCGACACAGGTCCACTCCAGGAGCTTCAGGACAAAATTTTCAACAGCATCACGCTGGAACTTGGCCCGGAAACCCAGGCCAAAGTCGACCAGATACAAGCCGAAGTCGGCAACATGCAGCTCTGCAAAGAATTTGCCCCCCTGAAATGGCCCACCAATATCTATCCGCCGGAGCCAACTGAAGCTCCGGAAATTCAGAAATCCCTGAAAGCCGGTTATTAAAACCGGCTTTGCTGTATCAGGGCTTGTCCTGCACCGAGCGCAGCAGCTGCTCCGCCAGCGCAATCGCCTGCTGGCGATCCTTTACATCCAGCTTCTGGTACAGGCTGCGGATATGGGTCTTGATGGTGCTCGGCGCCACCTTGAAGTGGCGGGCGATGCGCTCGTTGGACAGGCCGGAGTGAATGGCATTCAGCACTTGCCACTCCCGCGGGGTCAGCGGGGAGTGGCGCAGGAAGTCGGGCACCGCATCGCTGGCGAGAATCTCGCGCACGATGGTCTCATCCAGTTCAATGCGGATGCCGCCCCCCAGTTCCGGCTGCTGCTGCGCCAGTTTGATCAGCTGCTGGGCCTTTTCCGCGCGGGCCTCGTCCAGGGCCAGTTCCCCGGTCTCTTCCAGCGCGGCCTTCAATATCACGATCAGCGGTTTGCCCACCTGCAGGAAGCTGGCGGTGAGGTCGCTCTCGAGCATGATGGCGAGTGCTGCCTTGATATGATGCAGTGCCTGTTCGCGGCGCTCACGCAGCCACGCCAGGTGGGCGGCGAGCACCAGGTTGCGCAGCTGGTCGGTGACCAGGCCGCACTCTTCCGCCAACTGTTGCAGGCGGCTGAACAGGCGGTTGGCATCGGACCAGCGGTGCAGTGAGATCAGCGCGCGCACGTGGTTGCGGCCGTGGCACTGCTCGAAGTGGTTGCTGGGGCGGTCGGCCACCGGCTCCGCCTGTTCCTGCCAGGTGGCAATGGCCTCGAAGTTTTCCAGTGCCCGCCATACGCGCATGCGCGCGGAGTCGGCGTTGGCCACCCAGTCGCGATGGTAGCTTTCTCCCGCCAGCAACTGGTCGACACGCTCCAGCCACTCCAGGCTCTCGTCCTTGTCGCCGCGCGCCAGCGCGACTTTCAGCAACAGGGTGTATTCCGGCAGCAGCCAGCGCTCGCCCATCTTGCGGTTGATCTGCATACCGCGGCGCGCGGATTCCGCGGCGCCATCCAGGTCGCAGGCCTCCCACTGCAGCTGTCCTTTCAGACGGTAGATGAATTCGGAGATAGGGAGGCCCACCAGGTGGTGGTCTTCCACCAGGCGCTGGGCGCGGGCCTGCAGTGCGGCGGCTTTCTTCAGCAATCCCTTGGCAAAGGCAATTTCGGTCTGCTGGCACTGGGCCCAGGCAGCGCTGGGGATATCCTGGCGTGCGAGGGTGGCCTGTTCGACCGCTTCCATATTGAGCATGGCCTGATCCAGCTCGCCCAGGCAGAAGCTGGTTTCGCCGATTACCAGCTGTGCGGCGATGCGCTCGCTGTCGCTGTCTGGCGACAGCAGCTCCAGGGCCTCGGTGGCGTACTCCTTGGCCTTGAGAATCTGCCCCTTGGCCACGGAAACCTGTGCGCGCATGGCGGCGAAGGCGCCTTCGTACGCCTGCCAGTGCTCGGGGGATTCCCGCTGCAGCCAGCTTTCGGCGGTCGCCAGCAGCTTGTTGCAGCGTTCGTAATCAAAGCTGTCGCGAGCGAGGCGCGCCGCCAGCAGGGTAAACGGGGCGTGGCGCTTGAGCTGGTCTTCGCCGAGCCAGCTGAGGCTGTCGTTGAGCACCCGGAACTGCCCTTCGCGCAGGAACTGCTCCCCCTGTTCGTCGAGCAGTCTGCGCACCCGCTCGCGGTCTTCCGCCGCCAGGGCGTGACGCAGGGCCTCCAGTGGTTGCCCGAGTTCCTGCCAGGTGTCGCTGGCGGTCTGGTGCAGTTTGGTCAGTTCGTCGCCGTCGCCGAGCTGGCGCTGCAGGAAGCGCGCGAATACCGGGTGGAAGCGGAACCACTGGCGGCTGGAGTCCTGGGCCTGCAGGAACAGGCCGCGGCTGGCGGCCAGTTCCAGTTGTTGCTGGCCGCTGCTCTGGCCGCTGAGGCGCTCCGCCAGCAGGCCGTTCACCCGGGTGAGGATGGAAGTGCGCGCCAGCAGCTGGCGCAGATCCGGGTCCAGGCGCTCCAGCACTTCTTCCGCCAGGTAATCGAGGATATGGCCGTGGCCCTGCTCCAGTTCGCCCAGGTAGCGGTCCACTTCCTCGCGGTTGCGTACCGACAGCGCAAACATCTGGATCGCCGGCGGCCAGCCTTCCGAGAGCTGGTGCAGTTGGGCCACGCGGTCGCTGCCGAGGGTGAATGGCAGGCGGCGGGCGAGCAGCTGGGTGGTCTCCTCGGTGGTGAGGGCGAGGTCCTCGCTACTGAGTTCGAGCAAGCGACCCTGCAGTCGCAGTGCGCCGAGTCCCAGTGGTGGCTGGCTGCGGCTGGTGATGACCACGCCGATGCCTGCGGGCGCGTGGCGCAGCAGGAAGCGGGTGGCGTCGTGGATTTCCGGGTTGTCGATCTGGTGGTAGTCGTCGAGGACGATGCGCAGCTCACTGGGCAACTGGCGCAGTTCAGCCAGCAGCTGGCTGATCACCAGCGCGGGATCCGGCATCTGCTGGGCCGCGAGCATCTTGCGGGTTTCCGGGACGCCGTTGCCGGTGGCCCGGTGCACACTCTCCACCAGATAGCGGCAGAACTGGCCGGGTTCGTTGTCACCACTATCCAGTGACACCCAGGCCACGGGGTTGTCCTGTTCTGACGCCCAGGAGGCCACCAGGGTGGTCTTGCCGTAGCCGGCGGGGGCGGTCACCAGCAACAGCTGGTCACTGGTGCTCTGTTCCAGCAGCGACAGCAGACGCGGACGCTGCAGGGTGTGTTCGGGGCAGTCGGGAAGGCTGTACTTGGAGGCTAGAAGCATGGCTCGGACCGGTTCTGCGGGCTGTCAGAATACTATTGGCACAATTGTACAACCATAGTGTGCCCTGCCGCCGCCTCCCGGGCGTCCTCCCCATGGGGGGAGGACCTGTTCAGGGCTTGCCGTAGGCGTGAACGCCGATCAGGGTGCCGACAAAGCCCCCGGCGTGCTCGGTGCTGAGAATGCGGCCGTCCGCGTCCAGCAGTAGTGGTTGCCAGGGTTTGCCGTCCTCGCGGAAGTGGAAATCGTAGGCCCCGTCGCGGGCGCGGATCCGCAGCTGCAGGTCGAGCGGGGTGTCGTTGGCGCTATCCAGACTGCGGCGGGCGATGACGTCACCCTGCGGGTCGGGCGTGCCGTCCCGTCGGCGCACCTGCAGCTCCGCCTTGCCCGCCGCCCCGTGCACCACCCCAAAGAAGTAGAAGTGCTCGCTGTTCTGGAACACGGCCATGCCGGCGCGGGCACCTGGCACCTGTGGTGCGAAATGCAGCCGGGTGCTGGCGCTGGCGGCAAGGTGCTGCTGGCGGCGGCCGAGAAACGCCGGGTTGCCGGTGTCACCGAGCGCGACGTCCGCGGCGGTGAGTTGCAGGCTGCCCGGGGCGCGCTCGAGGTTGTACCAGGGCTTGGTGCCGGGGCTGCGCAGTTGCAGCCAGTGCTGCGGCAGTTGCGGCTGGTCGAATTCTTCCCGTCGGGTAAAGTTGCCGCTGAGTGGCAGCGGCGGTTCCGCTTGCCGCGGCAGCGCAGGGCGCTCGGCAACATAGGGAACCCGGTCGTCGCCCCGGGTAATGACCGGCCAGCTGTCCTGCCAGCGCACCGGCAGCAGAAAGGTTTCGCGGCCGGTGTTGTAGTAGTTGTCCGCATAGGGACGCACGCCGAGGAAAATCGCCCACCAGTCGCCGCTGCCGTCCTGCACGAAATCCGCGTGGCCCACCGAGGTCACCGGATTTTCCCGCGCCGGGTCCAGGTGCCGCTGGGTGAGAATCGGGTTCTGCTCCCAGGGAGCAAAGGGACCGAATGGCGAGTCCCCTTTAAATACCACTTGCGAGTGATTGACACTGGTGCCGCCCTCGGCGGCAATCAGATAGAGCTGGCCATTCCTGCGCAGCAGGTGCGGCCCCTCGATCCATACCGGTTGCTGCGCCAGGTCGACACCGCCATTGACGATCTGTTTGCGCGGGCCGATCAGTTGCAGGTTTTTCGCATCGAATTCCTGCACCCAGATAGCGCGGTGGCCGTCGTACAACGGCTGGCCTTCAGGCGCATCGTTATTGACGATATAGGCGCGGCCGTCGTCGTCAAAAAACAGCGACGGGTCTATGCCGCCCATTTGTGGCAGCCACACCGGGTCGGACCAAGGGCCCGCGGGATTTTTTGCGGTGACCACAAAGTTACCGCCGCAATCCACGCAGGTAGTGACAAGGTAAAAGGTGCCTGCGTGATAGGAAATGGCGGGGGCAAATATACCGCGGGAAATACCGAGGCCGGAGAAATCCAGTTGCTGCGGGCGATCGATCACATTGCCAATCTGGGTCCAGTTCACCAGGTCGCGACTGTGAAATACCGGAATTCCCGGGAAATGTGCAAACGAGGAATTGACCAGGTAATACTCTTTGCCTACCTGGACCACACTCGGGTCGGGGTAGTAGCCGGCGAGAATGGGGTTGCGGTATTCGTCGTCGCCAATGGGCTGCGCAAAGGTTGGATCCTCGCCGCGGTACTCGAACCAGTCGAACCTGGCCACAACGGAAGCCCTGTCGGCAGCTGTGGCGACACTGCACAGCGCCGCAAGCAACGGCGCGAGAATTTTTACCGAATACGCTTTCATCTGGCCTGGCTCCTGTGATGCTCAGTAGCGATAAAGCTTGAGTAGCTGTACTTCCCAGCTGTCGTTGGCGATGCGCAGGTGTCGGCCCTGGTGACTCTGGTCGCCATTCAGGCGCCGCCCGGGCACCCAGTCGCCATTTTCAAACCGGCCCTCGGAAATACGGTCGATACCGGCGCGTCCTTCCGGGTGCGCAAAGGTCAGCACCACGCCGGTGCCGGCAACCACAAACTCTTCTTCGTCCACCTGGATGATGGTCGCGGCCGCTTCCGGCCAGGTATCGTCGTCAGCGCCGGCTGACCAGCCCAGGGTCAGTTCGTGGCGGGCGGTAAACTGGTAGCCGCCGAGGGTGAACTGCATTTCCGGGTTTTCCTTGCTCAACCAGACTCCGGTACGGGGCGCGTCGGAGGCGGTAATGCCATCGCGGATTTGACGGATCAGTTGATAGCTGCGGCCCAGATTGCGCGGCGCTTCGCCCTCGCCGGTTTCGATGGAAAAGGGCGAGAAGCCGAGGGTGTTGTAGCGGCCGAAGGCGTACAGGGCCTTGGCGCCGACGTTGGCATCGAAACGGATCTCCGGAATCAGCAGCGGATCGCCCTGGCGGGTGTAGCGGTCATTCCAGTACTGGAAGCGCGGGTTGTATAAATCCGGTACCAGCAGATCGATATGCGGCGCGCCCGCCTTCCAGATATCCATCAGGTGGGGCAGGGGGCCGCCGCTGGGGTAGTCACCCGGGGCGACGCCCGGGCGGTTGAGTGCCGCGTTGACGAACATGGGTAGCGCGTACTCCGCCTTGCCGGCGGCAGCCACCGCATCCGCGTAGCGCGCGAAATGCCACGCGGTAAACACTTCCTCGGCAGCCTTGTCGCTACCAAATATTTCCGCCCAGCTGCCGCGCCGGCGACCGCCGTTTCGCTGCCACATTGTGCGCAGTTCCGGTTCCAGTTTTTCCCGGTGTTCCACCAGGTATTGCATCAGGGAATCGGGCACCGGGCTATTGAACGCGGCGTCCGCCAGCGGGTGGTGATCGCGGGCACTGGGCAGCATGCCGATTTCGTTTTCCACCTGCACCATCAGTACCGTGTGGTGGCGTCCGTCGATCTTTTTCACAAAGCGCAGCAGCTCGCCAAAGGCATTCCGATCGGCCGTCAGGTTGCTCGGGCTGAACGGGGTGAGGATTTCCTGGGGTTCACCGGACTCGCTCTGCGCCCGCGGGAAACGTTCGCTGTCGCGCTTTACCCACGAGGGTACGTAGCAGGACATGCTGTTTTTCCAGCTGCCGAACCACAGCAGTACCAGCTTCAGGTCTTCCTTGCGGGCGCGCTCGATCAGGTCGCGCACCAGGGAAAAATCGAACTGCCCTTCCTGTGGTTCCACCAGCTCCCAGTATACCGGCACCAGCAGAGTGTTGAGGTGCATTGCCTTGGCCTTTGGCCACACGGCTTCCATATAACCGAGACTGGAAGCCGTGGAGTTGCCCAGCTCGCCGCCTAGGATCAGAAAGGGTTCCTTGTCCACCCGCAGGCGGGACTGGTCGGAGTCCGTATCCAGTGTCGGGAGCGCAATGCTGCACAGTGGGACGGCGAGCAGTGCCCCCAGAGTGAGGAGTTTGAATTTGTTAATCAACATCACGGGCATTTTCCTGTAGCGCGTTCAGGCCATTGGCCAGATACGCCAGCGGCGCATTCCAGTTGATGGCAATTTCATTGCTGGCATAGCTGCACTGGGTATCCGAATAGGATTCGTCGGCCACATCGCTCGGGTATTCACAGTCGTCCTGTTGTCCGGGGTTGGGGCCGCCGACGAGAAAGCCGGGCAGTGGCGGCAGGTCGGGGCGCGCGGCGGCGAGGCGATGGTGGGGGTGTTGCGGCGTGTGGTGACCGAAACCGGTAACGAAAGAGTAGCCGGTGGCGTTGCGCCCCAGCAGGTAATCGAGGGTGTCCTGGGCACTGCGCAGAAAAGATGCGTCGCCGCTCAAGCGGTAGGCCTCGATAAACAAAATACCCTGGTTGGCCGCCACCGCATTGCTGCCCCAGACAAAAAGGTGGGGATCACTGCCGATAGCGACGCGGTAGGGTGAAGAATGACTGGATGTGCGCAGTTGCGCGGCCGCGGTCAACAGCTGTTGTTCCAGCGCATCGAGGGAGTCACTGTTCACTCTCTGCAGTGCATCTCTATGCAACAGCAGAGAATAAAGACCCAGCCACTTTACCTGTGACCAGCTAGGCAGCAGGTATTGATTGTCGGTATTTTCCAATACCTGGCCAAAGCGGCTATCCCCGGTACTGATCAACAGTTCCGCCGCTGCCCAGATGCGCTCGTCATCGAGGAGTTCGTCGCCGTAAGTACCGGTGCCAATATCCGGGTCGAAGTGTTTGTTGAGTTCTGACTGGCGATAGCGGATATCGGGATTTTCTTGTGCCCACTGCCAGGCGCTCTGCGCCGCCCGCAAATACTGGCTGGACTGCGCCGGCTGAAATGGCCTGTACACCCTCGCCGCCTGCGCCATCACCGCGGCGAAGTCGAGGGTAGCGGCAGTGGTTTTCTGGACAACGTAGCGTTGTGCCCGCGCCTGGTCCGCTGCCACCATGCCCTCAAAGCTGGCGGTGGTAAGCTTGTGATAGACACCGCCGTCCACCGGGTCCTGCATTGCCGCGAGCCACTCCAGGTTGTACTGCACTTCGTCGAGAATATCCGGTAGCCCATTGCCGGCCTCGGGAATATCCAGCGCCTGCGCGACAAAATATTGCGGAAAGCGCTCGAACGCGCTCATCAGCGTGCCCATGGTGATGCCGCTGTTGACCACATACTTGTTGTAGTCGCCGGCGTCATACCACCCTTTGGATGCCGAGATCAGGCTGCCCGTCGGGCGGCTAGCGGTTGCGGCGGAAGCGTGCACCTGAACCTGGTTGTCGGGGTGCCCCGCCGCCCGCGCCCAGATGCCCGCGTGCTCCTCGCCAAGTGCGCTGGAGGCGCGCTGAAAGTAAAACGCCGTCAGACTCGCCGCCGCGAGATCCCGGTAAACCTCTTGCTGAATACGAAACGGGTGCGAACGAGCGGCACCCGCGACCTCCAGGTAATAATTTCCGGGCCGGGACAGACGAGAAAACTCCGCGATCCAGCTCGACTTTCCCGACCAGGTCTTTTCATCGGCGCGCTGTAGTTTGCCAGTGAAAACCTGTTTGCCCGTCTGCGCGTCGACTACGGAAAAACCTGTGGCATCGTCCACCGCGAGAATTACGGCAATTTTCTTCGCCCCGGGCGGAAACCCGAGCTGGTTGAGGCGTATATTTTCGGCAGCACTGCTTTGCTGCAGTTTCGGAGCCGGAACCGCGGAGATAACCGGCGAAGCGGCTAGCGGGTTTGTCAGCAACGCAGAAAGTACAGCGAATTGCCCGATCGTTTGTTTCATGGCCACTGGTTTGCTCCCTGCGGTTGCTGATGTTTTGGTTCAGGTCAAATATCGCCGCGAATATGTGAACGCACTTCGCCGCGATAGAATTCTGCAAGCTGTTTGTGCAGCGCTGAATCCAGCGCCGGCCGCTCGGAGGCTGCAGCGTTGCCGGCAACCTGTTGCGGGCTGGACGCGCCAACGATGACGGTGGACACCGCCGGGTGGTCCAGAATCCAGCGCAGCGCCAGCGACGCCATATCGCTATCGCCTTGCTGCACACCGAGTATGCGACGCAGGTTTTCAACCAATTCCACGCCCTTGGCAAAGGGGATGCCGCCGAAGGTTTCCCCCACGGAAAAGGCGGCGCCGTCGCGGTTGTAGTTGCGGTGATCGCTGCTATCGAAGCGGGTATCCGCAGAGAACTTTCCAGACAGCAGTCCGGAGGCCAGTGGCAGACGCACGATAATCCCCACATTGTTTTCTGCTGCACGGTTCAGCAGCGCCTCCGCGGCGTCCTGTCGGAAAATATTGAAAATGATCTGCAGGGTGGCGAGGCCGGGCTGCTGCAGGCACAGATTCGCTTCGTCGATGGTTTCCACGCTGGCGCCCCAGTGGTGGATCAGGCCCTCGGCTTTCAGGGTTTCCATCCAGGAAAAAATGTCACCCTGTTGCAACACCGCCGGCGGCACGCAGTGCAGCTGCGCCAGATCCAGGGTTTTTACCCCCAGTCGCTGCGCGGATGCCGCGAGGCTCGCGCGCACACCGTCAAGGCTGTAGCCGTCCGGGTACAGGCTGGCGTCGCGGCCGACCTTGGTGGCCACAATCAGGCCGTCCGGCTTGTGGGTGAAGTCGCCGATACGCTGCTCGCTCATACCGCCACCGTAGACATCGGCAGTGTCCCAGAAGGTAATACCGCTTGCCGCGGCCGCCTCGAGAATTGCGCCGGCCCTGTCATCGGCCAGCGGACCGAAGTCACCACCCAGCTGCCAGCAGCCGAGCCCGATTTCGCTCACGTTAATGCCGGTTTTCCCCAATTTTCGCTTGTGCATGCGTTACCTCTACTGCAAAAAAATCTGGTTACTGTTTGAGAGACGTTTTAGCCGGAACAATTGTACCGGGCTTCGGTTGCTGGGTGCGAAAGGGCGCTGCGGGTAGCCCGGCACCGTTATACAGGTTGGCATCGATCGGATTGTCTGCCCAGGCGTAGCGCACTGCCCGGGGGCTCGGGATTGTTTCACTCCACACGGTCACCTGTTCGCCGTGGATTTCGGCTCGGGCGCGCACAAATTTTCCGTCGTCACCGGCAATGGCAAACCCCTGCAGGGACTGCGAACCTTTCGTGTCTTTGTTTTTACCCTTGCTGGCCGGATCCGCCGGGACTCCTGCATGCAGGCCGCCGTTGGTGTGGGCAAAAGAAAGTAGCACGCGGTTGTTGTCGAAACTGGCCGCTGCAAAGCGGGGGCCGGAGGCCACAATATCCTCGCGGCCGTATACCTGCTTGCGTGCCGCCAGAGCCAGCCGCTGCCCCACGGTCTTTTTGTCCAGCGGGTGGATGTCGTTCCATTCGCCGATATCGATCGCGACTGTCATCGCGGTATCCGGAAGTTGCAGCGCGCTGGCCTGGGCTTCGCGCAGTTCCGCCCAGGCACTTTCCTGCGGTTCTTCACTGGGCTCGAGGAAGTTTGCCAGCTGCACGAACAGGAGCGGCAGGCGTTCATTGCCGGTGGCACGCTTCCAGTGGCTGCGCCAGTCTTCGATCAGTGCGGGGAACAGGGTCTGGTATTCCTGTGCCCGCCCCACATTGGATTCCCCCTGATACCACAGCACGCCCTTCAATGCGTAATTGTGCAGCGGGTGCAGCATGGCGTTGTACAGGCCGCCGGGTTTCCAGCGCACAAAGGTCTGCCCAGCGAGCGTCGGCATTGCTGTGCCCACCCGGTACTGCCAGTCTCCACTGAGGTCCACCGTGTCACCGCTAACGGTGAGGCGGTAGGGCTTGTCCTGCACAAAACCGCCGCGGCCGCGTTCATTGACAATGCGGATCGCAATGGTGTTTTTCCCGGCCCGCAGCAGGCCGGCGGGCACCTGGTAACGCCGGCGCGGGTACAGGTAGGTGGTGTTGCCGACCTTGTGGCCATTTACGTAAGTGGTGTCGGCATCCACGATGCGCCCCAGCTCCAGCAACCCGGGTTGTGCCGCGAAAGACTCCGGCAGGGTGATTTCCTTGCGGAACCAGACCACGCCGTTCAGGGGTTCGGCGTCGCCGTCCATTTCTGCATTGTCTGCCCAGTAGCCGGGGACGGGCATGGAGTGCCAGTCCTCCGTTGCCAGGTCTGCGCCGTGCCAGAGCGGTTTGTCCTCTTTCCAGCCTGTGTCTTTGCTAGCGGCCATCGCGTACCACTGATCGATACGAGTGCTGTCCGCGCGCTGGATATCCTCGATCAGTTCGTCACTGGCAAAGCGGTGTTTTTCTTCCAGGTGAGTTGGAAATCGTTTCAGCGCGGCTTCACTCAACCAGGCTTCCGCCGGTGACCCGCCGAGGCTGCTGTTGATCAGCCCGATGGGTACCTGCTCGTCGCGCTGAATCTGCGCGGCAAAGAAATAGCCCACCGCACTAAAGTCCTGAATATTGTTCGCGGTGGCGGGCAGCCAGGCGCCCGCGGATATATCCGCTTGCGGGGCTTTGAAATCGTACCCCTGTGGCACCTTGAACTGGCGGATCAGGGGGTTGTCCACCTGTGCGAATTCTTCCGCGTAGTGAAAGGCAATGCGGCTGACCGGGTACTCCATATTGGATTGTCCGGAACACAGCCACACATCGCCCACCAGTATGTCGTCCAGGGCAATGGTGTTTTCTCCCCGGATGGTCATGCTGTAGGGGCCGCCCTGCGGCAGGTTTTCCAGGGTGATGGACCAGTCGCCGCTATCGCTGGCTTCGGTCTGGTAGTGCTCTCCGCGAAAGTCGACGCGCACGGCTTCACCGGCATCTGCCCA
>NZ_CAJXKH010000014.1 GCF_913055755.1 uncultured Microbulbifer sp.
CCTTGCGGGACGTTGATTCGCTTCGCTCACCCTGCGGGCGCCTTCGGCGTCCAAAGCGAACGCTTTGTCCGCGAGAAGGACCTCGCGGAAGAGCCCCCATGGATGGGTTGAGGGGGGACGCCTAGTCCGTGTCTCGCAAGGAGTCACCGCCAGCCGGGCCGCCTCAAAACAGGAACAGTGCTCCCAATACCACGGAGCTAGAAGACACCCCATGACCCCGACAATAAAACTCACCTGTGACCTCATCAGCAAAAAATCCGTAACCCCTGAAGACGCAGGGTGCATGGATCTGATGCTCGAACGCCTGGAAAAAATCGGCTTCAAAACCGAACACCTGCGTTTCGGCGATACCGACAACTTCTGGACCGTGCGCGGCGAGGAAGGCCCGCTGTTTGCCTTCGCCGGCCACACCGACGTGGTCCCCACTGGCCCCGAAGAAAACTGGCAATACCCGCCCTTCGAACCGCAAATCGTAGACGGCATGCTCTACGGCCGCGGCGCCGCCGACATGAAAGGCTCCCTGGCCGCCATGGTCGTCGCCTGCGAAGAGTTTGTCGCCGCCCACCCCAACCACAAAGGTCGCATCGCCCTGCTCATCACCAGCGACGAAGAAGGTCCGGCAAAACACGGTACCGTCAAGGTAATGGAGTGGCTCGAAGCAAAGGGCGAGAAAATCGACTGGTGCCTGGTCGGCGAACCCTCCAGCACCGCCCTCGCCGGCGATATAATCAAGAACGGCCGCCGCGGCTCACTGGGACTGGAGCTGACCGTATTCGGCATCCAGGGCCACGTGGCCTACCCGCACCTGGCGGAAAACCCGGTACACAAACTCGCCCCGGCACTGGCCGAACTGGCAGCGGAAGAGTGGGACAACGGCAACGACTTCTTCCCCGCCACCAGCTTTCAGGTATCCAATATCAACGGTGGCACCGGCGCCACCAATGTAATTCCCGGCGAAGTCAAAGTGGTGTGCAACTGGCGCTTCTCCACCGAGACCACCGCCGAGGACCTGGAGCAGCGCGCGCGCGCCATCCTCGACAAGCACGGCCTCAAATACGAAGCCAACTTCAACCTCTCCGGCCAGCCCTTCCTCACTGCCGCAGGCCCCCTGGTAGAGTCCGCCCAGAAGGCCATCAAAAAAGTGTCCGGCCGTGAAACCGAGCTTTCCACCGCCGGCGGCACTTCCGACGGGCGCTTTATCGCCCCCACCGGCGCCCAGGTGGTGGAGCTGGGCCCGGTCAACGCCACCATTCACAAAGTGGACGAGTGTGTGAAGGCCGATGATCTGGACCTAGTGAAGGATATGTATCGAGAAATACTGACCGGACTTTTTGTGAGATAGATCACACAATCGACGTATGATCTATCGTTGAATGTGGTAGGAGCGCTCGCCGGTAGTGATGCTGCCAGCGGGCTCTGGCTACATTTCGCAGTACAGGGATTTTTCATGCGCCATACCATTCCAACCTCCCTCACCTTCATTTTTTTCTTGCTCGCGGCCTTCTCCAGCGCGGCTTCTGCCGCTGTCCCACTGAGTGATCTGATTCGACACGTCGAGGTCGAGCAGGTCAAAATTTCTCCCAGCGGATCGCACATTGCCATCAAGCGCCTGTACAAGGGGGAGCGAGTGCTGGTAATCCGCGCGTTGGACACCAGGAAAATCACGGGAACCATCCAGTTTCGCGGTGATGAAGAGGTGGGCAATTTCATCTGGGCCAACGACGATCGGGTTGTAGCGGAAATCATTTCGCGCAGAGACGCACTGGAAACACCGGTCAATTACGGCTCGCTGTATGCGATCAATGCCGATGGTACGCGCAACCTGAATATTTTCGGCTACGCGGCCGGCCAAACCCAGACCGGCAGCCGGATTCAAAAAGCCAAAGCGACCTACGCCCACGCCACGATTATCGACAAGCTGACTGACAATAAAGACGAAATTCTGATATCGACCCGTCCCTGGGCGCGACAGGGCGAAGCACACGGGGACGTATTCCGGCTGAATATCTATACCGGCGTACGCAAAGAAGTCGTCGGATTGCCGCAGATGGACGGCAGAGCATTTACCGATGGCTACGGGAATCTGATCTTTGCCAATGGCACGAACACAGAAAATGACTACGAGCTGTACCGCAAAAGTGACAATGGCTGGGAACTGACAGATCACCCTCTTCTGGAGAAAGCCTACCCCGCCGGCTACGACCGCAGCACCGGGGAAATTTACCTGATCAAGGAAGAGCCTGGCGAGACGGAGTCCCTGATCGCCTGGAACCGGGAAAATCAATCCGGGCGCAGGGTTTTCCAGCACGCCATCACCGATATCAGCGGACTACTGACACACCCAAATACCAACAAGCCACTCGGGGTGTATCTGAATCCGGATTACCCAACCGCGGAGTTTTTCGCCGAAGACCAAAGTTTTATTTCCTTCTATCGCGGCCTGCGGCAGGCATTTGAGGGCTACCATACCCGCTTCACCAGTTTTACCCGCGATGGAAAGCTCGGCGTACTCAAAGTATCCGGGGACCGGCTCCCGGGGGATTACTTCCTGGTCAACCTGGAAAACAAACAAGTCGACTTTCTGACTTCCTCCGCGGACTGGCTGGACCCGGCCACCCTGAACCCGATGCGCGCCGAGGCTTTCGAATCCTCTGACGGGCTGCGTATCGGCACCTACCTCACCTTCCCCAAAGGTCAGGAAAGAAAACTACCCATGATCGTCATGCCTCACGGCGGGCCGCATGCGAGAGACTACTGGGGCTTTGATCGCGACGCGCAGATACTGTCACAGAACGGATATCTGGTGTTGCAGGTGAATTTTCGCGGCTCTACAGGTTACGGGGATGGCTTCCTGGCGGCGGGCGAGCGCCAGTGGGGTGGGAATATTCAGCGGGATATCGCAGAAGCGGTACAGTGGGCAGTCGATCAAGGCTACGCCGATAAAAACCGTATCTGCATCTACGGCGCCAGTTTCGGTGGCTATTCGGCCATGATGAACCCCATCCGCTATCCGGACCTCTACCAGTGCGCGGCTGGTTACGCCGGTGTGTACGATTTAGAGCTGCTATACAAAGAGGGCGACGTGCCCCGCCGGAATCGGGGCGTGGCATATCTGACCAAGACCATTGGTGAGAGCGAGACGGAACTCAAAGAGAATTCACCGCTTTATCACACCGATGCACTGAATCTACCGCTGTTTATCATACACGGTGAAAAAGACGAGCGCGCACCGGTCTCTCATGCGGAAGCACTACTGGAAAAGGTGGGCGAGGACAGTAAATCGGTGCAATCACTGATTGCGCCAACCGAGGGGCACGGGTTCTATAGCGAGGAAAACAACCTCGAGCTGTACACCCAGCTGCTGTCGTTTTTTGACACGCATATCGGGGTAGGCTCCGCCGAGCGATAAACAGCCGATTGCGAGCCGTAAAATAAAAAAACGGGCTAAAAAAGCCCGTTTTTTATTGCCGAAGTCTCGGCGAGAGTAATCAGTGCAGGCGGCCGTGGCGCACCACCGGCTGCGGGGCCTCGCTCACATCGTAACCGTGCGCCATCACGAAATAATAGAGCACCTGCTCCTCACCTTCGACTTCCGACATCAGGTCAAAGATGACCTCTTCTTTTTCTCCCGGAGTAATGCGCACATTGCTCACCAGTTCCGGCTCCACGAACACCTCGCCAACCAGGCGCTTGCCGCGTACCAGCTGAACCAGCAGCGTGCTGGGGTTTTCCTGGGTAAAGCGCCAGTGGTAGTCGTCATCGTCGTACAGGATAGATTCCGGCGTACCCACACGCAGAATGCAACTGGTGTGTTCGGCCAGCCAGGTCCAGAAATCCTTGAGCGTGAGGGAACCGGTCATATCAGCCTCAATCCTCGAGCTCAACGACACTGTCTTCCCCACCCTCGAGGTCAAGCTCCCGGGCGAGCTGCTTGCACCAGAGGTTAAGGCGCCCGCAAGTCAGTTCTTCCTGCTGATCCTCGTCAATGGCCAGACCTACGAACAGCCCCTGTCCTTCAATCTCCGCCTTGGAGGCCTCGAATTCGTACCCATCGGTGGACCAGTGGCCAACAATAGCCGCGCCGTTGGCAACAATCACATCGTGCAGCATGCCCATGGCATCGAGGAAATAGTCACCGTAACCAAACTGGTCGCCGAGGCCGAACAGCGCTACGGTCTTGCCGGTGAAATCAATTTCCTGAACATCTTCCCAGAAGTCTTCCCAGTCGGACTGGATCTGGCCGAAATCCCAGGTGGGGATTCCGAAGATCAGCTGGTCGTAATCGGCGATTTCGAGCTGGGTCACATCCGCGATATCGTGGATATCCACGCGGTCTTCGCCCAGGCGGGCAGCTATGCGCTGCGCGACGCCTTCGGTATTGCCTTCGTCACTGCCGTAAAACAGGCCGATCTTGCTCACTTTCTCTCCTCAAGCTGCGATTCCGGGGATACATCTCACTCCGGAGCGGCGGGCATTTTCCCAACAATAGGAGATGCCAGCAAGCACTGGAGGCAAATAGGGGCTGCAGGCGGATACAAAAAAGCCCCCGGTACCGGGGGCGTGAGGGAAAGTCCACCAGCTGTTGGGGTAAGCGCCGGTGGACCTGAAGAGGCCGAAGGGGTGACTGGCCGGGCAAACCCGCAAACCGGGTACCCGGACCGGGGACTGGTAGCGGAAGCCAGGCTCTGCGCCCGATCCGTTGAGACTTGCCTTGAGACTTACCTTGAGACTTACTGATCGCGCTCCTGCCAGCGTTTCATACGCTCTTTGTGGTGGGCCTTGCGCTCGGCTTTCATCTCCTTGAGCTTGGCCTTCTGCTCGTCGGTGAGGATGGATTCGAACTGCACCCACTTATCGTGCATGCGCTGCATCCTGGCCACTTCCATATGGCCCAGCTTGGCCCCCAATGTGTCCAGGGTGGCCTGGTCCGCGCCAGACTCAATGGCATCTTTCAGTTGCTGGCGTACCGCGTGGAGTTCATCCCGGTCCGCCTTGCGGGCTTCGCGGTTGGCTTCGCGATTGGCCTTCAACTGTGCCTTCTGGCCTTCGGTCAGGTCGAGTTTTTCCGCCAGGTGCTCGAACATACGCTCCTTGTGATGACCGTGCCCGTGGTCACCGCCCGGGGAGGCCATCACCATACCCGGAGCAATCAGGGCACTACTCAGAATGGCGCTGCCCGCCAGTGCTTTCCATTTAATCATCGGAGTTTCCTCTTTGGTTGACGCCTGTCGACCGCTAGATCGCGAGGCCTGTTGGCTGATGCATTTCGTTTCGGTAGGTGCATATTAGGCTGGCCCTGTGTAAACAGGGGCTAACCGCGGTAAACATTTGTTAAGAACGGTAAAACACTCCCGGTCACGCCATCGGGGAATCCCTGGCTGTGCATATAATGCAGCCCGAGCAACACACAACAGGAACAGAGTCACGCATGAGCCATATCCTGCTGGTAGATGACGACACCGAATTGACCGAACTGCTCCAGGAGTTCCTGGTCGGTGAAGGCTTTGAAGTTACCGTGGCCAACGATGGCGGGCGGGGTCTGGAGTTGGCGCGTCAGGAAAACTTTGACGCGCTGGTGCTGGATGTAATGCTGCCGGTGCACAGCGGCTTCGACGTGTTGCGCAAGCTGCGTGAGGAATCCGGCACCCCCGGCCGCTCTTTACCGGTGCTGATGCTGACCGCCAAGGGGGACACGGTGGACCGTATTGTAGGCCTGGAAATGGGCGCCGACGACTACCTGCCCAAGCCCTGTAACCCCCGGGAACTGGCCGCGCGCCTGCGCGCGGTGTTGCGCCGCGGGCGCAGTGAAGTAGCCACTGCCGATGGCAACCTGAGCAGTGGCCAGATCCAGCTGATGCCGAAAGAGCACCAGTGCTTCTGGTCCGGCGAGCCGGTCAATCTCACCGGCGCGGAATTCTCGGTGCTCAAGGTACTGGTGGAAAATGCCGGCGAGGTAGTAAGCAAGGAAGTGCTCACGGAAAAGGCGCTGGGGCGCAAGCTGATGCCCTACGACCGCTCCATCGACGTACACGTGAGCAATATCCGGAAAAAGCTCGCCGAACAGGGCGCCAGTCGCGAACTGATCATCAATATCCGCGGTGCCGGATACATGCTCACCCAGGGCCAGGGATAAGCCATGAGCAGTCTGTTTGGCCGCATGTTCTTCGGCGCCTGGCTCACTGCGGTGGTCATGGTGCTGGCGGCGGTCTATATCACTCACTTCCGGGAGTTTGGCGACCCGCGGCAAAAGGACCGCTGGGAGGGCCCGGAACTGTTCCGCGAGATCACCCACAACCTGCGCATGACGCGCCGGCACGGTTCGGATCACTTCCGGCACTGGCTGGAACAGCGCCCGGAGCGGGTGCAGAAGCGCATCTTCGCCCTCGATCGCGACGGCCTGGAACTGCTCGGGCGCCCCATTCCCGCCTCCATGGCGCCACTAATCAACTCCCTCAGTTACCGCAATCGCGAGGCCCACGCCCTGGTGGACAAAAAGCCGACGGTGGGCTTTTTCGTGCCGCAGCGGGACGGCGGCAGCCTGCGTGTGGTGTTCGTGGCAGGCAAGAGCAAGGAGGAACTGCTGCTGCGGTTTGTGCTGGACAATTTCTGGCCGATCCTGGTGCTCGCAACCCTGGCCTCGGGGCTGGCGTGCTACTGGCTGGCGCGCTACTTGAGCAAACCCCTGGACAACTTGCGCACCGCGACCCGCCGGGTCGCCGCCGGCGACCTCAGTTACCGGGTAACCCCGACCCTGCGCGGCCACAGCCGGGAGCTGGGCGACCTCGCCGCAGACTTCGACTCCATGACCGCGCAATTGCAGGCCTCCATGAGCGAGCAGCGCCGCCTGATCAAGGATGTCTCACACGAGCTGCGCTCGCCCCTGGCGCGGCTGCAGGTGGCGCTGGGCATTGCCCGGCAAAAGAACGTGCAGGCACTGGATCCGGAACTGGACAAGATCGGCAAGGCTGCCGACTACCTGGAAGACATCATTGCCGATATTCTGTCGCTGCCGGTCAGCAGCAGCGACAGTCGACCGCTGGATGACGTGGTGGAGATCAACAGCCTGATGGAGGCACTGACGGAAGACCTGCGGGACGAAGCGCGGCAAAAGCAGGTGGGCTTTTCCCTGCGCAGCGACGAGCACGAGCTGCTGGTCGCCACCCGCGGCAGTTCGCTTACCGCTGCGCTGGAAAACATACTCCGCAACAGTATCAAATACAGTCCCGCGCACGGTCAGGTGGATATCAGCATCACCTCGGAAAACTCCCGCTGCCAGATCCGCGTCACCGACGCCGGCAACGGGGTGCCCGAGGAAGAACTGGAAGCCATATTCCGCCCGTTCTACCGCACCGATGAAGCCCGCACCCGGGAGAGTGGCGGCTTCGGGCTCGGACTCGCCATTGCCCAGCGCTCTATCGTGCAACACGGCGGCAAAATCGAAGCCTTCAATACCTCCCACGCGGGCCTCTGCGTGAGCATCGAGCTCCCGTTACTCGACGACACCTTCTGAGCGCTGACCGCCAGCGCGTCTTTCCGTGCCTGGCCAGCGCCTTACCGCTATCGCCCCCACCACACACACACTCTACTTCCGCAATCCCCTCTGTAGCGCTGCCGCCCGCCAGCCATTACACTCGAGTATGTTGTATAGCCTGGCGCCGCCCCCTCACCACAAGCCCGGGGACCGGCGCGAACAGTGGAAAGTCGACCGATAATTTTTGGGGGAATCTGCCATGCGCTGGTTACTTTACATCCTGATTTTTCTCGCCCTGCTGGTACTCGCCGGCTATCTCTTTCCCCGGGTTGCGACTACCGAGCGCAGCGTTTACATCGCAGAGCCCCCGGAAGTGGTATTCCCCTACGTGAATAACTTCCGCAACTTCAACAAGTGGTCCCCCTGGTACCAGATCGACCCGCAAACCGAGTACAGCTACAGCGGTTTTACCGAAGGTGTCGGCGCCACCATGAGCTGGACCAGCGATGATCCCAAGGTCGGCAATGGCTCCCAGACTATCACCGCCAGTGAACCCTACTCGCGGGTCGCCACCGAGCTGGATTTCGGCGCCCAGGGCAAGGCCCAGGCAGAATTCAAGCTGGTCCCCCAGGGCAGCGGCAGCAACGTGACCTGGTCTTTCTCCTCCGAAATGGGCGGCGGCCCCATTGGCCGCTGGATGGGGCTGATGGTGTCGAAAATGGTCGGCAGTTCCTATGAGCAGGGGCTGGAGAAACTGAAATCGGTGGTGGAAAAGGAGGCTGCCGCAGTGCCCACTAGCGAACCGGCTTCAGCGCCGACAGGCGAACCGGCGCCACAACCGCAGGCCGAACCCGAGAGCGACCCGGGCACCATCGAACCGGAGGAAGTGGACCCGGGCATGGAAAGCGAGATCATCGACGAGGACGAAACAGAAAACATGGGCGACGACGGCGATGCCCTGGAGGACTTCCAGGAGCAAGAGCTGCAGGAGCAGCCATAGAGCCCGAATTGGACACAACGAAAAAAGGTGGCCACTGGCCACCTTTTTTTGTCCCACTTACTTTGTCGTTACCCGCAGCGCTAGTTGTTCGAGCGCCGCGTGGGCTTGCGCTGCTGTCCCTGCCCCGGCGACTTGCGCAGCTTGCGACGCTGCCGCTGCAGGGTTTCCTTTTCCGCCTGAGTCAGCGGGCGCTGTCCCAGTTTGGGCAGGCCGGCGGTGATGCAGAGATCATCGATTTCCCTGGGCTCCATCTCGATCCACTGCCCCACGCGCACGTGGGAGGGGATAAACACACTGCCGTAACGCACCCGCTTCAGGCGGCTTACCCGCACGCCCTGGGACTCCCACAGGCGGCGCACTTCGCGGTTGCGCCCTTCCATCACCACACAGTAGAACCAGCGGTTGGTGCCTTCACCACCACTTTCGACGATATCGGTAAAACGCGCCTCTCCGTCCTCCAGCAACACACCGGTGGTCAGGCGTTTTTTCATATCATCGTCAACCTGGCCCTGGATTCGCACCAGGTACTCGCGATCGATCACCGAGGAAGGATGCATCAGTTTGTTTGCCAGCTCACCGCTGTTGGTGAACAACAGCAGTCCGCTGGTATTGAAATCGAGCCGGCCCACAGAGATCCAGCGGCCGCTGCTCAAGCGCGGCAAGCGGTCGTATACCGTGGGGCGGCCTTCCGGGTCGTGGCGGGAACAGATCTCACCAATCGGCTTGTTGTACAGGATCACCCGCAGGCGCTTTTCCTCGCCGGACGGCAGGGGCTTGCCGTCCATTTGGATGGTGTCTTCTTCGGTGACGCGCTCGCCAAGGCCGGCTACCTGTCCATTGACGGTCACCCGGCCTGCTTCGATGGCGCGTTCCATTTCCCGGCGCGATCCCAGCCCAGCCCGGGCCAGGACTTTCTGCAGTTTTTCGCCTACCGGCGCTGCATCATTGCTCATGTGTTGTGGGTTTCCGGCGTGTTGGATGCCTCTTCGTCGGCAACTTCCAGGGCTTCGTCGGCCAGCGCTTCCGGCGCCGGCTCGGTGGCCTGCTCTGCTTCAGGGTAGTCTTCCACCTGCAGTTCTGATGCATTTTCCTCGCCGGCAGGCTCGGATTCCGCGGCAGCGCTTTCACTGTCATCGGCGGCTGCAACGTCTTCCGCGCCTTCCGCTTCGGGCTGCGCGTCCTCACCTGCGGGCGCCTGCTCCACATCATCCGCTGCTGTGGCAGTCTCACCGCCGCTGCCCTCACCCAGATCCAGCGCGGCATTGAGACTGTCGATATCGCGAATCTCCGCCAGGGTCGGCAGGTCTTCCAGGCTCTTCAGGTTAAAGTAATCGAGAAATTCCCGGGTGGTGGCGTAAAGTGACGGTTTGCCCGGCACATCCCGCTGGCCCACCACCTTGATCCAGCCCCGCTCGGACAGGCTTTTGACGATATGGGAGCTCACCGCGACACCGCGAATTTCCTCGATATCGCCGCGGGTAATCGGCTGGCGATAGGCAATGATGGCCAGGGTTTCCAGGGTGGCACGGGAGTATTTCTGCGGTTTCTCTTCCCACATCTTGTTGATCCAGGGCGCCAGGTCTTCCGGCACCTGGAAGCGCCAGCCGCTGGCCACCTGCCGCAGTTCGAAACCGCGGTCGCTGCAGCTCTCGGCGATCTCTTCCAGCACCTTTCTCAGTTCGGTCTTTTCCGGCCGCTCGCCTTCGTCGATCAGCGACAGCAGCTTGTCTTCGGTCAGGGGCTGGGCCGCGGCAAGCAGCGCACCCTCTACAATCCGGCGCAGTAATTCCGGGGCAATACTCATTTCAGCACAATCACTCGATGGTTAACTGAGCGCCGGTGTTTGTTCGGCGTCTTCAGCGATAAATTCCTGTTCGGGGTCAGCAGTGTCTTCCGCTTGCTCCAGCGGCTTTTCTTCAGGTTCCCCTGCACGTTGTTCTTCGAGGCTCTCTTCAGACTGCACATCTGACAGTTCTTCAGAGCGCTCGTCAGCTTCCGCGGCTGTACCCTCGTGTTCGGGTTCCGGCTCGGCGAAAAGGCCGTCTTCGGCATCGCCGTCCCCACCCCGGCCGCCATCGGGGTCCTCGACCTCATCCCATTCGCTGCCCGCTTCCTCGGTGCCTTCCCCGGTGCCTTCCCGGGATTCGCTGCGGGCACGCACGTGGATGGGACCGAAGGCTTCGTTTTGCACCAGCTCCACCAGGGACTCCTTGACCAGCTCCATTACTGCCAGGAAGGTCACAACTACCCCCAGGCGTCCCTCTTCCGCCTGGAACAGGCTGACAAACGGCACAAACTGGCGGTGGCGAATTCTGTCCAGGACCTGGGTCATGCGCTCCCGGGTGGAGAGCTTTTCCCGCTCCACCTGGTGGCTTTCGAACATGTCCGCACGGCGCAGTACATCCGCCAGCGCAACCAGAACCTCTTTCAGGTCCACTTCCGGGTCCGGCCGCGTCAGTTTGCGGTCCGGGCCGGTGGCGCTGGCCTGGTGGATATCCCGCCCCACCCGCGGCAGCTCGTCGATATCTTCCGCGGCGGTCTTGAAGCGCTCGTATTCCTGCAGCCTGCGGATCAGGGCTGCGCGGGGGTCTTCCCCCTCTTCCTCTTCCGCCTCTGGCGGACGCGGCAACAGCATGCGGGATTTGATCTCCGCCAGCATCGCCGCCATCACCAGGTATTCCGCCGCCAGCTCAAAGCGCATCGACGTCATCATTTCCACGTACGCCATGTACTGGCGCGTGATATCGGCGACGTTGATCTCGAGAATGTCCAGGTTCTGCCGGCGAATCAGGTACAGCAACAGGTCCAGCGGCCCTTCGAAGGCCTCCAGGATCACTTCCAGCGCGTCTGGCGGGATGTACAGATCGGCGGGCAGGTCGGTAAAGGCCTTGCCCTCTACCATGGCAAATGGCATCTCCCCCTGGCGCGGCGGCCCGTGCAGGGCGGCCTCGGCGCCGCCCTCGAGACCGGACGCTGCTTCCGCGGAGGTAGCTTCTGTGGCCCCAGGGGTTTCGGGCTCCCGCTGGTCAGGGCCAACCCCGGCGACGGATTCGCCGTCGTCGTCGGCTGACGCGGGGCTCGCCGACGCCTGGTCGACCACCACCTCTTCTAATTCTTCACTGGACACACTGCAGTCCTTCGGCAAAACCAAACGGGCGATTATACATCAGTGTCAGCCGATAATTTCATCAATCGAGCCACATCCCTGACGCACCAGTACCGGTTCATCGCCGGTCAGGTCCACTACCGTGGTGGCTTCGAGGCCGCAGAAACCGCCATCGATCACCAGTTCCACCTGGTGTTCCAGGGTGTCGCGAATATCGTAGGGATCGGTCAGCGGCTGGTCGTCCCCGGGCATGATCAGGCTACAGGTCATCAGCGGCTCCCCGAGGGCCTCGATCAGCGCCTGCACAATGGCGTTGTCCGGCACCCGCAGGCCGATGGTCTTGCGCCTGGGGTGCAGCAGCCGCCGCGGCACTTCCGAGGTGCCGGGCATGATGAAGGTATAGGGCCCGGGGGTGTGGTTCTTCAGCAGGCGGAACATCTGGTTGTCCACCTTGGCGTAACTTGCCAGCTCCGACAGGTCCCGGCACATCAGAGTGAAGTTGTGGTCCTTGTCCAGCTGGCGGATCGCCCGCACCCGCTCCAGCGCCAGCTTCTCTCCCAGCCGGCAGCCGAGCGAGTAGGCGGAGTCGGTGGGCAACACGATCACTCCGCCGGAGGCGACGATGTCTGCGGCCTGATTGACCAGCCGAGCCTGGGGGTTTTCTGGATGAATCTGGAAAAACTGCGCCACTGCCTACTCCCTGTTTACCGCCTGATGACTTGGTTTATGGGCGCCAGTTTGCCACAGATTCCACACCGGCTCGACGCCCGCCGGCAGGTGTACCCCACCCAGTTCCCGCCAGGGCTGGTCCGGCTGGTGAAAGTCGCTGCCCAGGGAGGCCGCGAGGGGGAGCCCCTGCTCTGCAAGCCGCGCCAGCAGCGCGAGAATTTCCCGGGTCTGCACCGGGTTCTGCTGCCCGCATACCACCTCCACCCCCTGCCCTCCGGCAACGGCAAAATCCAGCAACAGGCTCTGCAGCCTGGTGCGGGTCAGGCCGTACTTGAGCGGGTGCGCCAGCACTGCGGTACCGCCCGCGGCGGCAATGCTGGCCACGGTATCCGCGAGGTGCGGCCAGTCCACAGCCACGTCACCGGCCTTGCCGGCACCCAGGTAGCGCTTGAACGCCCGCGCCGTATCCTCCACGTGACCGGCCTCTACCAGCCAGCGGGCAAAATGCGGGCGCCCGATCACCCCGTCACCCGCCAGCGCCCGGGCGCCGGCCAGGGCGCCTGCGAATCCGCGCTTTTCGAGCTTCTGCGCAATGCGCTCGGCGCGCTCCTGGCGCAACAGATCCCGCTGCGCGATGGCCTTGAGAATTGCCGTGGATTGCCGGTCAAAGTTCAATCCGACCACATGCACCACTCGCGCTCCCCAGCGGGCGGTCAATTCGATACCCGGTACCAACACCACCCCCTGCGCCAAAGCCGCCTCAGATGCCTCCTGCAGCCCCTGAACGGTGTCGTGATCTGTGACCGCCAGCACAGTCACACCGTGGGATTTCGCCCTCGACACCAGCGCTGTAGGGCTTAAAATACCGTCCGAAGCCGCGCTGTGGCAGTGCAGGTCAATCTGACCGGCCAGCGTGTTTTCAGTCAGGGCCTCGCGCCCTACCGGGACTGGATTCATTGCTAAATTCATTCTGGCAACCAGGTTTGTTCAGGATCACCGCAGCGCGCCACGCAAGATGGAATCTTCGGGCTACTTTCTTACATTGCCCGGTGAACATTTGCCGATACCGATGGTCTCAGAGCAATCCGTTCACAGGATCCAGGCACAACTCGGCGCCCGTTCGTCGACACAAGGTTTCAGGGATAAGGCCCCGCGCGCGGGGGTTCATTTTCGCCGCTGACAGCTGTTGTGTCAGCCAGCGGGCATTATCACCGGAACAGGCCATGACCGATACCAGACAGAACTCAACTACCAGCACAGACCTGCCGAGCGACGCACAGGCGGCACAGTCGCAGAAGCCACACAAGGAAAGCCTGCTGGGCAACCTGCTGCTCAATATCGTTATCCCCACCCTGATTCTCACCAAGCTGTCCGGCGACGACTGGCTGGGCACCAAGTGGGCCATTGTGGTGGCACTTTCGTTCCCGGTGATATACGGGCTGCGCGACCTCAAGCGCTCCGGCAAGGTCAACTTCTTTTCCGCCCTGGGTGTCATCAGTATCCTGCTCACCGGCGGCATGAGCCTGCTGGAGCTGGAAGCCAAATACATCGCGATCAAGGAAGCCGCCATTCCCGGCCTGCTGGGGATTGCCACCATCGCCTCGCTGCGCACCCGCTGGCCGCTGGTGCGCACGCTGATCTACAACGAGCGCATCCTCGACACCGCAAAAATTGCCCGCGCGCTGGAAACCCGCGGCAATACCGGCCTGTTCGAGCGCACGTTACAGCACGCCTCGTGGATGATTGCCGGTTCATTTTTTGTGTCGTCCGCGCTGAACTACCTCCTCGCCGAAGTGCTGCTGAAAAGCCCTCCGGGGACCGAGGCCTTCAACGAGGAACTGGGCAAAATGACAGCCCTTAGCTTCCCGGTGATCGCCCTGCCCGCCACCATCATCCTGATGCTGGTGCTGGTATTCCTGTTTCGCCGCATTGGCAAACTGACCGGCCTGAAGCTGGAAGAAATCATGGTTCAGCAATAAACGCGCTGAGCCACCCTCTAAATAAGACTAAGGATTGAACGACCGACCATGTGGTACGCCATCATCAGCCAGGACGTTGCAAACAGCCTTCCACTGCGCAAAGGTGCGCGCCCCGCCCATATCGAGCGCCTGAACGCACTCAAGGACCAGGGGCGCCTGCTGATTGCCGGCCCCAACCCGGCAATCGACAGCGAAGACCCGGGCGAAGCCGGTTTCAGCGGCAGCCTGGTAGTGGCGGAGTTCCCCAGCCTGGAAGAGGCAAAAACATGGGCCGACGCGGACCCTTATGTGGAAGCCGGTGTCTATGCCTCCGTAACCGTAAAGCCTTTCAAACTGGTTTTACCCTGAACCCTTCCGAACAACAGTATAAAAATACGCACCAGCGAATGTTTTACCTATCGATGAAAAAACTGCTTACCACCGTTTCCGCCGCCGCACTGCTATTCTCTGCTGCACACAGCCAGGCAATCAGCTCCGACCGCTACATCACCGACGAGCTGCACGTGCCGATGCGCTCGGGCCAGGGCAATGAGTTCCGCATCCTGCACCGCGGCCTGCCCAGCGGTACCAAACTCACCCTGCTACAGGATTCCCCGGATACCGGGTGGGCCCAGGTGCGCACCCCGGGCGGCGAAGAAGGCTGGGTAAGGCGCCAGTACCTGGAGAGCGAACCGGTCGCAAAAATCAAACTGGAAAAGGCCGAGGAGCGACTGCGCCATATCGAAAGCCTGCAGGGCAACCTGGGCGGGGAAGTTCGCCGCCTTGAAGAGGAAAACGGCAAACTCACCACAGCCCTCAAGTCCGAGCAGGAGCGCGCAACGCAACTGTCCCGGGAACTGAAAGAGCTCAAGTCCCTGTCTGCCGACGCGGTCGCCCTCAATCAGCGCCACCAGAAGCTGCTCAATCAGCACGAGCTGCTGAAGCAGAAGCAGGCCATGAGCGAGGCGGAAATCCAGCGTCTCAGCGGCAGCGAAACCCAGAAGTGGTATATGTACGGTGCCCTTTCCGTGCTGATCGGTGCAATCATCGCAATGGCCGCTCCGCACTTCCGCCCGCGCAAGCGCCACTCCGAATGGGCCAACTGATCACCAGACAAGTCTTTCCCCGACAGTTGCCAGCCGGTTAGAATTTCCAGACCGGCGATAAGAGCCCGGTCAATGACCGGGCTCTTTTGTTATCAGACAGGTGCACAACAGAATTTGTGCCGGCCAGGGAAAACCCATGAAAAATACCAAGATCCACTCTGCACGTAGCGCTGCATTTCGCGCTGCTCACAGCAATCGATTCCTCCGGGGGACGCTCAGAAACGCACTGGGCATTCTTTGCTCCGCCCTGCTGCTGACTTTTTCCCTCACCGCGAGCGCCATTACCAACAATCCCCGCGTGGTTCTGGAAACGGACCTGGGCAGCATTGAACTGGTTCTTTTTGCAGACAAGGCCCCGGTTACCGTGGAAAACTTTCTCGCCTATGTGGACAGCGGCTTCTACGATGGCACCATCTTTCACCGCGTCATCCCCGGCTTTATGGCCCAGGGCGGCGGCTATACCTTCGATTTCCAGGAAAAGCCCACCCGCGCCCCGATCAAAAATGAATCCGACAACGGCCTGTCCAATGAGCGCGGCACCATCGCCATGGCGCGCACCGACGACCCCAACAGTGCGACCTCGCAGTTTTTTATCAACCTGGTAGACAACAGCCGCCTCGACGGCGGCACTGGAAAAGCCGGCTATACGGTGTTCGGCAAGGTATTGCTGGGGATGAGCGTGGTACAGCAGATTGCCGCCGAACCCAGGGGCCAGTTCAAGTCCTTCCCCGACGCACCCAATGCCGCAGTGCGTATACTGAAAGCCAGACGTAAATCCACAGATACCGGAGGCGCAGGCCAGTGATCGCATTGAGCGTCAACCTGAACAAGATTGCCCTGATTCGCAATTCCCGCGAGGGCAACTACCCGGATGTCGTGGCCCACGGCCGCACCTGCCTGGACGCCGGCGCAGAGGGTATTACCGTGCACCCGCGCCCGGACCAGCGCCATATCCGCCCGGGCGATGTGCGCGACCTGGCCCAGCTGTGCGCCACCCGCAAGGTGGAATTCAATGTGGAAGGCAATCCATTTGCCGGCCCCATGGGCAGCTATCCCGGGTTGTTGCCACTGGTGCAGGAAACCCGCCCACAGCAATGCACCCTGGTTCCGGACAGTAACGACCAGCTGACCTCGGATCACGGCTTTGACCTGAGTCGCGACGGCAGCCGCCTGGAGCCCATTATCCGCGCATTGAAAGACGCCGGCATTCGCGTCAGCCTGTTTATGGACCCGGACATCGAGCAAATCACCCGCGCGCGGGAAGCGGGCGCGGACCGCATCGAACTCTATACCGGCCCCTACGCCGAAGCGGTACTGCATCAGAGCCCGGACGCGGAAACGGTTTTCGCCAGCCATTGCGCGGCGGCGGAGCACGCCATCACCCTGGGGCTCGGGATCAACGCCGGCCACGATCTCAACCTGATCAACCTGCGCCGCTACCGCACCCTGCCCGGGCTACAGGAAGTGTCCATCGGCCACGCATTGACCGTGGACGCCATCAGTATGGGCCTGTCGGATGCGGTCAACGCCTACGTCAACTGTCTGGCAGGCAAGTAATTGCAGGCTGCAGCCCCGACACTGAATATCATCGGCGCCGGCAGGCTCGGCAGGACCCTCGCGCGGCTGTGGTCCGAGCGAGGTGTCTTTACCATCGCCGGCCTCTGCAACCGCAGTAACGAGTCCACGGCGTCGGCGCGGGAGTTTATCGGTGCCGGCAAAATCTGCGGCCACATCGCAGACCTTCCGGACGCCGACTGCTGGCTGATTGCGACCGGCGATGCCGATATTGCCGCCACCGCGCTATTGCTGGCCCGGCGCCTCGACGGTCAGCGACCGCTGGTGTTCCACTGCAGCGGCGCGCTGCCCGCTTCCGTGCTGGAGCCCTGCCGCCCCGCCACCCTGGCCAGTGCCCATCCGGTACACAGTTTTGCCGAGCCCCAGCACTCCCTGGAGGCGTTTGCCGGCAGTACCGTTACGCTTGAAGGTGACGACGAGGGGCGGGCATTGCTCGGTCGCGCATTTTCCGCAGTGGGTTGCGAACTGCTCACCCTCAACCCGCAACAAAAAGTGCTGTATCACACGGGTTCGGTGATGGCGTGCAATTACCTGACGGTACTGCTCGATCAGAGCCTGAAGGTATTTGCCGCCGCCGGTATTGCAGAATCCAGCGCACGCAAATTACTCGAACCCATCGTGACCCAGACGGTGCGCAATAATTTTGCCCTGGGCCCTGCCAGGGCGCTCACCGGGCCCATCGCCCGCGGCGATGGGGAGACGGTTGCACGCCAGCTGCACGCGCTGGCGCAAGTGGATGAAAAAATCCTGAATAGCTACCGCACCCTGGGCCAGGCGGGAGTGGAGCTGGCAAAGAAATCCGGGCTGGATGAGAAGCAGGTCCGGCAACTGGAAAGTATTTTACGAGAACAGGCACAGTGACCGACTCCCACGACTCCCCCGAATACCTGCGCAAACGCGCTTTTTTTGACAGTCTGCTGACGATTTATGGGCGCAAGCCGGTACTGGAAGCACTGGAGGATGCGAGCCTACCGGTGCACAAACTGCATCTCGCCGACAGCAACCGCAAAGACCAGCTGATCAGCCGCATCGAATCCCTCGCCGCCGAGCGCGGAATAGAAGTTGCCTACTGCGATCGCAAGGCCCTGTCGCGCATTTCAAAAAACGCGCGCCAGGACCAGGGTGTCGCCCTGGACCTGGCCCTGCCCCACTACGGCAACGCGGAAAGTTTTCTGCAACAACCGCCCGCCGCCAATTTCCAACTGCTGGCCCTGGACGGCATTACCAACCCGCAGAACCTGGGCATGATCATCCGGTCTGCCTGCGCCGGCGGTATCGACGGCATCATCCTGCCACGCAAGGGCTGCGCGCAGATTGATCCACTGGTGATCAAGGCCAGCGTCGGTACCCTGTTCCGCACCCGGATACTGCGCTGCGACAGGCTGGCCCCGGTACTGGAGAAATTCGCTGCCAGTGGCGCCCAGGTCAGCGCGCTTTCATCACACGCCAGTGACACTCTGCGCGACATCGATGACAGCCAGGCGCATATCTTTGTTCTCGGCAATGAAACCCAGGGCGTCAGTGACGAGGTAACCCGGGCCTGTACTCACCGCCTGCGCATTCCCATGCAGAACGACGTCGAGAGCCTGAACGTGGCGGTGACCGCAGCCCTGATCTGTTTTCGCAACCAGCTCTAGCTTTTCCCGCCGCCGGCAGTCCCGCACGAAAGCCTCCGCTACTCAATTGCAACTGCCGAAATTCCCCCCGATCGCCGCACTTGGTGCCAATTAGCGCCAATAATTCGCGCGTCAGCTGGAAAAGTCGCGAAGATCAACTAAACAGTACCCAGTAACGTTTCTTTCTAACTAGTCACTATAAATTTGCCGAGCGTATCGCCCTATTGAGAATAAAGTTCCCGTTGGGGATGACTTTCGGGCGGAAACAATAAAGCCAAGGATGCCATCTATGCGACTGACCAAATCTCTGGGGGTTACCCTCCTTGCAACCCTCGCCACCAGCAGCCAGGTGATTGCACAGGAAGACCGCCATGTCGACGTCATGCCCTTCCTGACCCGGGTTGACGAGGACCGCGGCACCGAGCGCCAGGCCTGGGGGCTACGCGGCGCCTACGGCTGGGGCTGGGGCGGCAACTGGTTCTCCGAGGTTCAACTGTTCGGGACCCAGCTGGAAAGCGGAGACTATCTCGATTTCACCTTCCCGGTTACGGATGTGGATCCCTCTTTCATCCCCCCCAGTGGCGATACCGAACTGTCCGGCCTCGGCTTTGACATGGTGTACAGTTTTAGCGGCCGCAACGGCTACTCCCCCTATCTGCTGGGCGGCGTCGGCGTGTCCAATAACAATTACACGGATAGCTCCTATTTCGCCGGGGAAGACGACACCAACGCCTTTGTGAACCTTGCCGCGGGCATCACCAGTGGTGGAATAGGCCCACACGGACTGAAAGTACGCGCCGAAATCCGCTACCTGCGCGACTACTTCGCCGATGACATGGACGACTGGCAATTCGGCATAGGCCTCAGTATCCCCCTGAGCTGCCCGCCAGTGGCGACCCCCGTGTACGCCGAACCGCCGAAAGAACCCGTCGACGAACAGCCCGAAATCATCAATACCGACAGCGATGGCGACGGCGTACTCGACCGCAATGACCGCTGCCCGGATACCCTGCCCGGCGCCGAAGTGGATGAGAACGGCTGCGTGGTGGCGGAGCAGACCATCACCCTGGAAAACATCCAGTTTGAATTCAATTCCGCCAAACTGACGCCGGCGGCAGAAATGTCACTGAACCGGGTGGTGCAGTCCCTGCGCAGCCAGCCCGACAGTCAGGTAGAGGTTGCCGGCCATACCGACAGCCAGGGTAACGACGCCTACAACATGCGCCTGTCCCGCCAGCGCGCCGAGTCGGTCCGCAGCTATCTGGTGCGCGGCGGTATTGACGCGAACCGCATCAGCGCACGGGGCTATGGCGAGACCCAACCGGTGGCCAGCAATGCAACAGACGCCGGCCGCGCACAGAACCGTCGGGTCGAAATGCGCTTTCGCTGATTCATTTCGCCGGTCTCACCTCCCCGAGTAGCACAAAACCCGGCTTTTGCCGGGTTTTTTTATTCACAATCCACAGAAACTGTGGATATGTCTGTGAGCAACCAACGGGAAAACGCCGCCAGCCCCCATGTTTCCGTTGTAACCTTATTGTGAAGAAAATTTAACCAATATCGCTTTTTCTTTTAAAATCAATATGTTACAAACAAATCCAAATCGGTATTGACAAATATCGACGCTAACTGCAGGCAGTAAAATAATCTTTGCCGGCTGTGGAAAGCTTTTTAAGATAGCCCTTTCGAGCCATTGATTTTCACGAAAAAAGGGGAAATTCCCGCGACAGACTTCAGTACGCACCATACGAGTGCACAAATGGGCAATAACTACCGGTGGCATCTACCGCGCCGGGACGAGTTTTCACGGGGTAAACCGCAGCGGCTACATGGGGCTGCCCAAGGAAATCCCCAGTCGCGGAATCCGAGTGGTCATACAGACCTCCGAGAGCTCTGGTATAGTCTGTCTTTTTTCCAGAAGCCCGAATACCGGTGATTATTGCGAACAACGAATAATGAAGAGCACAACCGTTGATCACTAAGACCAAAGCCAAATTGCGGCACATCGCTAACGGTCTACATAGGCGCCTTGCCCGGTTGTTGCCCCGCCATATCCCAATTGCATTCAAATTGGCGCTGGTCATGACCCTGTTGCTGGTACTGGGGATGGCCAGTCTGGGGCTGTTTATCAGCGACAACCAGAACCGCCTGATGCGCACGCAACTGCACGACTTCGGCAACACCATGGCCCGACAACTGGCGAAACTGGCCAGTGAGCCGATTCTGTCGGAAAACAGCCTGAATCTGCGCATGCTAACCACCAACCTGGGGCAGGACGAGAAAATCCTCGGTGCGGGTATTTACGCGCACAACGGCGAATTGCTATCGGCCACCGGTATCCAGCCTGGCCCAGCGGAGCGGGCATTTGTATCGCCCGGGGTGACAGCCCGGCCCTGGTTCCGGCATACCGCCGGTGGATCTTCGGAGCGCTTGATCAGCTTTGTCGCCCCGGCCTACTATCAGGATGTCCGGGTCGGCTCCGTGGTGGTGACCCTCTCCGCTTCGCAGATGGACCAGGCCGCGATCAGTGCGCGCGATGCCATTATCTACGCCACCCTCGCCATGACCATCCTGGCATCCCTGCTGGCCTACTGGCTGAGCCGGCGCCTGTCGCTTCCCATCCACCATTTGATGGAAGCGACCCGGGCCATCGACCGCGGCGACCTGGCGACCCGCATCGAGCAGCGGCGCAATGACGAAATCGGCTTCTTATTTGAGGGCTTCAACAATATGGCGGCGGGATTGCTGAAGAAATCCCAGGTCGAGCAGGTATTTTCACGCTACGTGTCGAAGAACGTTGCCGACAAGGTACTGGCCAATCTGGACGAGGTCCGTTTGGTTGACCGGCCGATCGAGGCGACGGTGTTGTTCGCCGATATCACCGGTTTTACCGCGATGTCGGAAAAGCTGCAGCCGAGCCAGGTTTCCGAACTGTTAAATGAATATTTCTCTTATATTTCCCGCGCCTGTTCCCTGTACGGCGGGGTCGTCGACAAATTTATCGGCGACTGTGCAATGCTGGCATTCGGCGTACTGGAAGACGACACCGATCACGCCTTCAACGCGGTCAGCTGTGCGGTATTGATTCAGCAACTGGCGGCGCAGTTAAACGAGCAGCGCCGCGCCGACGGCCGCCCCGAAGTGCACTTCCGTATTGGCATCAACTGCGGCGCCATGTTGGCCGGTAACCTGGGCTCCGACGAGCGCATGGAATACACCGTGGTCGGTGACGCCGTCAATCTGGCATCTCGCTTGTGCAGCGAAGCCCGGCCGGATCAAATCATTATCCGCAAACAGCTGTTTACCATGTTGCAACCCCGCATTGTTGCCAAGGCCGAGCAAACCCTGCCGATTCGCGGCAAGTCCACCCCCGTGGGTATCTATTCTGTGCAGAACATCCATGACAAAGATCAAGCACTGTTGCAGGCCAACCTGCACAAAGTGCTGAATAGCAACGCCGACCAGCGGCGGCGGGCGGTCGGCGATGCGTGATCGCTGGTTTGTATTTGCGTGGTTTTTGCTGTTGCCGCTGCTGCCGGCGTGTAGCCTGGTCCCGCTGCAACAGCAGACGCTGGAGGGATTTCCACCGGATACCGTGCAACGAGTACGCCAGCAATCCGCAGAACTCGAACAGTTGCAGAAACGGGAGGTCGCGACACCAGCGCAGTACCAACAAATCAGGCAATTGCGCAGCAGCGTCCAGCAATTCGAGCGGGATGTCATCCACACCGCGAGCGGCATGGAGCGACAGGACAACTGGCACGGAGCCGAGCAGCTTTTGCAGGGCGCCACGCGGGTATTGCCAGACAGCCAGGTACTGGCCAGTGCACACAATAACTTCGCCGAGCGGCGCCAACTGCGAGAAGAGCGGGTGCGCATGGAGCTGGCAATCCATCGCGGCGAACAGTTGCTGAAAGATGCCGGTGCCTACGAGCACCTGCGGCAACTTCAGGGCCCCGATCCGCTGACCTGGCTGGAACTGAAAAACTATCAGCGCGAATGTCGAGAGTCCGCTCAATCACTGCAGCAGCATGCGCAGCGGGCGCTGGAACGGAAAGACTATGCACTGGCCCAACACGGCCTGAAGATTGCGCAGCGCCTGTATGGCGATGACTTGCAGCAAGATACCGATCTGCGCGACTCACTCCAGCGGAACCTGACCCTCGCCAATCGCCAGCTCCGCCCGGCGAAGCCGCGGCCGGCCGGCACCTCACATAGGGATGACAGGGCGCCTGTTGCGGAATTGCAGCAGGCACTGGATGCGGGGGACCTCCCCAGTGCGCGGCAACACCTGGACCAACTGCGACAGCAGTCACCCCAGGACCCGCGACTACTGTCCCTGCAGTCGCAGTTTCAGACACAGGTCAGCAACCGGGTTGATGGCGCAATCAAACGGGGCAATGACCTATACAGCCAGGGAGAAATCGAGCAGGCCCTTGAAGTCTGGCTCGAAGCCAGAACTCTGGACCCGGACAATGTCGAGCTGCTGGCCAACATCGCCCGCGCGGAAAAAGTGCTGGAGAACCTGCGGGCGCTGTCTCCCCCCCTCCCGGACGAGCTCAACGCTCACCCGTGAGCTGACCATATCAATCGACCCGTCTAACGGATATTTTTTTAACCTCGTATTGGGAAAAACGGGTACTGTCGGAATCCAGTTGAAGTTGATAGCCAAAGGAACCGGTACTGGTTAAATCCTCAATCTTCCATGTCTTTTGATAAAATTCCGTACTCGCTATCGAGTTCCAACCCGAATTCGAGTTCTCTCCAGCGGCAACTTTTGCCGGCGAATAGGCATCAACCTTGAGGTTAAACCCCGGGGTACTTGACGCACTTTTCTTGGCTCTAAGCTCGATGACCAGTTCTACATTTTCCCTGAAGTGGGTAAAAAAACTGGGATCAATAACCATCGCCAATGCCTGCTGCCGGGATAAATCAAAAAACTGCTCTCCGTTTGCGGTTGCGATTCTCGATTCACCCAGAATCCGGATGCCATTTTCCACCCCGGGACTAATTGAAACCTCATCGACCAGACCAAAATCTGTATCGTGTGATAGCAGTATCTTCGAACGATTGCCGAGGGCGGTCTTAACGCGATCATAAATTTCGGTATTTGAAAGCGGATATGCAGCCACTACCGGGTTGTTACCGACCGCGATACTTCGCCCCCTGAGGCCTTCTGATTTGTTCGTTACCAGATCAATAACCTTGACATCGACATCGCCAGATTCAAGCGCAAAGTTCGCCTCACTGTCCGCCCAACTAATGCATATGACCTCGTCATTTTTTCTGAAGTAATGTTGCAACACCCCCGTCGCGGGGCGGGTCCAACCCAGGTAAACCGGGCTATCGCCCAACAACCGCACCAGATTTCCAAAAGCAAACAACGCCTTTCTGGGATTGTTCCCATTGATCATCAACCCCAACTTCAGGCCTTCAGCATCGAGCGGTTCAAACCAGTAAACCTTTTCAACCCCCTGGGCAATAGACATCGTCATTGCCTTGACCAGCGCAGCCGCCTGATCAATCTGCGCAGCATCCGCACTCAAGTTCGAATCCAGCCCTATGCCCACTTCCGTAAACCGAACCGGGACGGATACTTTTCCCGGGTTGAGAGACGCCAGCATTTTGCGTACCTCACCGACGATATTCATATAAAGAACATCGTGCCCCGACTTGACCAGATTCAGGACTTCGTAAGGATGCAGAGTAACGAAGTCGAATTTGTCCCGCGCCCCGGACTCAATCGTCCGGGCCATGTAGTTCAGATGGGTACTCTTTGCCGCCAGGCCTACCTGCAACCCGGGATCAACGGACTTTATGACATCGTAAGCTCTCGCCACTACCGCAGCGTACGACGCAGGATTTTTATCATTCGTAAAATTTGGCGGCTCGTTCCAGACCTCCCAGTGAGTAACGTAGGGAAAGGTGTCGAGTGTCGCTCTGATGTAGTCTTCCCAACCGGACAGATCGTCAGAGGGCACACTGCCCGGAGACGTTGCGCTGCTCCACTGCAAAATTCCGGTTAACTCGAAGCCCGTCGTGTTAAGACTTTCAGCCAATGCGGGCTGATCCACCCGAAAACCGCGAACATTCGCAATGCGCAAGTCATAGATAGAATCCTTCCAGACACTGACGTTCCACGCGCTGGTATGGGAGGGAGCCACTCCCCACGGCGACGAGCCTGCGTATTGCGAACTTTCGGGCAAACCCAGACTGTTCAGGTCTCGCCCGGTACTGGATTCCGCCCCGACATAGCATGCGCTCAGGATCACCGGCGCGAGCAGGATCTTCACTGCGACTCTTGAAGTGAGTGCTTTCAAGTAGTTGTTAAAGTAGCTCTGCATTTCCACGGTCTTGTATCTGACAGGTTTCATCGGTACGAAATAAATGAGATGACTGAAGTGACTATCGGCCGGCCGGTATCAGCTCAGCGTAAAAAACTGGCGGCATAATCACCGCAAAATGTGTACTTGCGTCTCAAAAACAGGCGCTGCGGACCACGGTGTGCTATAAATTTACGCCAGAAAGGAAAGGAACAGGGAAGTTTCCGACGCGCGCTCGCCGCACGCCTGTCACCTGAAGTTAGCCAAATAACAACGATAGCTGGGCTACAGGAGCATGTGTAATGGATCTACGCCCCCCCCTGCCGAAACCTTCATGTTCGGCCGCACTTCTTGCGCTCATTGTGCAGATTCCCATGATGCTCGCCAGTGCACCGTCCCACGCTCTGGGATTGGGCAATGCCTCGATCAAAACCGCCATCGGCTATCCACTGGTCGTTGAAATCCCGATACTGGACCGCAGTACAACTCTGGATCCCGACCAGGTCAGGGTCCGCCAGGTACTCGGCCGCAATGCGGAACAGATGGGCTTCGACCTGGCCGCCGACTCCCAGCCTTTTCTGATCAGTATGAGCGAGGTGCCCGGCAGCCTGGCGGTGGAAGTAAAATCCTCTACACCGCTCAACGAGCCCTTTGTCAGTTTCGTCCTCGAGCTTAGCTGGCCCGGTGGCACCCTGTACCGCGAATTCTCCCTGCTGGTGGATCTGCCGCCAGTGGTGCCCTCAACTGAGAAAGCGTTCGCAGTCCAGGCACAGGCCGACCCGGTCACACCCGATACGGTGGCCCCGGCGAGCCCCGCCCGTGCTGGCACGACCGCAAACCAGTGGCAGGTGGCGTCCGGCGAAAGCCTCTGGAGCATTGCCCGCAGGGTACAGCCGGCCAACGGTGTCCCGCTGGAGACAGTCATGGCGGCAATACACCGGCGCAACCCTCGGGCTTTCGTCGATGGCGACATCAACCGCCTGCGAGCCGGGGCACAACTGGAGCTGCCCAGCCCAGCGGATTACTCTGCCAGTGCCACCAGCCCCGTAGCGACTGCCGTGCCACACGCGCCCGGGCAGGAACCATCCCCTCGGAAAGCAGAAGCGGGAAATATGCCTCCCCCGGTCGATACAGGGGAAACACCCCAGGCCCGCCTGCGCCTTTCTGGCAGTCCGGCCGAGAGTAGCAGTCGCGCCGTGCGCCTGCGCGAAGAAATCGACGTGGTCAAAGAACAGCTCGACAAGGTCAACCGGGAAAACGCGCAGTTGCGCCAGCAGATCCAGCGCATCGAAACCAGCGACTACCTGGCAGTGATGCAGGAAATGCTGCAACTGCAGGAACAGCGCATCAGGGAACTGGAAGCGCAGATACATGCACGCGCCGACGCCACCGTTGGAACCACTACTGAAACCACCACTGAAACCACGGCTGAAAGCACGGCCGGAAAACTAGCGGTCGCAGAGCCGGTCCCGGTCACCGCCCGCAATACCCACAACGCCAACCGCGACTATCTCACCCTGCTGCTTCTGCTCCTCGCCGGTGTCGCCGCGGGTCTGGTTTTACTGCGCCGTCAGCAACTGCAAGCCTGGTGGCAGCAGCGCCGTGCGGTAACAGAGCCCTTGCCGCAGAACCAGAACAGGAGTTTCGACTCCCTCTCCGCCAACTGGAGTGGCAAGAGCAATCTGCGGGTCAGGCCCTCCCCCGCTCCGTGGATCCCGCAGAGCGGCGACCATCAGGATCCCCTGCCACCGCGCGCTCCGGAACCGGAACTGGTCGCCAAAGCGGAGTCGAAGGTGAAAGCGGAACTGAAGGCGAAAGCGGAACTGAAGGCAACGAAGGTGGAGGAAAGCAAGATTGCGACGGCAGATGCTGGCGAGAAAAGTCAGGAAGCAGAAGGCAACCCAGCAACCACCGACGTGGACAACCTTTTCGCGGAGCTGCAGTTGGATGAGTCATTCGGCCAGGACGCCGCCGAGCTGTGGGCGCAAACCAGCCCGTCCAGCAATGATGATCTGGTGCTGGATTTTGCCAGCTTTGAACAGTTGCTCCCCCTGGAGGAAATTGAACCGGTTGATGCCGGGCTGGCACCCGACACCGCGGAGAGCAGCGATGCCGAGGTAAAAATCGCCATCAGCGAAGCCTGATTTACATGACCTGAGGAATCACCCGGCCAGCAAAGACGCAAGTCGTTTGTGGCCGGGTGAAAAGGTCACTCCCACTCGATAGTAGCGGGCGGCTTGCTGGAGACGTCGTAGGTCACGCGGGAGATATTTTCAATCTCGTTGATGATCCGGTTGGACACCTTCTCGATCAGCTCATACGGCAGGTGCGCCCAGCGTGCGGTCATGAAGTCGACGGTTTCCACCGCGCGCAGCGCCACCACGTATTCGTAGCGACGGCCGTCGCCGACCACGCCCACTGATTTGACCGGCAGGAACACCACAAACGCCTGGCTGGTCTTGTGGTACCAGTCCGCGTTGTGCAGCTCCTCGATAAAAATGGCGTCCGCTTCGCGCAGGATATCCGCGTACTCTTTTTTCACTTCGCCGAGGATGCGCACCCCCAGGCCCGGGCCCGGGAACGGATGGCGGTAGACCATGTCGTAAGGCAGCCCAAGCTCCAGGCCAATCTTGCGCACTTCGTCCTTGAACAGCTCGCGCAGCGGTTCTACCAGCTCGAACGCCATGTCTTCCGGGAGGCCACCGACATTGTGGTGGGACTTGATCACGTGCGCCTTGCCGGTCTTGGCGGCTGCGGACTCGATCACGTCCGGATAGATGGTGCCCTGGGCGAGGAATTTCACATCCTGTAGTTCGGACGCTTCCTTGTCGAAAATCTCGATAAAGGTATTGCCAATGACCTTGCGCTTGGCTTCGGGATCCTCGACCCCGGCAAGGCGCGACAGGAACTCGTCTTCCGCATCGGAGCGAATCACCTTGACGCCCATGTTGTCGGCGAACATCTGCATCACCTGGTCGCCTTCGTTCTTGCGCAACAGGCCGTTATCGACGAATACACAGGTCAGCTGGTCGCCGATCGCCTTGTGCAGCAGTGCCGCCACCACCGAGCTGTCGACGCCGCCTGACAGACCCAACAGCACCTTGGAGTCGCCCACCTGTTCGCGCACCTTGGCGATGGAGTCTTCAATGATATTTTCCGGAGTCCACAGCTTTTCACAGCCGCACAGCTCGATGACGAAGTGCTCATAAATCCGCATGCCCTGCAGGGTATGGGTCACCTCCGGATGGAATTGCACACCGAAGAAATTCTTTTCCGCGTGGTACATACCGGCAATCGGGCACGACGGCGTGGAAGCCATCAGTGCGAAGCCTTTCGGCATTTCCACCACCTTGTCGCCGTGGCTCATCCACACATCCAGCAGCGGGCTGCCGCTTTCGTCCAGGTGGTCCCTGATATCGTGCAGCAGTGCAGACTGCCCTTCCACTTTCACCTGGGCGTAGCCGAACTCGCGCACGTCGCTGCCCTGTACCGCGCCACCCAGCTGGTGTGCCATGGTCTGCATGCCGTAGCAGATACCCAGCACCGGCACCCCCAGATCAAACACCGCCTGGGGTGCGCGGGGAGACCCCGCTTCCGGCACCGACTCCGGGCCACCGGCGAGAATAATGCCCTGCGGGTTGTACTCGCGGATTTCCTCATCGCTCATATCAAATGCGCGGATCTCGGAAAACACACCCAGTTCACGCACACGGCGGGCAATCAGCTGGGTGTATTGGGAACCGAAGTCGAGGATCAGAATTCGGCTGGAATGGATATCTTGGCTCATGCTTTTCTCGGTTACAGTTTTATAAACGGCAAACGGACCCAGAAGGTCCGTTTGCGGTTCACTTAAAGTGCACTTCTCGTTCTCTATTGCACCGGTGCGATTATTCACCGGCGGGCTTTCGGAAAATTAACGGCCGCCTACGGGGTAGTTCGGTGCTTCCTTGGTGATCTGCACATCATGCACGTGGGATTCCCCCATGCCCGCGGCCGTCACCCGTACAAATTGTGGACGGGTGCGCATGGTCTCCATATCGACACAACCGGTATAACCCATGGCAGAGCGCAGGCCACCCATCATCTGGTGCACGATCACCGACAGCGGCCCCTTGTAGGGAACGCGCCCTTCGATACCTTCCGGTACCAGCTTCTCGGCGCCCTTGCTGGCGTCCTGGAAGTAGCGGTCGGAGGAACCCTGGGTACGGGACATGGCCCCCAGAGAGCCCATGCCACGGTAGGACTTGTAAGTCCGCCCCTGGTACAGCTCCACCTCACCCGGCGCCTCCTCGGTGCCGGCAAACATGGAGCCCATCATCAGCGCGTGCGCGCCGGCTACCAGGGCCTTGGCGATGTCACCGGAGAAACGGATGCCGCCATCGGCAATCAGCGGTACCCCGGTACCTTCCAGCGCCTTGGCGACTTCGGCAATGGCGGTGATCTGCGGCACGCCGACACCGGACACGATGCGCGTAGTGCAGATCGAGCCGGGCCCGATACCTACCTTGACCGCATCGGCACCGGCCTCAACCAGGGCCTTGGCCGCTTCACCGGTGGCGATGTTGCCGCCAATGACATCGACCTGCGGGTACATATCCTTGATGCGGCGCACGCGATCGATCACGTTTTTGCTGTGGCCGTGGGCGGTGTCCACCACCAGCACGTCGACGCCCGCCTCGACCAGCGCCGCTACGCGGTCGTCGGTGTCAGGGCTGGTGCCTACGGAAGCGCCCACACGCAGACGGCCATCGCCGTCCTTGCAGGAATTGGGGTACTGCTCGGCCTTGTTAAAATCCTTGACGGTAATCAGGCCGCGCAGCTGGAAGTCATTGTTGACTACAAGCACTTTCTCGATGCGGTGCTTGTGCAGCAGTTCCTGTACCTGTTCCGGGGCCGCACCCTCGGGCGCGGTTACCAGGCGCTCACCGGGCGTCATGATACTGGCAACAGTGGCATCGAGATCGGTCTGGAAACGCACGTCGCGACTGGTGACGATGCCCACCAGGTTGCCTTTCTCCATCACCGGTACACCGGAGATGTTGTGGTGGGTTGTCAGGGCAATCAGTTCGCGCACAGTGGCGTCGGACTCGATGGTGATCGGATCCTTGACCACGCCGGCCTCGAATTTCTTCACCGCGCGCACCGCCAGAGCCTGATCCTCAATGGACATGCTCTTGTGGATGATACCGATACCGCCTTCCTGGGCCAGGGCAATGGCCAGGCGCGACTCGGTCACCGTGTCCATGGCGGCGGACACAATGGGGATATTCAGGGTGATATTGCGAGACAGCTTGGTCTTCAGGGAAACATCCTTGGCTGTAACCTCGGAATAGCCGGGCACAAGGAGGACGTCGTCGAAAGTGAGGGCTTCGCGTGCGATACGCAGAGATTCAGACATGGACACTCAAACCTCAAGAGAGCGGGAATGGGTATCGGCGCGATTATAGCCGCAACCCTCCGGGAAACAAAAGCCCTATTCGGACTTAATGGCAAATCTCTTTACGTTGTGACGGATACTTGCAATATTGGCCGCCCAATTCGAGTAGCGCGAGTCAAAAATGCTAAATACTCCCCCTTCCGGCGCCGATCGCAACCGCAGCGTCCTTTCGGTCAGCGACCTGAACCGCGAGGTCAAGCACCTGCTGGAGAGCAGTGTGCCCCTGCTGTGGGTCGGTGGGGAGATCTCCAATTTTGCCGCGCCCAGCTCCGGCCACTGGTACTTCACCCTGAAGGATGCCCGCGCCCAGGTGCGCTGCGCCATGTTCCGCGGGCGCAACCGCAGCGTGCGCTTCCAGCCCGGCAACGGCCGCGAGGTGATCGCCCGCGCCCGGGTCAGCCTGTACGAGGGCCGCGGCGAGTTCCAGCTCATCATCGAACACCTGGAAGAGGCCGGATTTGGCGCCCTGATGCGGCAGCTGGAAGCGCTCAAGGCCAGACTGCAGGCGGAGGGCATGTTCGAACTGGCGCGCAAAAAGCCCCTGCCCTACCTGCCGGCAACCATTGGCATCATCACCTCTCCCACCGGCGCCGCGGTGCGCGACATGATCCACGTGCTGGGGCGCCGCTATCCGGCGGCACAGATCGAGCTGATCCCGGTGGCGGTGCAGGGCCAGGGCGCAGCACAGCAGATCGCCCGCGCCATCCAGCTTGCGGGCAAGCTGCAGCGACACGACCTGCTGATCGTGGGCCGCGGCGGCGGCTCGCTGGAAGACCTGTGGGCGTTCAACGAGGAAGTGGTTGTCCGCGCCCTCGCCGCCTGCCCCATTCCCACGATTTCCGCGGTGGGACACGAAACCGACACCACCCTTGCGGACCTGGCAGCCGACGTGCGCGCCCCCACCCCCTCGGCCGCGGCGGAAATTGCCAGTGCCAACGCCGCCGAGCTGGCGGAAGAATTTCACACTGCCGACCTGCGCCTGCGGAGAGCTATGCAACTACAACTGCGCCACCTGCAGCAACAGGTCCAGCTGGTGGGCAACCGTATCCGCCACCCGCGGGAACAGTTACAGAACCGCGCCCAGCGCCTGGACCACCTGGAAATCCAATTGCGCTCGGCAATCCAGCGGCAGCTCGCCCATCGCCGCCAGCGTCTTCAACAGAGTGAGCGCGCTTTTTCCCAGGTACACCCCGCCCAGCAACTGGCACAGGGAAGCAAAGCCCTGGCGCAGGCAATAGATCGCCTCAACAGGGGCGTCCACCGGCAACTGCAGCACAAGCGCGAACAGGCGGCGCACAGTGCACAGCTGCTTCACAGCGTCAGCCCCCTGGGAGTACTGGAGCGCGGCTACGCCATCGTACGCGACGAAGAAAAACGCGTGATTCGCCGCGCACAGGACACACACAGCGGCCAGCGGATAAACGCGCGACTGGCCGAGGGCGATATCAGCGCGATCGTGGAGTAGTTACCGGCGAAGGCCCGGCGCAAGGTGGCGCCCGGGCCAGTCTCGGACTAGCCAGTCTCGGACAAGATAGACCAATCACATCCGCATTCCGAACGAGCTTGTCCTTAGCGACAAGCGCGGCTCGACACTACCATGCCTTCCCTATAGCTGGCCCCAAGCTGGGCGCCGAGCCACTCCTGAAGGCCCTGCACCCGGCCGGGACATGAAGCAACGCTCACCGGCACAAGTTTTCCATACTGTGTCCGCATGCGCGCAGGCGTGACGAACAACCGTGCTCCGTATAGCGCGTAAGCGCCAGCACTGCGGGTTCCGTCGCTGGGTAATCGGGAGATCGCCATGGGCATCAGCCGCCGCAAAGATCCACTCTGCCACCTTCCCTGTCTGCTCCGCTGCGTCCTGTCAGTACTGATGCTTGTGTCCGCGGGCTGCGACAGGCAGGAGCACAGGGAGGCTACGGGGAAGCAGAAGGTCGATGGACATCAGGCAACGGAGCAGCGCCAACCGCCCGTCGAAGACGAGACAAGTACAGCCCCCCAGGCGACCAGCAACAAATTCGATAATTACCGGGAAACCGGTGATTTGGCGGATATCAAGAAGCGGGGGGTCATTCGCTTTGTGCATCTGCACGAAGACCCGGAAGCCGGCCTGCCCAGAAGGTCGATCGTCAGCCAGAGCAATATTCAGCTTGCCGAGGAACTGGCCGAAAAGCTGGACCTGACCCCGCATTTTCTGGTCGCAGCAACACCACAGCAAGCCATCGACATGATCGTCAACGGCGAGGCCGACGTGATAGCGGACAATATGGAAGCAAACAAGGAACGCGGGGAAATCCTCGGCCTCACAGAACCGCTGACACAGACACAGCGGGTGCTGGTCACCGGAAAGAAAGGCCCGGATATCAGTAACGCCAAAAAGCTGGAAAACCTCGAGCTCACGGTGCTCGCTGGCAGTTTGCTGGCCGAGGCGGCGCATCGGCTTGCTGAAAAAAATTCCGCGGCCAACATCCGCGTGCGCGAAGTCCCCGCGTCAGAGCTGTTTCGGGATTTTCTCGATTCAATCGACGGAAACGACCCCATCGTCACCGTCATTGCAAAAAACACCGCCGAAAACATGGCCCACTTTCGGGGTGACATGAAAATTGGCGATACGATCGGTGGCAAACTGGCAATCGTGTGGGCGGTGCGCAAGGATGCCAACGTACTGCGGACCCGTATCAACAACTTCCTGACCAAGACCCTGGTGAGGTCTCCGGGTGAACATGACTCCGACTGGAAGTCGATCAGGGAATCGGGAGTGTTACGGTTCGCGACCTACAACGGACCCGGTTACCTGATCTGGAAGGGTATTCTCACCGGCCTCGATTATGATCTCGCCAGAAAATTCGCCGAAAAATACGATCTCGAACTTAAGATCATCGCGGTGCCGGATAACATAGACCTTGTGGAACTGCTGAAGTCCGGAGAGGTCGACATTGCCGGTGCCTCAACCACGATTACAGAAAGCCGCCGCCAGCAGGGCGCAGAGTTCACCACGCCCATCCTCGAGACTAGCCAGACCGTCCTCAGCAACAGGAAGTCACCGCCAATCAAGACCCCGCGTGATCTCAATGGCCGCACCCTGACATTGCGTGCAGGTTCCGCATTTATTGAAACGGCGCAGAGGCTGCGCAACAAAGGCATCGACGTAAAAATCGAAATTGCCCCCGAGGACCTCTCGTATGGCGACATCATATTAGGCGTCGCCAACGGTAATTATGACGCAACTATCGAGGATACCAATCTCACCGGTATCCAGACCGCTCTTTACCCGCAACTGGTAGCCGGCACTGTCGTCAGTGAACCACAACGCCAGGGATGGATGGTTGCACAGGGAAATCACAGCCTGCTGGAGAAAGCCAATCAATTTCTTGAGAAGTTTCTGGCTAACGAAAAAAACCGGGCAATGGTCGACAATTACTTCGAGCCGAGCAAGCAGCTACTCGCGAAGGCCGAGGCCCGGATCAAGCCGGGAGACGACTTGTCGCCCTATGACAAGCTGGCGAAGAAATATGCACTGAAGCACGACTTTGACTGGCGCCTGGTGGTTGCGCAGATGTGGCAGGAAAGTAATTTCAACCCGAAGGCGGAATCTCAGGTGGGCGCCCAGGGATTACTGCAGGTAATGCCGCGGACCGCTCAGGAGATGGGGTTCCACGGCCATATGTTCGATCCCGATGACTCGGTACATGCAGGAACCAAATATCTGAGCTGGGTTAGGGACCGCTTTGAAGACGAACTTCCGGCTGACGAAAGGTTGTGGTTTGCCCTCGCGGCCTACAATGCGGGTATCGGCCACTTGCGTGACGCCAGGGCACTTGCGAAAAAACTGGGCCTGGATCCCAACAAGTGGTTCGGCAATGTTGAAGTCGCGATGCTCAAACTCTCGGAGCCCCGCTATTTCGAGAAAGTCCGCTACGGTTACGCGCGGGGCTCCGAGCCCGTGCAGTATGTGAAGAATATCAGCAATCTCTACCGGGCCTATACCGGTCTCACCAGCGGTGAGGTCGCCGCACACCTACTCGGCCCGCTCAGTCCACTCGGTCCTTTTGTGCAAGCGAGCGATATTACAAACTGCACTGATTACCGGGCACACCCGGCACGACCTTAATATAGAGGTCTCGTAGAAGTTCGGAGATGGCTATGATAAAAGGCATCGCAGCATCTCAAATCGCACTACAGCGCCAAATGATTCTACTTTTGACGCTTTTGCTAGCCCTTTTTATCACGGCATGCGATAGCCGTACGCCCGCCTCGAATGCCCCGGACACTCCTTCCCCGGAGACTCAGGAAAGCGCTGCCTCAGAAGTGCAAAATACCGAGCGACAAATTCCCGAGGAGCAAAAAGGGGGAAAAGGAGATAGCACCGAGGAACCCGGCAGCGCCCGTCAACCTTCGGCTTCAGACCAAGCAGCAGACTCAAGTGACGACACGGAGATTCCGCCCTATATTGAACAGGGCGACCTCCAGGCCATCAAAAAACACGGGGTAATCCGGTTCGTCAGTATGACCGGGGACAATCAGCCGATGCTGCCCCGAGAAATCATTGTCAACCAAACCCATGTACAGATGGCGGAAGCTTTTGCCAAGCGCATAGGACTGTCCGCGCGCTGGTTTATTGCGCAAACTCCGGAAGAAGCGCTGAGAATGGTACGAGACGGTGAAGCAGACATCGTCGCGGAAAATATCAGCATTACCCCGGAACGCCGGGAAACCATCGATTTCAGCATCCCCATCATGCAGACCTCCGACGTGTTGATATCGGGCAAAAATGGCCCGGATATCGATAGCCTCGAAGATCTCCGCGGTACGGAGTTCATTGTCCTGGCTGGCAGCACTTATGCGGAGAGCGCCCATGAAATCGTTGCAGCGCACCCCGACGCCAACCTTTCGGTGCGGGAAGTCTACCTTACCTCTGAGCGAGACACGCTGTTCGATATGGTGTCCAAGGTCGACAACGCGGTTACCATCATGCACCGCAACCTGGCGGAGCAAACGCTGAGTTACCGCGACGATTTAAAGCTGGGCGCGACCGTCGGCAAGCCCGACAATATCGCCTGGGCAATCCGCAAGGATGCGACACGGTTGAAAAACCGGGTTAACACCTTCCTGACCAGCACCCTGGTAACGGCAGAGCCCAAGCGAACCTCCCACTGGTACGCGATCAAAAAATCCGGCATCTTGCGTTTCGCCACCTATAACGGCCCCACCAGTTACTACCTGTGGAAGGGCGTCTTGCGTGGCTTTGATTACGAAATGGCAAAGGCTTTTGCGGACAAACACAAATTACAGCTACAAGTGGTCGTAGTGCCTAACGAAGAAGACCTGGTGGACTGGGTCGTAGACGGTCGCGCGGATATCGCCGGGGCCTCTTCCACCATAACCCAGGAACGCATTGATCACGGAGCGGCATTTAGCCGGCCGTTTATCGAAACTCCAGAAAAGATCATCAGCAATCGTAATCTACCGAAAATCGAATCCCTCGAAGATCTTGACGGCAGAACCATTACCCTGCGTGCCTATTCTTCGTTTATCGAGACCGCTCGCACATTGCGCAGACACGGTATCAACCTCGACATTCAGGTCGCGCCCCCGGAAATGTCCTTTGAAGAGGTATTGAACAAGGTCGCCGAGGGTGAATTCGAGGCGACCATCGAAGATGGCTATATTGCCGATATTCAGGCGGCATTGCGCCCCGAGCTGGTGATTGGTGTCAAAGTCAGCGATGGCCGACCACAGGGATGGATGGTCAAACAGGGCAACAAAGACCTGTTGCGGCAGATTGACCGGTTCCTGAAAAAGTTCAGTGGCAGCAAGGAATTCGACAATTTGCTCAAGGCGTACTTTACGCCGGACAAACACCTGGTGCAAAAAATCAATGCGCGGGTAGTGCGCGGGAAGCCACTGTCCCCCTATGACAAGCTGGTACAGAAATCCGCGCTCAAACACGATTTCGACTGGCGCCTGATCGTGGCCCAGATGTGGCAGGAGAGCAATTTCAACCCCAAAGCGGTATCCCCGGTCGGTGCACAGGGGCTGTTGCAAGTCATGCCGCGTACCGGTGAGGACATGGGCTACCCCCCGCCGCTGTTCGATCCGGAAAAAAACCTCAAGGCAGGGGTTAAGTACCTTGAGTGGGTCCGCAACCGCTTCAAGGATCCGCTCCCTGCCGATGAACAACTTTGGTTCACGCTCGCATCCTATAACGCGGGACTCGGCCACCTGCTGGATGCCCAACGGCTGGCAAAACAGCTGGGGCTGGACCCTAACAGATGGTTCTCCCATGTCGAGGTGGCCATGCTCAAGCTATCCGAGCCGCGCTATTTCCAAAAAGCGCGCTATGGCTACGTTCGAGGTTCAGAACCTGTAGCCTACGTACGCAAGATCAACAATCTGTATCAAGCCTATATCAGCGTCGCTACCGGAGATATCGCCAGGGGCAAAACCCGCAGTATTCCCGGCCAGCTGGCAAATCTCACAACGTCAATACGATTTTGCCAATATGGCTACTCGATTCCATCAAGCGATGCGCGTCCGCCACGTCTTCAAGCACAAATGTCGCTGCAATCACAGGCCGGATTTTGCCCTGATTCAGCAACGGCCAAACCACCTTTGTCAGGTCACTGGCTATGGCAGCCTTTGTTGCCGGCGGCTGGGGCCTCAGGGTGGAGCCCGTCAACACCAGGCGCTTCAGCATTACCGGTAGCATATTGACCTCTACCTGGGCCCCCGCGAGAAATGCGATATTGACGATACGACCGTCGCGGGCGGCGAGCTGGATATTGCGATCGACATAGGCGCCGCCCACCATATCCAGAACGACGTCGGCGCCGTGGCCATCGGTGGCCTCGTTTACCACCGCCACAAAATCCTCGCTGCGGTAATTGATCGCGCGCTCTGCACCCAGCTGCTCGCAGGCCCGGCACTTATCCTCCGAACCCGCGGTGACAAATACCCTTGCGCCGAGCGCGCGGCCAATCTGGATTGCCGCGGTGCCGATGCCCGACGAACCACCGTGTACCAACAGTACCTCGCCCGCATTTAAATGCGCACGGTGGACCAGGTTGCTCCATACGGTAAAGAAAGTTTCCGGCAGTGCTGCCGCTTCCACCGCTGTCAGCCCCTCGGGGATCGGCAGACACTGCTCCGCCGGCGCCACCGCGTATTCCGCGTAGCCGCCGCCATTGGTCAGTGCGCACACCCGGTCGCCCACCTTCCAGCGGGTGACATCCGCGCCCACGGCACTGACCTCACCCGCCACTTCCAGGCCGAGAACCGGTGACGCCCCCGGAGGCGGCGGATAGAAACCCTGCCGCTGTATCACATCTGGGCGGTTGACCCCCGCCGCCTGCACCCGGATCAACACTTCACCTGCAGCCGGCTCGGGTTTCTCACCTTGCGCAACCTGCATCACTTCAGGGCCACCGTGCTCCGGCAGATCGATAAATCGCATACTTCCCTCTTCCAGATATCCTTAGAAATTGCGCAACATCCTAGAACCTGTATTGCGAAAATGCGACTACCTGCGGCGATTAGTTGGCACGCACAAAAAAGCCCGGCAGTGCCGGGCCAGGGGCGGAATGAAGATACGCCGATCAGATGTCGTAATTAAACTCCAGTCCGACAATGCGACCGCGGTTGAGAGGGGTAAAGGTCGAATTGGGCCCCAGGGTAAATGCGCCACCCAAGGACTCAGGTAGCTGGGTATCGTTGCCCTCGCTGACTTCGTCCAGCATGTTCTTGCCGAACAGCGCCAGGCGGTAACTGCCTTCCAGCGGCTCGTAGCCGATGCTGAAATCCACCATTTCCACTTCGCTCAGCATGCCCCGGTTGTTGTCGGTGTAGGCGGATGCGTCGCGGTGGTTGTAGTTGATGCGGGAAGACAGGGTGCCGAAGTTGCCAAGATCCAGGTCGTGCACCAGCCCAACACCGTAGGTCCAGGGCGCCAGACGCGGAATATCCAGCGCGTAATCGGCACCGTCCACGACTTCATCACCGCTGATATCGAGCCAGATATCGTCGTACTGGCCATCCACATAACCCAGGCTCATGGTCATCAGCAGGCTGTCGCTGAGACCCGCCATCATTTCAAATTCGGCGCCCTGAATGGTGGCATTGGCGGTATTGCGGATCAGCTGCGCCACACCGGCAGATTCGCTGGGCAGGTTCACTTCCCGCTGCATATCGTCAATGGTGTTGTGGAACAGCGCCATGTTAGTGCGCACGCGGCCACCCAGCCACTGGGCCTTGGCGCCGATCTCGAAGCTGTTCTGCTCTTCCTGGTCCGTCGGCCCCGGCGACTCGCCCGGTACGGTGTTACGCATGTTGTAGCCACCGCTGCGGAAACCCTTGGTCCACACCGCATAGGTCTGGGCGTTATCGCTCAGGTTCCACTGCAGGCCAACTTTCGGAGTAAAGGCGCTCCAGCTCTCGCTGTCGCTGAAGTCATAGGCATCACAGCCTTCCAGGGTGCAACCGTTGCCCACAACAATGGACGCGATATCGGCGTCTTTATCCTCTTTGGAATAGCGCCCCCCCAGGGTCAGCACCCAGGATTCATTCAGGTCGATATCCGCCTGGGTGAATACGCCCAGTGCCTGGTGCTCCTGGAAGCCACCGCCGGATTGAATCATCGGGAACAGCTGATCGTATGGCGCACCGAGTGCTGCGAGCACCCCGAGGATCTTGCGCTGCTCCAGGTATTCGAGATCCTGACTGAACCAGTAAACCCCGGAAGTGATCGAGGTATTGCCGAAGCGGCCGGCGTAGCGCAACTCGTTGGACACCTGGCTCTGGTCGATGGCACTGCCGGAGTGGAACAGCGGCAGTGGCAGGGAATCGATATCTGACTCGCCGATCATCTCGTATTCGCGCCAGGCCAGGATATTGGTGATGGTACCGTTACCGAAGGCAACATCCTGATTGTATTCGGCGATGACCTGGTTCCATTCGGTCTCGGCCCAGCCCTCCTCGTCGATGGCAATTTCAAACGAGTCTTCGCTGTTGTCCCAGTCGGTGACGCCAACAGAGGCGGCAATGGCTTGGGAGTAATCGCCGCGGTTCTGGCCGGGCACACCGTCACTGTCCACGCGGCCGGATTCCATGCGCACCAGCAGCTCGGCGCTGTCGCTCAGTTCAACACTGAAACTGGGGCGCACAAACCAGGTAGTGGAGGCACCGAACTGATCGTTGCCGGTGTACTTGTTTTCAAACCAGCCCTGATCGTCGTTGTAATAGGCGGTCAGGCGGCCGTTGATATTTTCTGTCAGCTGTCCGGATACCACCCCGGCCACCTTGGTTTCCTGGCTGTCCGTGGTTGAGATCTGGAACTTGCTGGTGAACTCCTCGGTGGGGCGCGCGGTGCGCACCTGTACGGCACCACCGGTTACATTGCGCCCGAACAGCAGACCCTGGGGACCTCGCAGAACCTCGATACCCTCCAGGTCAAACAGATCCAGGATTACACCGGCGTTGATGCCGAGGTACATGCCGTCGACAAACACCCCTACCGTCGGATCGATGGAGGGGATGGAACTGTTGACACCGAGGCCGCGCACGGTGAAGTTGGCGGTAGACTTGATGGTGCCCACATCGTCCATTTGCACGTTGGGCATCTTGAATGCGAGGCTTTCCAGGTCCCGGGTCTGCAGCGCTTCGAGCTGGTCACCGGAGTAGGCAGTCGCCGCTACCGGCACATCTTGCAGGCGCTCGGCTTCGGCACGCTTGCGCGCAGTGACCTCAACCTCTTCAAGAATGGTTTTAACCGACCCTTCTGCAGCAGCGGCTGCGTGCACAGTACCCACACCGCAGGCGAGCGAAAGCGCCGCCAGCGAACAGGCGGAAGTCAGCAGGGTTTTACTGTGAATGATGGTACCGGACAGAGTGCGGCTATTCGATGGACGTCCCATGTTTTCTCTCCATTGCACTTGGTTATTGTTATTGGATCTTTTTCAGCAACAGACTCACTGCGATCGGTACTGCATGCCCACAGGTAGTAATCGGGCACCGAACTGTCGCTGTGTTTATAATTTCCGACCGTCATCGCCAGCGGTCGGTTGTTTGAAGATACCTCAGCTTTTTCCGTCGCCAAAGTAAAATATTTTTATCTTTTGCGCCCACCCACGGGCGTTGTTAGCGGCCCCTCAATCAGCATCTGAATCTGGATGCGCGACTGATTCACCAAATGAATTTTGGGCCCGCTAACGGCCGATATTTCGGCACAGGGGAATCATTCCCCAGTATTCCGCTTCAGGCCATAACCTCTCCGGTAAAGTTTTGCTCCTTCCGCGCATGTTTTATCGGTAACAAAGCAGTCGTTCAGGGCGACAGCCGCTCTATCTGCCACCTGCCTTCATCCATGGCGCGGTACACGAAACGGTCGTGCAACCGCGACGCCCGCCCCTGCCAGAACTCGACCACCCGCGGCACCACCCGATAGCCGCCCCAGAACTCCGGACGCGGCACATCCTGGCCGTCAAAACGCTGTTTGTATTTGTCAAAAGCCTCCTCCAGGTGCGCGCGATCCAGGATGGCATCGCTCTGGTGGGAGGCCCAGGCCGCGATCTGGCTGTCGCGAGGGCGCGAACTGAAGTACTTGTCCGCCTCCTCTTCGGAGACCTCCTCAACCGCGCCTCTTACACTGACCTGTCGCTCGAGCCGGTGCCAGGGAAACAGCATGGAAGCCTTCGGATTGGCGGCAATATCCCACGCCTTGTGACTCTTCAGGTTGGTGTAAAACACAAAGCCCCGCTCATCCAGCCCCTTCAATAGCACGATGCGCTGGGCCGGCTGCCCGCTGGCATCCGCGGTGCCCAGCACAAACGCACTGGGATCGGTGATGTCGCCCTTCACCGCCTCATCCAGCCAGTGTCTGAACTGGGTTACCGGATCCGCCGCCAGGTCGCTGCGCTGCAGGCCACCCTGCAGGTATTCACGGCGCCACTGATCAATTTCCATCGCTGTCACTTCCTTTACTGCTGACTTTCAAAAAGATACAAGCACTGCGCACAAGTTTACGCAGTTGTATGCCAATTCCCAATTCACGCAATTTTCCGCATTTCCGGGCCGGACTACACTCAATTTTCCAGTGTATTTCACCGTCAGGACGCAGACTCTGCGGACGCTTGCGCAGTAATCTTGCGCCGGCTAGGCTCCAGCGCCAATGCAATAATGAAATCCGGGTATTTGACTCATGCACCCACAACCGCTGCCTCACAGCCCCAGTTGCGCGCAGGTGCTGATGCACCTGCTGCAACAGTACGGCGTGGATACCGTGTTCGGCATTCCCGGCGTCCATACCATCGAACTCTATCGCGGCCTGCCGGGCAGCGGCTTGACCCATATCACGCCGCGTCACGAACAGGGCGCCGGGTTTATGGCCGATGGCTATGCCCGTGCCAGTGGCAAACCCGGGGTCTGCTTCCTGATTACCGGGCCCGGTGTCACCAACGCCGCCACCGCAATGGCCCAGGCCTATTCGGATTCCGTTCCCATGCTGGTGATCAGTGCGGTCAATCGCCGCGAAGATCTCGGCCTCGGTAGCGGCCGCCTGCACGAACTGCCGCGACAGCAGGACGTGAGCCGCGGCTTCTGTATCTGGCAGCATGCACTGACCAGCGCCGGCCAGCTGCCAGACGTACTCGCCCGTGCCTTCCAGCTGATGCAGTCAAGCCGTCCCGGCCCCGTGCATATCGAGATTCCCATCGACCTGTTTCCCGCGCCCATGCCCGGCGCACTGGATGATTACCGCGCAGCGCCCGCCCCCGCCCTGCCCGCAGCGAACGGCAGCGCTATTGCCACCGCCGCAGAATGGCTGCGGCATGCCAAAAATCCGGTAATTCTACTGGGCGGCGGCGCCCAGTCTGCGGGACAGGCCGCTACCGAGCTGGCGGAAAAACTGGCGGCACCGGTATTCCTGTCCCTCGCCGCCAAAGGAGTGGTCGACGAGCGCCACCCCCTCTGCGGCGGCGCCAACCTGAGTTTTGCCGCCGTGCGCGAGCGCGTGGAAAATGCAGACGTGGTACTGGCGGTAGCCAGCGAACTGGCGGAAACCGATCGCAACCTGGTACGGGATGATTACCACTTCCGCGGCAAGCTGATTCGCGTGGATATCGACCCGGCGCAACTGGTGTGTAATGCAACGCCGGATCTCGCCATCTGTGCCGACGCCAGCGCCAGCCTGGCGCAACTGGCGGCCGCACTACCCGCGGGCGAGGCACAGCGGCAGCAGGCGGTAGCGATGGAAATTTCCGCACTGATCAGCAGCTGTCGTCGCGAGTGGTGGCCCGGCTCGGAAGGCCGTTTTCCCTGGGTTGAGGCACTGCGTGCAGCGCTGCCGGAAAACGGGGTACTGGTGACCGACTCCACCCAGCTGGCCTACAACACCAACCACGCGCTGCCGCTGTATCAGGCCCGCAGCCATCTTACCTGCACCACCGGTTACGGCACCCTCGGCTTTGCCCTGCCCGCAGCCATTGGTGCCGCACTGTCCGGCTCGCGCCCGGTGATTGCCCTGATCGGCGATGGCGGCATCATGTTCACTCTCGGTGAACTGGCGGCAGCTGTGGAGCAGCAACTGTCGCTGCCCGTCCTGGTGTGGAACAACAGCGGCTACGGCGAGATTCGCGATTTTATGGACGAGGCCGAAGTACCCCAGGAGGGGGTCAACCTCACCACCCCGGACTTCGTTGCGCTGGCAAAGTCTTTCGGAGCCGCGGGCTGCCGTATTGACCTGCCGCAACAATTGGCACCCGCAGTGGCGGAAGCCTTCGCCCGCAAGGGCCCGACCCTGATTGAAATTACCGCGCCCTGAGCGCAATTAATGCGCCCTGTACAGTGAATTTTATTGGAGCTAGACAATGACGGACCTGAAAAAACTGCCGACCGACAAACTGTATATCGACGGCAACTGGGTGAACTCCGCGGCCGGTGAATTGCACGCGGTGATCAACCCCGCCAGCGAAGAAAAAATTTGCGACGTGATTCAGGGCACCGCGGAAGACGTGGACCTTGCGGTGGCCGCTGCCCGCCGCGCCTTCAAGGACTGGCGACACAGCCGCGCGGCCAAACGCCAGGCACTGATGCACGCCATCGCCGACGGCATGGAAGCGCGCAAGCAAGACCTGATTGCCGCCATCTCCGCAGCCCTCGGTTGCCCCGCACACATAACCGAATGGCTGCACGTGGACGGCCCGATTTACGCCATGCGCTACTACGCCGACCGCGCCGCGGAAATGGAAAAAACCGAAAAAGCCGGCCACTCCGTGGTGCTCCGTGAACCTGTCGGCGTGTGCGGGTTTATCACCCCCTGGAACTACCCCCTGCACCAGTTTGTGGGCAAGGTGGCACCGGCACTGGCCGCCGGTTGCACCATGATCCAGAAGCCCTCGGAAATCACCCCACTGCAGGACTACGTGATGGCCGATATCATCGACGCCGCCGGCCTGCCCGCCGGGGTATTCAACCTGGTGCCCGGCCCCGGTCCGGTGGTCGGTGCCGCCCTCTCCGCCCACGAAGACATCGATATGGTCTCCTTCACCGGCTCCACCCGCGCCGGTATCGAGGTCGCCAAAGCCGCCGCGCCCACGGTCAAGCGCGTCACCCAGGAACTGGGCGGCAAGTCCCCGCTGATCATCACCCCCGACGCCAACCTGGAAGAGGCGGTGCGCTGGGGCTGTGAAGATGTATTCATCAACAGCGGCCAGACCTGCACCGCACTCACTCGCATGCTGGTGCCTGCAGAGCGCTACGACGAAGCCGTCGCCATCGCCAAGCAGGTAGCGGAAGATGTCGCCATGGGCACCGACAAAGAGGCCTTTATGGGCCCGCTGTCCTCCGCCCGCCAGCGCGACATCGTGCGCGGCTACATCGACAAGGGCGTCGCCGAAGGCGCCCGCCTGGTCACCGGCGGCAGCGACGCCCCCGCGGACTTCCCCAAGGGCTTCTACGTCAAACCCACAGTATTTGCCGACGTCAGCAACAACATGACCATCGCCCGGGAAGAGATCTTCGGCCCCGTCACCTGCCTGATCCCCTACCGCAACATGGACGAAGCCATCGCCATCGCCAACGACACCGAATACGGCCTGTCCAGCGGCGTCTGGGCCAGGGACGCCGAGTCCGCCATGCCCGTCGTGCGGCGCATTGAAGCCGGACTGTGCTTCGTTAACGGCGGTGAGTTCAACTACGACGCCCCCTTCGGCGGCTACAAGCGCTCCGGCAACGGCCGCGAATTTGGCGAGGCCGGACTGGACGAGTTTATTGAACTGAAATCCGTACAGCTTCCCGCATAAAATCCTGCAGCGTCGCCCCACGCGGCGGCGCTGTTGACTGCCCATTCCCTCCCCGCTATCTTTGCTCCCGACATCAAGAGAGTGGCTGACGCCAACGCCAACCTGCCTAACCGGGGCAAGGTGGTTTCTCATCACAGACTGGTCCTGTACCACCTGTGTTGAGGATGGGGCTCTCGCTGGACCACATTGGTTACAGCGTTGCAATCCTACCGGGACGCGATTTTTAACTGACGAATCGCTTCTTCCGCCGTCAGCCCTCCAGAATTTTTGGAGGGAACATGTCCGACTTTCAGCTATCCAGCACCGACGTTATCGAAATCCAGATTGCTCCTCAACGCAGTCGCACGGCCGTGAGAGCAGTCAAACGCTGTGATCGCCAACTGCTGTGGCAGTTGCTGTTCGACTCGACGGAAGATGCGCTGGCCTTCGCTACCCATTGCCGCGCCAGCGACGTACCAGTCACGGCCCACAAGGCCTGTGAACTGGCCGGATAAACAGGTTTGACCGAATAAAATGGGCGGATCGTTATACAACACGGTCTACCCTAAACTAACCGCTGGTTTAGCATCGCAAGGCCCAATATTGCAGGGCTTTCCGCGCAGGTGCCGATAGCGGGTGCAGCCTTGTGAGACCTTCACCGCCATGGATGGCGGTGTAGAGCCCCCATGGATGGGTTTACGGCGTGTCTCACAAGGCTGCACCCGGTAGCGACACCGCCACCAGTGGTCAGGAAAATCGCCCTACGCCAAAAGCACTACAGGAGCCAATAACAAAACCATGTCCAAGCCCGAGCAATTTTTCCAGCACCTGCGCGACGAACTGAAACAGATCGAGGCCGACGGTCTCTACAAGCGCGAGCGCATCATCACCTCGCAACAGAGCGCAGAGATCCAGGTCAACAACGACACCCAGGTGCTCAACTTCTGCGCCAACAACTACCTCGGGCTGGCCAACCACCCCGACCTGATCCAGGCCGCCAAAGAAGGGCTCGATCAATACGGCTTCGGCATGGCCTCCGTGCGCTTTATCTGCGGCACCCAGGACATCCACAAGGCACTGGAATTCCAACTGTCGGAATTCCTGCGGACCGAAGACACCATCCTTTACACCTCCTGTTTCGACGCCAACGGCGGCCTGTTCGAAACCCTGCTGGGCCCGGACGATGCCATCATCTCCGACGCCCTCAACCACGCCTCCATCATCGACGGCGTGCGCCTGTGTAAAGCCAAACGCTTCCGCTACGCCAACAACGACCTGGCCGACCTGGAACAACAACTGAAAGCCGCCGACGCCGCCGGCGCCAAAACCAAACTCATCGCCACCGACGGCGTCTTCTCCATGGACGGCGTCATCGCCAACCTGAAAGGCATCTGCGACCTGGCGGACAAATACAACGCACTGGTCATGGTGGACGACTCCCACGCCGTCGGCTTCCTCGGTGAGCACGGCCGCGGCACCCACGAGTACTGCGACGTCATCGATCGCGTCGACATCATTACCGGCACCCTGGGCAAGGCCCTCGGCGGTGCCTCCGGCGGCTTCACCTCCGGCCGCAGGGAAATCATCGACCTGCTGCGCCAGCGCTCGCGCCCCTACCTGTTCTCCAACTCCGTGGCCCCGGCCATCGTCACCGCCTCCCTGAAAGTACTCGACATGCTGGTGGAAGGCGGCGAGCTGCGCGAACAGCTGCAGGAAAACTCCCAGTACTTCCGCAAGCGCATGGGCGACGCCGGCTTCACCCTCGCCGGCGCCGACCACGCGATTATCCCGGTAATGATCGGCGATGCCGCACTGGCCCAGAAAATGGCGGACAAGATGCTGGAAAAAGGTATTTACGTGGTCGGCTTCTTCTACCCGGTAGTGCCCAAGGGCCAGGCCCGCATCCGCACACAGATGTCTGCCGCACACACCCGCGAACAGCTCGACCGCTGCATCGACGCGTTTATTGAAGTCGGCAAAGAACTCGAGATTATTTAAGAAGTTTTATGAAAGCATTATCTAAACTCAAATCCGAACCCGGCATCTGGATGACCGATGTCGAGGTGCCGGAACCGGGTCACAACGATCTGCTGATCAAGATCCGCAAGACCGCCATCTGCGGCACCGACATGCACATCTATAACTGGGATGAGTGGTCCCAGAAAACCATCCCGGTACCCATGGTGGTCGGCCACGAATACGTGGGCGAAGTGGTCGGCATGGGCCAGGAAGTGGCCGGCTTCAAGGTGGGCGACCGCGTCTCCGGCGAAGGCCACATCACCTGCGGCCACTGCCGCAACTGCCGCGCCGGTCGTCGCCACCTGTGCCGCAACACCTACGGTGTCGGCGTGGACCGCCAGGGCGCATTTGCCGAGTACCTGGTTATTCCTGCACTCAATGCGTTCAAGATTCCGGACAACATTTCCGACGAGCTGGCATCAATCTTTGACCCGTTTGGCAACGCCGTGCACACGGCACTGTCATTTGACCTGGTGGGCGAAGATGTATTGATTACCGGCGCCGGTCCCATCGGCATTATGGCCGCCGCGGTAGCCCGCCACGTCGGTGCCCGCCATGTGGTGATCACCGACATCAACGAATACCGCCTTGAACTGGCGAAAAAGATGGGGGCAACGCGCACCGTCAATGTCGCGAAAGAGAAACTCTCTGACGTGATGAAAGATATCGGTATGACCGAAGGCTTCGACGTAGGGCTGGAAATGTCCGGTGTTGCGGTCGCCTTCCGGGATATGTTGTCTGCCATGAACCACGGTGGCAAGATCGCCATGCTCGGCATTCCCCCCGGCGAGATGGCCATCGACTGGAGTCAGGTCATTTTCAAGGGCCTGATTCTGAAGGGCATTTACGGGCGGGAAATGTTCGAAACCTGGTACAAGATGGCGAGCCTGATCCAGTCCGGACTGGATCTATCTCCGATCATCACCCATCAGTTTTCCATTGACGACTTCCAGACCGGCTTTGACACCATGGGCTCCGGTGAGTCCGGCAAGGTCATTCTGAACTGGCAGTAATCTGCGAATACCGGGCGGCGCGTCATGCGCTCCCGGTAGCTTCACGGCCCGTTTATCCGTTAGAAAATTCCCGGCGCCAGCTCAAACCCCACCCCGAACGTACGCACACGTACCGAATAGTCGATCAGACTTTCGCCATAGCCATCAAAATATTTTACGAACCCTCGCACACGCGTGGTGATAGGGAATTTCCAGCTCAACTCCACCGCGCCAAGGTTCTCGGAACTCAGGTTGTTGCGCAGCTTGAAGGATGACGTGTACCTGCCGGAGCGATAGCCTCCGCTCAACTCAAAGTTACCAAAGTGCGTATCGAGGTCCGGTCCCCTGCCGGCACTGGAGTCAGTGGACAGGCGATACCAGGGCTTCAGCCCGATAAAATAGCCTCCCCGCTCCAGGGTGAAATCGACAAAGACTCGATTCCAGCCCCTGGAATAGGGCGCGCCGCGACCATTCGACTGATGGCTGACACCGGCCTGTGAAACGACATTCTGAAAACCAAATATTTGCCAGTCACTCGCCCAGGTCGCCAGTAACTCCACTTCGTGATTGGTTTCCCGGAATGGTCCAGATTCGGCATAGGCCTGCCAGAAACTACGGTTGGTATAGGCGAAACTGAGAAACGAATCCTCACCCAAAATACCGCTCCAGATCGGCACCTGCAGCGACAACTGAAACTGTATTTCGGCGGGCTCAACCTCTTCCATCCCATACCGCTCTTCTGTCACCAGACTTTCTTCGCTCAAATTTCGAAAAGCTACCGGTAACAGATAGTTTTCCCGGTGTGAAGCCAGGGAGAAAGGGTTGTCGACGGCGTCGCGGACGGCCTGGATGCGATCACTGACGAAAGGCTTTGCAGAAGAATTCCATTCTGCTTTGCTGTTTTTCTTTCCAATAGAAACCTGCACGATCTGCTGCGCGTCATCCGGTTTCCCACTGGCAAATGGAGGCGACATCTGCGATAAAGCACCGGATTCCGCACTACCGGCGTCAAATCCTTCGCCCACATTTCCAGCCACCACTGACTGCGACACTACCTCTTCTCCCAGGGCAGTGGCCGAAAAAATCTGCAGTAAAACTGCTGCTGCAAATTTTCGCCAACCAAAGGTCATATCCTTCACTCCATGACAAAATTCGCAGAATCAGCTTAGTCTGGAGAGGGCATGCCTGCCCGCGCTTTGATCATTGAGGCGAAACGAAATTTATTTGGTGGAATAAATCCTGCGTACAAATCCTCTGCCTTTATTTTTTTAGAACACGACCCGCCACTCACTCACAAGATTCATCTGTTTGCACTTCATTTTTGGATCGGTTACTTTCCAAACAGCAGGGACATATACGCCAAGCACCCGTCAAGCAGGCTCCTGGAATTCAGCCTTCGTACCGCGGCGCACGATCTCTGCACGTCAACGGAACTGACAACTGCATATAAGGAAATAAGTGCATGCGCTTTCTTGTATCCGTGCCCCGGCACGTGTGGATATTATTGTTTCTCATCTCTCCCCCAATCTGCGCTGATACCATCAACTGGCCAGACGCCAAAAAATCACTGATTGACGCGAAGTATGAAATTGCCGCTACAACAGGCGGTATTACCTACCTGGGTCTCAAGGAATGGAAC
>NZ_CAJXKH010000015.1 GCF_913055755.1 uncultured Microbulbifer sp.
CCGGCAGTGCCGGGGCTTTTTGGTTTTGGGGCTCTGTAACTGGCGCCCCGCCTTAACATCAAATAATTTCACTTTGCACCCAAAAGCAAATACGAAGTGTAAAAATTCAATGCGAAGGCCCTGATATCGGGTACAGCCTTGCGAGACCTTCTAAAACAGGGATGTTTTAGAAGAGCCCCCATGGATGGGTTCACGGCGTGTCTCGCAAGGCAGTACCCGATAGCAGGGCCGCCACTGAGCTCCGCCACGAAGCGTGGCAGAGCCCACTACGAAATAAAAATCTAGCCTCGAATCAGCCCCAACAATTCCTCGGTCTTGGCCTTCATCAACGCCTCATCCCCACGGGATTCCACGTTGAGGCGCACCACCGGCTCGGTGTTGGACATGCGCAGGTTGAATCGCCACTCGTCAAAAGCAACGCTCAGGCCGTCCACATGTTCGACGCTGTTGGCACCGGCCGCGTATTTTTCTTCCGCGGCTTTCAGCAGAGCTGCAGGATCTTCCACCTTGGAGTTGATCTCGCCACTGCACGGGAAGGCCGCCATACGCTCGCCCACCAGCTGCGACAGGGATTTGCCGGAACGGCTCACCAGCTCCGCCACCAGCAGCCACGGAATCATGCCGCTGTCACAGTAGGCAAAATCGCGGAAATAGTGGTGTGCACTCATCTCGCCACCGTAGATGGCGTCTTCCTTGCGCATGCGCTCCTTGATGAACGCATGGCCGGTCTTGCTCTGCACCGGCTCACCGCCCGCTGCGCGCACAATGTCCTCGGTGTTCCAGGTCAGGCGCGGGTCGTGTACCACCTTGGCACCCGGCTGCTTGAGCAGGAAAGCTTCCGCCAGCAGGCCGACCACATAGTAACCCTCGATAAAGTCACCGCTTTCATCGAAAAAGAAGCAGCGGTCGAAATCGCCGTCCCAGGCGATACCGAAGTCCGCGCCGCTCTCACGCACCGCGGCCGCCGTGGACTCGCGGTTTTCCGGCAGGATCGGGTTGGGGATACCGTTGGGGAAACTGCCGTCCGGCTGGTGGTGCACGCGCACAAACTCAAACGGCAGGCTCGGCGCCAGCGCATCCACTACCGTACCGGCGCCACCGTTACCGGCGTTGACCACCAGCTTCAGCGGTTTCAGCGCGGAAACATCGACGTAGCCCAGCAGGTGCTGCACAAAGTCATCGCGATGGGCAAAGGTATGCAGCTCGCCGCGCTTTGCCACTGCGGCAAAATCGTTTTCTTCCGCCAGGCGCTTGATGTCCAGCAGGCCGGTATCGCCACTGATCGGGCGGGAGCCGGAACGCACGAACTTCATGCCGTTGTAGTCCATGGGGTTGTGGCTCGCGGTCACACAGATACCGCCGTCGAAATCGCCGTGGAAGGTGGCGAAATAGATCTCTTCGGTGCCGCACTCGCCAATGTGATAAACGTCGGCGCCGGCATCGCGCAGGCCGTTGGCCAGCGCATCGGTCAGCTCGCCACTGGTAAGGCGAATGTCATGCCCCACCACCACGCGGCGGGCGTCCAGGAACTGGGCGAAGGCGCGGCCCACGCGGTAGGCCACATCGGTGTTCAGCTCGTCCGGCACGCGGCCGCGCAGGTCATAGGCCTTAAAACAGGTTAATTCGGTCATCTCAGCCTTTCTCCCCCGGCAGATAGATATTTTCATAAACGTAATTGGTGGCTTCGACAAAGCCGTCGACGGAACCGCAGTCGAAGCGGCGCCCCTTGAAGTTGTAGGCGAGCACACATCCGCGCTGGGCCTGGGCCAGCAGCGCATCGGTAATCTGTACCTCGCCATTCTTGCCCGGCGGCGTTTCCCGAATGAGGTCGAAGATATCCGGCGTCAGGATGTAGCGGCCGATGATGGCCATATTGCTCGGCGCGTCTGCCGCTGCCGGCTTCTCCACCATATTGGTCACCTGGTACAGGCCCGGCTTGATTTCGTTTCCGTCGATCACCCCAAACTTGTGAATCTGGTCTTGCGGCACCTCTTCTACCGCCACGATGCTGCAGCGGAACTGCTTGTACAGCTGCACCATCTGCCCCAGCACCCCCAGTTCATCATTGAGGCAAAGATCATCTGCAAGCACCACGCCAAATGGTTCATCACCGATCAGGCGCTGTCCCTGCAAAATGGCGTCCCCCAGACCGCGCATTTCGCCCTGGCGGGTATAGGAAAAACTGGCTTCATTAATAACGGAGCGGACGCTGTCGAGATAGCGCTCCTTGCCGGTACCGGCGATCTGGTGCTCCAGCTCGAAGTTGGTATCGAAGTGATCCTCGATGGCGCGCTTGCCGCGCCCGGTGACAAAACCGATCTCGGTCAACCCTGCCTCGATGGCCTCTTCCACCCCGTACTGGACCAGCGGTTTGTTCACCAGCGGCAACATCTCCTTGGGCATGGCCTTGGTTGCCGGCAGGAACCGGGTGCCGTAGCCGGCAACCGGGAAAAGACATTTTTTGAGCATTAATCCCCCTCACTAAAAATATCTGTCGGGCGCTTTCCCGCGCCTTTGTCAGCAACTTATCACAATTCTGTGGCAAGAATCAGTCCAGCCCGGAGACCGCGGTATACCTGGTCCCGCGCCCTGATGACCACTTCCGAAAAACTGGTCAAGGGTTATTTGAGACAAACGCAGTCACAAAAAGGTTTATGACTGACTGGACAAGCTATGCTTAGCCCTTAGAATGCCGGCTCGTGTAAAGATTGCCCAGAATCGGGGACCCAATGAGTAATTTCGTTCAAAAAAGCAGCTACACCCGTGAAGAACTCCTGGCCTGCAGCCGTGGAGAAATGTTCGGCCCGGGTAATGCCCAGCTGCCCGCCCCCAATATGCTGATGCTCGACCGCATCACCCATATTTCCAAGGACGGCGGAGAATTCGGCAAAGGGGAGCTGATCGCAGAACTGGATATCACCCCCGACCTGTGGTTCTTCGAGTGCCACTTCCCCGGCGATCCGGTGATGCCGGGCTGTCTCGGCCTCGACGCCATGTGGCAGCTGCTGGGCTACTTCCTGGCCTGGAAAGGCAACCCCGGCCGCGGCCGCGCCCTGGGTTGTGGCGAGGTGAAGTTCACCGGCCAGATATTACCGACCGCGAAGAAAGTCACTTACCATATCCAAATGAGCCGCCTGGTCGAGCGCAAGCTGGTTATGGGCATCGGCAACGGTTCCGTAGCCGTGGACGGCCGCGAGATCTACACCGCCAAAGACCTGCGCGTAGGCCTGTTCACCCGCACCGACAACTTTTAAGCCGGTGGCGGGTCAAAACCGACCCACACAGAACAATAACAATCCACTCGAAAGAATTACTGGAGTTTACTATGCGCCGGGTAGTCATCACCGGAATGGGTATCACTTCCTGTATCGGTAACAACACCAAGGAAGTACTGTCTTCCTTGCAAACGGGCCGCAGCGGCATCCGTTATATGGATGAGTACGCCGAGCTGGGCCTGCGCAGCCAGGTTGCCGGGCTGGTCGATATCGATTTCAAAGAGCACATCGACCGCAAGCACCTGCGCTTTATGGGTGACTCTGCCGCCTACGCGTATATCTCCATGGCCGAGGCCATCGAGATGGCAGGGCTGGAAGAGAGCGACATTTCCAACCCGCGCACCGGGCTGGTGATGGGCTCCGGTGGCACGTCCACCACTGCGGTTATCGAAGCCGCCGAAATCCTGAAAACCAAGGGTGTGCGCCGGGTAGGCGCCTACCGGGTCCCGCAGACCATGAGCAGCACTGTATCCGCATGCCTGGCCACGCCGTTCAAGATCAAGGGTGTGAACTATTCCATCTCCTCCGCCTGCGCCACTTCGGCTCACTGCATTGGCAACGGTGCCGAACTGATCCAGATGGGCAAGCAGGACGTGGTATTTGCCGGCGGCGGCGAGGAGCTGGCGTGGAGCCTGACCCACCTGTTTGACGCCATGGGCGCGCTGTCCTCCAAGTACAACGACACCCCCACCAAGGCCTCCCGCCCCTACGACGCCAACCGCGACGGCTTTGTGATCGCCGGCGGCGGTGGCTGTGTGGTGCTGGAAGAGTACGAACACGCCAAGGCCCGCGGTGCCAATATCATTGCCGAACTGGTGGGCTACGGCGCCACCTCCGACGGCTACGACATGGTTGCCCCCAGTGGTGAGGGCGCGGCGCGCTGCATGCAGCAGGCGCTGGCTGGTATGGACGGCAAGGGCCTGGAAGGCGGTGTCGACTACATCAACACCCACGGCACCTCCACACCGGTTGGTGATGTTGCAGAACTGCGCGCGATGAAGGAAGTATTCGGCGACAAGGTGCCGGCATTCGCCTCCACCAAGTCCCTCACCGGCCACTCCCTGGGCGCCGCCGGCGTACAGGAAGCCATCTACTCCCTGCTGATGATGCAGAACGGCTTTATCGCCGCCTCTGCCAATGTGGAAACCGTGGACGAGGCTGCCGAGGGCCTGGACCTGGTAACCGAGCTGCGGGAGACCGAAGTGCGCCGGGCGCTGTCCAACAGCTTCGGCTTCGGCGGCACCAATGCCAGCCTGATCTTCGACAAGATCTGAAGCCCCGCCAGACGGCAGGACTGAACAAAAAAAGGGCGAACCGGCCAACGGTTCGCCCTTTTTTTGCTGAGTATTCGCTGCCGGCCTGCGCCGGACTAATCCGCCTTCTGCAGCCGTTCCAGCCACAGCTCCACCTGCCGGGTCAGGCCCTGGCGCCAGCTGCGCTGCTGAATACCGAAGACGTCCCGCAGTTTGGTGCAACTGAGAACTGCGGAGCGGTCGGTGGACTGCGACGCCTCGCCGGCCTCCGCCAGTGGCTGTATATCTGCGGCAAAATCCTCCCCGTACAGGGACTTCACCCGATCCAGAACTTCGCTGCCAAATTCCAGCGCGGTACAGGTGTCTGCCGATCCGTAGTGGTACAGCCCGTTTCGGGGTGCGCCGCTGGCCAGTTGCTGGGCAACGGCGGTGGCCACGCGCACCAGGTCGGCAACCGTGGTGGGGTTGCCGCGGCTGAGGTTGTCCAGTGACACCGGCCTGTTGGCCAGCAGAGCGGCAACCACCCGCCCCAGCAGTGCGTGCTCGTTGCGATCGACCAGCCAGCCGAGGCGCAGGGTGCTCACATTTTCCGCTCCGGACAGCAGCGCCTCACAGGCCTGCCAATCCTTGCCAGCGCGGGAATCGGGCGCAGGAGTCTCCTCTTCATCGATTTTCTTGCGCCCACCGCCGGCAAATACCCGGTAGGAAGAGAGGTGTAGCAGCGCGCCGTAGGGTAGCGCCGGCAGCGCCTCGCAGATGGCCCGCGCCCGCGGCATGTTGGCGCTGCCACCACAGGCGGCAGCGTTGATCAGCAGAGTGCCCTCGCGCAGCTGGTCGAGCTGGTCATCCGCGAGCAGCTGCACGCGGAATCCGACCTTCTGCAGGCCTTTCTGCAGCGCGCTGTCGATGGCGTTACCGGCACCGATCAGCGCGACGGAGTCCGGCTGGTAGCCGGTGTGATGCATGGGCATTGGCGCGCTTCAATCAGAACGGAATGTCGTCGTCGAAGCTGTTGTCAAAACCACCTGCCGGCGGCTGTTTGGAAGGCTGACCCTGCGGCTGTTGCTGCTGCGAAGGTGCCATCGGTGACGGCGCCGAGCGCCCCTGGGAAAACTCGTCCTGGTAGCCCTGGTTGTAGCCGCCCTGGCCACCGCCCTGCTGCTGGCCGTAGCCACCACCCTGGTTCTGCTGGAAACCACCCTCACCGCGGCTATCCAGCATCTGCATTTCGCTGGCAACAATCTCGGTGGTGTAGCGATCCTGGCCGGAATTCTTGTCCTGCCACTTGCGGGTGCGCAGGGAGCCTTCCAGGTACACCTTGCTGCCCTTGCGCAGGTATTCGCCGGCAATCTCCGCCAGGCGGTTGAAGAACACTACCCGGTGCCACTCGGTGCGCTCCTGCTGCTGGCCGGTCTGCTTGTCCTTCCAGGTCTCCGAAGTCGCCAGGGTGACATTGGTAACCGCGCCGCCACTGGGCATGTAGCGGGTTTCGGGGTCACCCCCCAGGTTGCCAATCAGAATTACTTTGTTCACGCCCCTGGCCATACGCCTCTCCTCTCGATCTGCCCGCAGCGGGCAACAATGTGCAAATTCAAAACAGTTTCAGACAACGACACAGCGGGCCAGCCCGGGAAAGCTGCCCACTGCCAACGGTGTATTTATATCCAGCAGCATACCGCATTCAACCGACAGCCGTCACCGCTTACGCAGCAGTCATACGCCGGTGACCGGCATGTAGCTGTTGCGCATGCGCCACCACAGCAGGGACCACAGCAGAAGGACAAAAAGTCCCAGGGTAGCGACACCCCCGGCACCGCCAAGGCCGAACACCAGGCCACCGAGGCTGCCCCCGGCAAAAGCGCCGAGAAACTGCAGGGTCGCGTAGAGCCCGGTGGCGGCGCCGCGGCACTCCGCGGGCGCTACCCGGGTGAGCTGTGCCGGCAACAGGGCTTCCAGCAGGTTGAACGCGAGGAAAAACACCCCCAGGCAAACCACCACCCAGGTCCCGTGTACCTGGGGCATCAGCGCTACGCCGCCAAATACCAGCCCCAGTAGCGCCAGGCGCATGGCCGCGGGAACCTGCTGGCGCTTTTCCGCCATCCGCATCAGCGGCAACATCACGATAAACGCCCCCAGCATCAGCGGTGCGTACAGCTTCCAGTGCTGCTCGCTGGCGAGATTCAGCTCGTCCACCAACAGCCGCGGCAGCGGTACAAACAGCATGGTGAGCAGCAGGTGCAGGAAAAAGACCCCGCCGACGAGGCGCCAGACCGGGCCCTGCCCCAGCAGTTTGCGGAAATCCCCCGGCCGCGGCGCATGGCGCCTGGCCGCCTCGGGATTGGGCACCAGTCGCCACACCAGCAACATTCCCACCAGTGCTAGCAGTGCGGTCAGCCAGAAGATCGCCGACAGGCCGCCGGCCGCCGCCACCAGCGGCCCCAGTACCACCGCCAGCACAAAGGCCACGCCGATGGATGCGCCGATAATGGCCATGGCCTTGCCCCGGTTCTCGTCCCGGGTCAGGTCCGCCACCAGCGCCATGGTGGCCGCGGCAATGGCGCCCGCGCCCTGCAGAATACGCCCCGCGATCAGGCCGTAGACCGAGTCGGTCAGCGCCGCCACCAGGCTGCCGCAGGCAAATACCGCCAGCCCCAGGAAAATCACCGGCTTGCGTCCCCAGCGGTCACTCAGGGTGCCGAGGGGGATCTGCAGTATCGCCTGGCTCAGGCCGTAGGCACCCAGCGCCAACCCCAGCAGGGCCGGGGTACTGCCCCGGTAATCGGCGCCGTATAGCGACAGCACCGGCAACACCATAAACAGGCCCAGCATGCGGAAGACGTAAAGGGAGGCGAGGCCGGCGAGAGCGCGGCGTTCTGTGGGGTTCATGCAGAAATTCCGGACACAGGGAAAAACAGGCGCGCATTGTAGCAGCCATGGCCGCGGAGATTGATCCCCCGCCGCCCAATGGCCAGATAGCCTGTCGCTATATGGCCACCGCGGTCAATTGCGCCCGTCACTCTCGCCCGTATTGGTCCTCGAAACGGACGATATCGTCCTCGCCCAAGTAACTGCCGGACTGCACCTCGATCAGCTCCAGCGGGATGGTGCCGGGGTTTTCCAGCCGGTGCACCACCCCCAGGGGAATGTAGGTGGACTCGTTTTCGGTCAGTAACAGCTTGTCGTCACCCCGGGTCACCATGGCGGTGCCCCGCACCACGATCCAGTGCTCGGCGCGGTGGTGATGCATCTGCAGCGACAGCTGGCAGCCGGGCTTGACCACGATGCGCTTGACCTGAAAGCGGGGCCCGCCGTCGATGGAGTCGTAGTAACCCCAGGGGCGGAATACCTTGCGGTGATTCTCCGCCTCGCTGCGCCGGTCCTGTTTCAGTCGCTGCACCAGGGTTTTGACTTCCTGCACGCGGTTCTTGTGCGCCACCATCAGCGCATCGTCGGTGTCCACCACCACCAGGTCCTGCACACCGAGAATGCCCACAAGGCGATCGCTCCCGTGCACCAGGCAGCCGGAGGCATCCTCTGCGAGTACGTCGCCCCGCAGCAGATTGTCGTTGCCATCCCGCTCTGCCAGCTCCCACAGTGCCGACCAGGAGCCCACATCACTCCACCCCGCCTGCATGGGCACCACGGCAGCGGACTCGGTGCGCTCCATCACCGCGTAGTCCACCGAATCCGACGGGCAGTTGGCGAAGGCCGCGGCGTCGATGCGGGTGAAATCCAGGTCCCGCGCGGCGCCGGCCATGGCGGCGCGGCAGGCTTCCAGTATCTCTGGCCGCTGCTGCCCCAGTTCCTCCAGGTAGCGGGTGGCGCGGAACAGGAACATGCCGCTGTTCCAGTTGTACTCGCCGCTGGCGAGATAGCCCTCGGCGGTGGCGAGATCCGGCTTCTCCACGAACTCCGCCACTTGCCAGCCTCCCGCCACCGGCTCGCCACTGCGGATATAGCCGTAGCCGGTTTCCGCACTGGTGGGCACTATGCCGAAGGTCACCAGGTGACCGTCTTCCGCCAGCGCCCGCGCAGCCTGCACCGACTGCCGGAAGGCCGCGGCATCCGCCACCACGTGATCCGCCGGCAGCACCAGCAACAGCGGGTCCTCGCCAGACTCGGTGGCAGCCAGCGCCGCCAGCGCGATGGCCGGTGCAGTATTGCGCGCGCAAGGCTCCAGCAGGATCGACTGCGCGGCGCGATCTATCTCCAGCAGCTGCTCGGCGGCGGCAAAGCGGTGGTTCTCGTTGCACACCAGGATCGGCGCCTGCACACCGTCCAGGCCGTCGAGGCGCCGGGCAGTGGCCTGCAGCATGGTGTCGCTGCCCGCCAGGGACAGGAACTGCTTGGGGTAGGCCTCGCGGGACAGCGGCCACAGGCGTGAGCCGCTACCGCCGCAGAGAATGACAGGAATCATGTTTTCCATATCCTTAGCGGAATATTCAGTTGTGCAGATTTTGGCACACTCCCCAGCCGGATTATACTTGACCGTTTTCGTCCGCCCGGTTCGCCGCGGCACCAAATCTGACATCAAGCCTGACAGCAAACCTGGCAGCAAACCTGGCAGCAGGCCCGTCACAATACAGGACAGCGTGTGGATACGATTTATGTACGGGGTGCGCGCACCCACAACCTCAAGAATATCGACCTGGATATTCCCCGCGATAAACTCATCGTAATTACCGGCCTGTCCGGCTCTGGTAAGTCCTCACTCGCCTTCGACACCCTCTACGCCGAGGGCCAGCGGCGCTATGTGGAGTCGCTCTCCACCTACGCGCGCCAGTTCCTGTCGATGATGGAAAAGCCGGATGTGGACACCGTGGAGGGGCTGTCGCCGGCGATCTCCATCGAGCAGAAGTCCACCTCCCACAACCCGCGCTCCACCGTGGGTACCATCACCGAGATCTACGACTACCTGCGCCTGCTGTTTGCCCGCGTCGGCGAGCCCCGCTGCCCGGAGCACCACGAGCCGCTGCAGGCCCAGACCATCAGCCAGATGGTGGACCAGGTGCTGGCGCTGCCGGAAGGCAGCAAAATCATGCTGCTGGCACCGGTGATCCGCGACCGCAAGGGCGAGCACCTGCACGTGTTCGAACAGCTGCGCCGGGACGGCTTCGTGCGCGCGCGCATCGACGGCACCGTGTGCGACCTGGACGACACCCCCAAGCTGGACAAGCGCAAGAAGCACACCGTCGAGGTGGTGGTGGACCGCTTCAAGGTACGCGAGGATCTGCAGCTGCGGCTGGCGGAATCCTTCGAAACCGCGCTGAACCTCACCGACGGCATCGCCGCCATCAGCTTTATGGACGGCGACCAGGAAGACCGCCTGTTCTCCGCCCGCCACGCCTGCCCAGTATGTGATTACTCACTGGACGAACTGGAACCGAGACTGTTCTCGTTCAACAACCCCGCCGGTGCCTGCCCCGCCTGTGACGGCCTCGGGGTAAAACAGTTCTTCGACGAGGAAAAAGTGATTCTCGACCCGGCCAGCAGCATCTCCGAGGGTGCGATTCGCGGCTGGGACCGGCGCAACATTTACTATTACCACATGCTGGATTCGCTGGCGGAACACTACGGCTTCGACCTCGACAAGCCTTGGAACAAGCTGCGCAAGCGCGATCGCGAGGTCATACTGCAGGGCAGCGGTGACACCGATATCGACTTCAGCTATGTGAACGACCGCGGCGACATCACCGTGCGCCGCCACACCTTCGAGGGCATCATCCCCAATTTCCAGCGCCGCTACCGGGACACCGAATCCCAGTCGGTGCGAGAGGAACTGGCGAAATACCTCAGCACGCAGAAATGCCCGGACTGCAGCGGCACCCGCCTGCGCCGGGAAGCGCGCAATGTATTCGTGGACGACCGCACCCTGGCACAGATCACCGAATTGCCGGTGGGCGATGCTTTCGACTATTTCACCAACCAACTCAAATTTCAGGGCGCGCAGAAAGAGATCGCCGACAAGATCCTCAAGGAACTGCGCGACCGCTTCCGCTTCCTGGTGGATGTGGGCCTGAACTACCTGACCCTGAACCGCAGCGCCGAGACCCTGTCCGGCGGTGAGGCCCAGCGCATCCGCCTGGCGAGCCAGATCGGCGCCGGCCTCGTCGGCGTCATGTACATTCTCGACGAGCCCTCCATCGGCCTGCACCAGCGGGACAACGAGCGCCTGCTCGCCACCCTCACCCACCTGCGGGACATCGGCAATACCGTAATCGTGGTGGAGCACGACGAAGACGCCATCCGCGCGGCGGACTTTATCGTCGATATCGGCCCCGGTGCCGGCGTGCACGGCGGCGAAGTGGTGGCCGCCGGCAGCCACGACGAGATTGCCGCCTGCGAGCGCTCACTTACCGGCCAGTACCTGTCCGGCGCCAAGCAGATTGTGGTGCCGGAAGCGCGCAATCCCGCCAGCGACAAGATGCTGCGTATCCAGGGCGCCACCGGCAACAACCTGAAGAATGTGAGCCTGGAAATTCCCGTGGGCCTGTTCACCTGTGTCACCGGTGTCTCAGGCTCCGGCAAATCCACCCTGATCAACACCACCCTGTATCCGCTGGCGGCAACCGCCCTGAACAAGGCCACCACCCTCAAGGCTTCCCCGCACCAGAAAATCGACGGGCTGGATCATTTCGACAAGTGCGTGGATATCGACCAGAGCCCCATCGGCCGCACACCGCGCTCCAACCCGGCCACCTACACAGGCATTTTCACCCCCATTCGCGAACTGTTTGCCGGCACCCAGGAGGCGCGCTCGCGGGGCTACAAGCCGGGCCGCTTCAGCTTCAACGTGAAGGGCGGGCGTTGCGAGGCCTGTCAGGGCGACGGCGTGATCAAGGTGGAAATGCATTTCCTGCCGGATATCTATGTGCCCTGCGATACCTGTAAGGGCAAACGCTACAACCGGGAGACGCTGGAGGTACATTACAAGGGCAAGAACATCCACGAGACCCTTGAGATGACCGTGGAGGATGCGCGGGAATTTTTCGACCCGGTACCGGCCATCGCCAAAAAACTGCAGACATTGATGGACGTGGGTCTTTCCTATATCAAACTCGGCCAGGCCGCGACCACCCTCTCCGGTGGTGAGGCCCAGCGGGTGAAGCTCTCGCGGGAGCTGTCCAAGCGCGACACCGGCAAGACCCTGTACATTCTCGACGAGCCAACCACCGGCCTGCACTTTGCGGATATCCAGTTGTTACTGGATGTACTGCACCGGCTGCGCGATCACGGCAATACCATTGTGGTGATCGAACACAACCTGGACGTGATCAAGACCGCGGACTGGATCGTCGACCTGGGCCCCGAGGGCGGTTCCGGCGGCGGTGAAATTATCGCAACCGGCACGCCGGAACAGGTGGCGAAAATCAAGGGCTCGCATACCGGGCGGTTTCTGAAGCCGATGCTTGCGGCCAAGCGCGGCTGACTCTGCTCCGCCCCTCCCCCACAGGAAGGGGCGGTTTAACCGCCGGCCCCTCCTGCAACCCGGCTATTTATCTAAGATTTTCTCCCTCGCATTTTTTCACACTTGACCTCTCTCCCAGTATTTCCCGCCCGCGGCAATTTTTCAGTCGCAAATGTCGTAGAAAAATTCATCCACCGGCCCTCCCCACTAGCGCCGCGGACATCCAACAATAATTGGCCTTACATTCATCCCAATACCCGGCCAAATCGTCGCGAAAACCTATAATTTCTGGGGCACGCCGGACCTGAACCAGATGTAACGTCGATTGCGCCGTCATAAGCAGTATAAAGCGCCGAATCATCCACAGGGATCCATTACAGGACCACAGCGACGCGCATTATTACCGGCGTTTTCACCCGTCAATCCGCTTTTTATAAAAAGTTCGTAACAGTATCAAAAAGTTAGGAAGCCCCGTCGACATGGATAGTTCGTCCCGTCTCAGAAATATTCTGCGGCATATCAAGCACTGGCTGGTAGTAAAAACCGCACCACGCAAAAACCGTATTTACACCCAGTTCTACCGATTCCCCCACCAGTACCGCGTGCTGGCAGAGCGAATACTCCCGCAGATGATCGAGGCCCACTCTCGCCCCCTGCGCATTCTGGTGTTCGGCTGCTGCAGCGGTGCCGAACCCATATCGCTCTCCGCGGTACTGCGCCGCAACTTTCCGCAGCTGGAGTATCAAATCGAAGCCTACGACATAGTGCCAGATGTGATCGAGCGGGCACAGAATCCGAATTACAGCCAAGAAGAGGTGCACCAGGGGCCCTTTGTCACCGAGGAATTTGTCGGCGAAACCTTCGACCTGGTGGACGGCCGCTACCGGGTAAAACCCGAAATCCTGCGACCGATTTCCTTCCGCGTGGGCGACATGCTGGATCCGGGGTTTATCGCTTCCCTGGGCCAGGCGGATCTGGTTTTTGCCCAGAATGTGCTGTTCCACCTGCCGGCCAAAAATGCACGCCGGGCCTTTGCCAACCTGCAGCAACTCATGCACTCCGACTCCGCGCTGTTCGTAAACGGCATGGACATCGATATGCGCGTGCAACTGACCAAGAAGTTCGAGCTGCAGCCGGAAGACTACCTTATCGAAGAGATCCATAACGACGCCCGGCAAGACCGCGGGGATGGCTGGGCTGGCGCCTACTGGGGAAGGAAGCCATTCAGCCGCCGCTCCCGTGAATGGATCCGCGAGCACTGCACCATCTACCGTAAGGCCAGCGTATGAATACTGTCGAACCACTTGAGTGTGATTTTACCCAATTCACCATCGAGGAAACCGAGCAGTCAATTGCCCAGCGCTTTGAAAAGCAGGTGGCGCGTCACGGCGAGCGCCTCGCAATTACCGACGGCAATGCCTCTCTCAGCTACAGTGCCCTGAATCATCTGGTGAACCGCATGGCAAGGAAAATCCTCGCCCTTGCCCCCGCGGAAAAACCGGTACGCGTTGCAACCTTTCTAGAGAAAGGTATCACGCAGATTGCCGCGATTCTTGCGGTACTGAAATGTGGCCACGCCTATGTTCCGATCGACCCGGCGTTCCCGGCGAAGCGCAACCGCCACATTTATCGCGAGTCCCAGGCAGCGCTGATCCTGAGCAAAGGCTCCAATCACCAGGCCGCAGCAGAACTTGCCGGCAACGCGACCCGAATCCTCGATCTGGACGACATTCCGGAAAGCATTCCCAGTGACAACCTGGACATCGCGATTTCTCCGGATGCCCTCGCGTACATCATTTACACCTCCGGCTCCACCGGCAACCCCAAAGGCGTAGTGCAGAATAATCGCAACCTGTTGCACGGCTGCATGCGTCGCACCAATCTGCAGAAGGTGTCGCCCCAGGACCGCATGACCCAGGTTTACTCCTGCAGTGTCATCGCCTCGGTTTACTGTATTTTCGGCGCACTGCTAAATGGTGCAGCACTCTTTCCCTACGATTTCCACCGCGATGGCGTCGACAAGCTGGGAGAGTGGCTGATCTCCCGCCGTATTTCCATCTACCATTCGGTGGCATCCCTTTTCCGCGAGTTTGCCACCCAGTATCGCGGGGCGACCGACGAATTCAGTATCCGACTGGTGACCTTCGGTGGCGAGCGCGTACTTACCAGCGATGTCGAACTTGCACGTAAGGTTTTCGGCCAGGATATAGAGTTCTATACCGGGCTCGGTTCCACGGAAACGGGCACCATACGCTATTTCCATATTGGACGGGATACTGTCCTCGATGGCGATGTGGTACCGATTGGCTACCCGGTGGAAGGCGTTGAGGTTGTACTTCTCGGTGAAGATGGGCGCGAAGTCGCCAACGGCGAAATTGGCGAGATCACCGTGCGCAGCCCCTACCTGGCGCTGGGCTACTGGAAAGATACGCAATCCAGCGACAAGGCTTTCAGTCGCGACAATGACAATCCATCGATCATCATTTACCGCACCGGTGACCTGGGGCAAATGGACCCGGATGGCCTGCTGCACCACCGCGGGCGCAAGGACTTCCAGGTAAAAATTCGCGGCTTTCGTATCGAAGTGGCAGAAGTGGAAGCGCGCCTGCTGGCGCATCCGCAGATTTCCGAAGCGGTTGTGGTGTCGCGGGATATTCGCGGAGAGGCACAGCTGGTGGCCTACCTGGTGCCCGCCGGCGACGCAGCTCCGAACGTTCAGGAGCTGCGCGATTATCTGGCGGAACAGCTCACCTATTACATGATTCCCACAGTCTATGTACGCCTGGCACAACTGCCGAAAACACCGAACAAAAAGGTGGACCGCAATGCACTGCCGGCACCGACCGCCGACAATCAGCTGCGCGGTGCCGAGCTGATTACCGCAAGCGGCGGCACCGAAGAGTTCCTGGTGGAATCCTGCCAAGAGCTTCTAGCGCGGGACGTCGTCAACGTCGGCGAAAGCTTCTTTGCACAGGGCGGCCATTCCCTCAGCGCGACACAGCTACTGGCGCGGATCAACGAGCACTTCTCCGTAAGCCTGGATATTCGCAGTATTTTCGAGAGCACCAGCCTGCGCGCACTGGGTGAGCGTATCGATGCCACCGCCCCCAAAACGGAAGAGAAGGCCGCGGCAGAGAGCCTTACCCACGCGCCTGCCAGCGCGCGCATTCCACTCAGTGCCGCACAGCAACGCATGTGGCTTTCGGAAAAACTGTGGGGCAACGGTAACGCCTACAAGATTTCCAATATCGTGCTGCTGCGGGGCAAACTGAATGTCCCCGCGCTGGAGCAGGCACTGGGTGCAATTGTCGCGCGCCACGATATCCTGCGCACCCTTTTTCCCGAGGATGCCCAGGGCCCCTACCAGCAGGTTGTACCCACCGAAACATTCCGGCTGCCGATAACCGACTTGCGCGAGCAGCCCAGAGCCGGCCGCACCAGCCGCGCCACCAGTTATTGCCAAAAGCTGTTGAAGGAACCCCAGTCTCTGGATAGGGGGCCACTGTTTTGCGCACGCTTGATTCGCATCGAAGACAAGGCGGCGATTCTCGCACTGACCTTCCACCACATCATCTACGACAACATCTGGTCCAGCGGGATATTCTTCCGCGAATTGCGCCAGCTGTACGCCGACTTCACACAACAACGGCCCGCATCACTGCCGCCACTGGCATTCCAGTTCGCGGATTACGCCTACTGGGAACAGCAGCGCAGTACCGGTGCCCCCTACCAGGCCCAATTGGACTACTGGAAACAGCAGCTCGCCGACGCCCCGGCGCCACTCGACTTGCCGGCGGACCGGCCGCGGCCGCAATCCGCGGACTTTCGCGGCGGGCTGGTGAAATTCAAGTTGCCCGCATCCCTGTGGGCGGCACTGGGCGCACTCGCGCGACGGGAATCCGCCACCAGCTTTATGCTACTGCTGGCAGCCTGGCAACTGCTGCTTCACCGCTATACCGGGCAGCTGGATATTGTCGTCGGCACACCGAGCGGACGCCGCCAGCACACCCAGTCAGAATCGATGATCGGCCTGTTCATCAATACGCTGGTACTGCGTACCGATTTTTCCGGGCAACCGGACTTCCGCACCCTGCTACAACGTGTGCGTGCAACTTCCATCGACGCCTTCGCCAACGACCAGGTGTCATTTGAAGACCTGGTGACAGCACTGAACCCGCAACGTGCAAGCGGTGAATCTCCCTTCTTTCGCCACCTGTTCATCCACCGCAAGCAACAGGCGGGCCAGTGGCAGATTCCGGGCCTGCAGGTCACCCCGTTGAACGCGCACGCCGGCGGGGCCAAGTTCGATCTCACCCTGTCGGTACTCGAAAGCGACAGGGGTCTCTCCGGCAGCCTCGAATTCCGCCGTGCCCTGTTCGACCGGGAGACCGCCGACAGCCTGTGCCAGAACTACGTGCAACTTCTGACCAGTATTGTGGAAATGCCCGATCGTCCGGTTGCCACCCTGCCCCTCCTGGCCCCTACGGAACGCGCGCAATTGTGCAGCGAGTGGAACCAGACCGCAGAGGACCTGCCACTGCAGTTCACTGCCGCGCAACTGTTCGAACAGCAAGTGGAAAAACGCCCCGAGCAAACCGCGCTCATCGGTGAGCACGTTAGCCTGAGTTACCAGCAGTTAAACCAGCGCGCCAATGGTGTTGCGGAGTTGCTGCGCACGCGCGGCGTGGGTGCGGGATCACTGGTGGCTGTGTGCATGGAGCGCTCCCCGGATCTTGTGGTGGTACTGCTCGCGGTATGGAAAGCCGGCGCCGCCTATGTACCACTGGACCCACTATTCCCCGGCGATCGTATCGCCCACATACTGGAAGACAGTGCCCCGGCGCTGGTGGTTACCGATGCCGCGAGCTGCGCCCGGCTGCCGGAAATCCCCGACGAACCTCTGCTCCTCGGGGACAGCGCACCGTTCGAACAGGGGGCCACCTCGGATTTGCCGGCCATTGCCGACAGCGACGGCCCCGCTTACGTCATCTACACGTCCGGCTCCACCGGCAAGCCCAAGGGTGTACAGATTGCCCAGCGCAGCCTGGTCAACTTTCTCTGCTCCATGCAACAGCGCCCCGGGTTTAGCGCGGACGATACCCTGCTCGCGGTGACGACCATCTGTTTTGACATCGCCATGCTGGAGCTCTTCCTGCCACTGCTCAGCGGTGGACGCCTGGTGATTCAGGACGCAAAACAATCTCGCAACCCGGTAGCCCTGCAGCACTGCCTGCGGGACCACAATGTCACGGTCATGCAGGCGACCCCTTCCACCTGGCGCATGCTGCTCGACCACGGCTGGCAGGGCCAGCCTTCGGTGCGAGTCCTGTGCGGTGGAGAAGCCATGGGCCGGGACCTCGCCGATCGCCTGATCCAGCGTGGCCTCGAGGTATGGAACCTGTACGGCCCCACCGAAACCACCATCTGGTCTTCCACCTGCCCCATTCGCAAACCGGAAGATGCGGCGTTTATCGGCGAACCGATCGCCAATACCACCCTGTATGTACTGGATTCCAGCGCTGCACTGATGCCGGTGGGAGTTCCCGGCGAACTGTGTATTGGTGGCGAGGGGCTGGCGCTTGGGTACCTCAACCGCGAGCCACTCACACAGGAAAAATTCTTCCCCTGTGCGGCACTAGGGGGCGAACGCCTGTACCGTACCGGGGACCTGGTGGTGCGCCGGCGCGACGGGCGTATCGAGTACCTGGGGCGCATGGATCACCAGGTGAAGATCCGCGGCTTCCGCGTGGAAGTGGGCGAAATAGAAACGGTGCTGACGGAAGACCCAGCGGTGCGCCAGAGTGTGGTCATTGCCCACGATGACGACTGTGGCAGCAAGTACCTGGTGGCCTACGTGATCGCCGCAGGCGAAACCAGTCCCGACAGTGAGGCGCTGCGCCGCCGGCTGCGGCAATCCCTGCCGGAATATATGGTGCCGGCGGCCTTTGTCACCACCAGCGAGTTTCCGCTGACACCGAACGGAAAGGTGGATCGCAAGGCCTTTGTGGCTCCGGAAATTGCACAGGAAATCACCGCGGCTTCGACTGGCCAGCCCGCGCCCGCGGTGCCCGACGCACCAACAGCCACGGACGTTTCCGAATCTCAGGGACGGTTAATGGAGGCGGCCCCGAGCCCGGCGGCGGCATCGAGCGCCGCGGAAGTTTCCGAGGCGCCGTCACAAAAGCCCGCCGCTGCCCCCGCGGAAATCACCGCGGCAATCCGCGAGGTCTTCAAGGCACTATTGAAGACCCCGGTACCATCGGACGAAATCAGCTTCTTCGACCTTGGCGGACACTCACTGCTGGCACTGCACGCAATCACCCGGCTCAACTCCCTGTTTGACCAGGAGTTGCCTCCCACCCTGCTGTTCGACTTCCCGACGGTGGCGGCCCTGGCGGAGGCGATCCAGAAACTGGGGGAAGGCCAGAGCGAGCAGGAAGTACTGGCCACCGCCGGCGTGGATGAGCAGACCGAACAGCAGGTCAATGCGATTCTGGAGGCGGTGCAACGCCGCAAAGATACGGCAGACCTGCCAAACTTTCCCCACGGCATGAAGATGCGCCGCTCCCCGATTGCTGCGCGTCTGCTCGCACCACTGTTCGCCATCCCCCGCAACAGTGTGCGGGCACTGCTGCAGAAGCTGATTCTCAAACTGGAGGGCGGCTCCACTTTCAGTATCACCATACGCGAGCTCTACCGAAAATATTACGCTATCGAGGTGGATGACTTCAGCAGCGTTACCTTTGATCCGGTGAAACTGAAGTCCTCTACGCGCATTGGAAAGTACTGCACCATCTACCGTACCGCACGCTTCCAGAACGCGGATCACCCGCGCAATACCCTCTCAACCCACGGAATCTTTTACTACCCCGGGATGGGCTTCAGTACCGGCTACGCTCTCGACCGGGTTGCCATCGAAGTGGGCAATGACGTGTGGATCGGCGATGGAGCCAAAATCCTGTATCCCACGCGGAAAATTGGCGATGGCGCGGTAATCGCAGCTGGCGCCATCGTTATCGAGGACGTGCCGCCCTATGCAGTGGTCGCCGGCTACCCGGCACGGGTGGTGCGCTACCGGTTCTCCCACGACACCATTGCCAAACTGGAAGCGCTCAAGTGGTGGGATATGTCACCCAGCCAGCTGCACCACAGCAGGCGTGAATTTCTCAAGCCACTTGAAGGTGAGCGGATACGCTAACACAGCCAGGAGTCACAAATGGAATTGGAGGTTGAGGCCGAAGGCCTGCGCGGGACGCCCTTGTCGGCCCAATGCCAAGAGGGTCGGGCGAGCCCAAGAATCGCAACGGATATAGCCGGTGCACGTATCCTGCTGGAAGCCTGGGAAAACAGCGGCAATAACGACTCGCCCCGCTCGCTACACGCAACTACGGATTTTTTCTTGCCATTTCTCGAAGCCAATACCAGCTACAGGGCACCACACATCGCCCTGTGGCAGGACGGTGCAACCACCGCGGGCGTTCTGATCGGCCGGATCACTGTTGCCCGCCCCAAGCGCACGATCGGGCCTGTGCGGATTCCAACCCCCAGGTTGCGCACCCTGGAAATCGTCCACGGCGGGCTGCAGGCAGGCAGCGCACAAATCGCCAGCCTGCAGTTGGTGTATCTCCGTGAAATTCTTTCTCGCGGTGAGGTGGACTGTATTTCAATCCACCACCTGCCCTTCGACAGTGAAATCGATGGCCAGCTGTTTGCTGGCTTGTGCGCGCTGGGAGACAGCAGGCCCGCAATTACAGGTCACTGGTTCACGGAGCTTACCGACGACGACGGAAAAGCGGTGATAACCAATTCGTCCAAGACCCGCCGTTCTTTCCGTCGCAAGGATCGCAAACTGGAGACCCACTTCAACGGCCAGGTGCACGTGCGTGAACTGCGCCAACCGGGAGAGGTCGCGCAATTTATAGACGCCGCCGCCGGTATCGGCAAGCGGAGTTACCAGGGCGGCCTGGGAGTTGGGGTAAGCAACGACCCGCATTGGCACAGGATACTCAATATCCTCGCCGCCAGCGGTAATCTGCGTGGCTACCTGCTGGAAGCAGACGGCATAAATATCGCATATGGTCTCGGCGCAATAGGACGGGGCACTTGCTGTTACATGGCGGGGTCATATCTGCCGGAATTTCGCAAGGTCGGCCCCGGCGGGTATTTGCTGCGGCGTATCTTCGAACACATGCAGGAAGAAGGGGTGCGCTGGTTCGATTTTGGTTTCGGCAATGCGGACTACAAGCAACTGTACGGGAGCGAGCACCGGAACGAGGCGACCCTGCACCTGTTTGCCGGTTCCGCACCAGCCCGTATCGCCCGGGTCATCGACAGCATGACACACCGGGCAAATCACACCGCACGTTATCTGCTCGAGCGCACCGGAATGCTGGAGTACGCACGGCGCTGGTGGCGGCGCAGCCTGGAATGGCTTGCGCGAAAGTGATCAATGTTGCTTCAGGTGGCGCCGCGGCTGGATTCATCGCGGTGCCAGCGATAACGAGCCCCCCGGCGACGGTAGCGCAATGCATTGACATAGGCGAGTGCATTGACCGCATAGTATACGACCCACTCCACCAGGGATGGCCGACTGGTGAAACGCGAGGTAGATGTGCCCGCGGGAACGGTACATTCCTGCCGCTTGGCAAGCTGCAACTTTCCCAGCTTGCTGCGGGTTTTTATCCGCAGTAAATCCCGAAAATTGCCAGGAACCCACACCTCACTGTGCGCCTGCTCGCACACGGCGATATTGGAATAGCCAAATATTGCGCGAATATACCCGTCGTCGGAAATCAGGTCAGGAAACTTGGAAAACGACTGCCGCGCAGCCCGGTTCAAGCCATATACCCCGGCACCGTAGCCATATTCGGTGAAAAACCGCGTCTTTTTCCAGGCGCGGTAGTAGTATTTCACGAAAAAGTCACTGTCGCCGTTACGCAGTACACCCTGCGGGGCGACCACTACCGGATCGGTAGATTTTCTGCAGGCATCAATCAACGCCAGTAGCGCTTCCTGATTGATATAAACATCAGCGTCCACATAGATCCTGGGGAATCCCAGACCCTGCGCTTCGGCTTCATTGATCGCGCGCGCCTTGCCGGCGCGGGCAAGGTCAAGACAGCGAGCCTGAGGAAAAAAATGCCGGACTACACCGGCGGTCCTGTCACTACAGCCGTTACAGGCAACCGTGATCGTGTACTTACCACTCTGCACACCGGGATATATCGCCTTCAGCAACTTGCCGATGGTAGCGGCTTCATTGTGCGCGGGAATAATCACCGAAGGTTTTAGCTCGAACGACATATCAGGGCGCCCATTCCTGCTGGCTATTGGCGAACTGGCGCCAGAGATCCCGCTGCACTTTATACTTGTCGTCAGCGCGCGCGAGTACCGAGAAGGCGACCAGGCGCAACCAGGTACCCAATGCGATCAACCAGCCGGCAATTTCCGCCTGAAATTCTGATCCATGCTTGGCGAAATACCGCAACTTTGACCGGTACAGGAAGTTCAGTTTGTTGATCCCGGTCAGCGTCTGACTGCCAGCGTGCATAATCACAGCGCGATCTGTTACCCGCGGTCGCGCCCCCAGCATACGGGCCCGGCGGCACAGGTCGATTTCCTCGGAATACAGAAAAAAATCCTCATCGAACCCGCTGAGCTGCCGAAACAGTTCCTGGTCGATCAATAAAAAGCATCCGGAAACCGCATCCACATCGCCATTTCTTTGGATAGAACGCTGGGAGTAGCCACCGCTGGTACGGCGCAAGCCTATACTCAAAAGCTTGTCCACACCGAGGCTCCAGCATAATAGCGATAGCAAGCCAGGCTCGCGCCAGGCAGATTTTCCGTCGAGCGCCCCGTTCACGTTACAGGTAACACCGCCCCAGATTCCACAACCGGGATTCTCCGCCGCGAACTCCAGAAGATTAACCAGGCTATCGTGTTGCAGTCGCACATCGGGATTCAGAAACAGAATAGGCGCCGAGTTGGAGATGGCATTGGCTCCCAGATTGCAGCCAGCGGCGAATCCGAGGTTTTTTTCCGACTCGATCAGCTTTATCTGTGGCGATGACAACGCGCGTAGTAACGCACAAGAGTCATCCCTGGAGGCATTGTCTACTACGACAAATTCTATGTCTTCTATCGGGAGGTCACCGTCCGCTATGTCTTGCAGTGCCCGGCAGATTTCCTCGCCGCAGTTGTAGCAGACAAACACTATGTTGAGTAAAGGGGGGGTCGGCATAGTCATTCACCGCTGCTGATGAAGTAAGAGTTCACAATCCAGAGCTCGCTGCTGGCAATGGCACTGCCCGTCCCGATCGCACCCTTCCCTTAAGCGGGCTACGTACCTCGCTAACTGCGGCAATGCCACCGACTGACAGATAGAAAATACATACCATTTGCCCGAAATAAGATACGGCGAGAAAGCTGACGCAGTGCACGAATAGCATGACCGCCAGTCCCCACAGTAGCCGGCTTGCGGCCACAGAAGTTGTCATGCGCTGCGCACGCCCCAGGCGCAAGAACAACACAGCAAGAAACATGGCAAACAGCAGTAACTGGACGACTCCCCCATCGACGCCCGCAAGCACATATTCATTGGTTATATCCTGCATTCCCCAGCCCCAGTGTGCGGTGGCTTTGGTACCAAAGGCCCACCATTCCCCAAAATGATTGATCGACTGTTGAATCAGGTTATAGCGGTGCCAACCGGTGGATCCACCGGTAATGTCGATGCGCGATAGCAGGTGCCATACGGGCATTTCCATCACCAGATGCAGTACAAAAAGTACCCCCACCATTGCTATCGCCAGAGAGCGCATGTAGTGGCGCCAGGAATAAAACGCAACCCCGGCCAATGCACACATCAAGGCAACTACCGGCGTACTTGACGCCGTAGCCAGCACAATCAATGGCATACTCACGATGCCCGCGCCAATCAGCATGCGCGCACCGGTACGGCTCTGCCACAGCGCTATCAGGCAGGGCAGAATGGTCGCCCAGCACAATCCGGCCATGATTGGATGCAAGAATGGCCCCTGGGCCCGCAAGCGACCATTGCGCGCCAGCGTTTCCTCTGGAACGCCGCCAAATATGGAGAACAGGTTGCGGCCACTCACCTGCTCCAGCGCGAAGAAGGCGAGCATTGGCAGTGACAATGCTGCAAACCACAGCAGCAGACGGCGCACATCTTCGAATGAACGCAGGCAGGCGCGCCCTATCAGGTAAGCGCCAAATGTATCGATGGCGCCACCGGCACTGGTAATCACACCTTCAAACCCGCCACTCAGCATTCCCGAGGCCAGCAGATTCCATAGCGTGACCGCAAGTATCAGGTTATCCGGCAGCCCCCAGCGAATCTCGCGCAACTGCCCGCGCAAAAAAATTGCCGCGAGGGTCGCAAGTATAAGAATTCGCACAAACGTGAAGTCCAGAGAGAATATCGCGATACGCTGGGCACCGGGCAGCGCAACCGCAATCATGATCAATGGAAACAGCTGATAGCGCCGCGGCAATATCAGTAATGCGATCAGCGCGACCGACAAGGCAGCCAAGCCGATTGGGTGCGCCATCGTCTGATCGGCCCACAGCGCGCCACCAAAATGTTCCGGCATCACACGTTCAGTCATGGGTCACCTCACCCGGGCACGGCACAAAATTGATTGAAGATTGCTTGAATGTTTTCGGCATCAAGGTGCCCCCTCGATCGGGTGCCGCAGCCTTTTCCTATAAATGCGCTTCACCGTGCCGAATACCGAGCGCAGTTTTTCCATGAATCCGAGCTCCCGCCACCAGAAAGGAAAAAGTGCGAAGCCCGAAAATTTCGGTGCGGCCGCACCGAACAAACGCAGTGTGTGCAGCCGTGCCCACAGGCTACCGCGTGCGCTCAGCAGGTTTGGCTGGGACCGGGGTAACAGGCTGACATCGCTGCCGGTTACCTTCAGGTATCCGGCAGCAATGGCGCCATCCAGGATCTCCTGCCCGCGGCGGGTACGCACCACAATCAACGAGCTTCCGGATTCACCCGGTTCGACTTCCCGGTACCACGGGTCGCCCACCGCGATATCCGCAAACTCCCCGGTGTGGTCTGGACAGATGTAGCAGCGCCACTGACGATGCCGCTGAAGAAAGTCCCAGGATTCCTGGTAACTCATTGTGCGTCGCTGCGCGCTCTTGCTCTTTGTCTCATAGTCCAGAGACCAGACACCGGGCCAACCATTACCGCGATAGCGCAAAGCCCGGATGGATTCGGGTGAATCCGCGCCTTGCAATGCGGCAAGTTTGAGAGAGGCACTGGTGGAAGGAACGCCGGCGCAGAAAAATGCGATGCTGAGGCCGAGGTTATCGCGCAGCCCAGGGGTACTTTTCTGTGCGGCATGTACCGCCGCCACATCGCAGGGCTTGCCGATAAATACACACTCGCCGTCTGCGTCGATAATCTGACGGAGTTCGGCGCAGGGGCTTGAAGGTGCGTAGCGTGAACCGGTGGCGGCCAGCAGGTCGGCGCGGTCGCGGCTGAAAACGGTGCGGTTGCGATAAGGATGCACCGGGTCGGAGGCGGTATGCAGCACTCCCCGCATACTGCGCCGCTCCAGACAGTAGAGCGCCAGTGCGCTGGCGGCGCCGCCGCTGGATGCGGAAAAGCGCAGTTCTTCGTCACTGGCGTGCCCCTCGAGCACCTCATATACCGGCCCCCAGGCCGCACGCAGGTCCCGAATCAAGCCGCCGTCTTCGCGGTTGAAGTCGTGCTGCAGGCGTACTCCGGGACAGGCACCGAACGCAGCACCGCTGGATTCCGGCGCGCTGTCTTTTACCCGCGGCCGCATCCCCTCGCTGGTGACGTCCTCCATCTCGTAGCGCTCACTTTCCAGCGTCGCGCAGACACCGCAGCCGGTGCACAAATGATAGTTTCTGACGTCTTCAATAGTCTGGATAATCTGCATGGACTTCCGTGTCCGCTACACAATAAATTCGTTCGATACTGCCACACCGTGGAAATCGCAAACTGACGGCCTCAAGCACTGATGCAATCACCGGCGATTTTATCCATCTGCTGGTGTGCCTGGGCCATGACTTCCGGCAACTGCTCACTCAGGGGCACACGCAGTGAATTGCGACACTGGAACGCCTGGTAGACGGCGTCCAGCAGATCGCCACTGTCCAGGGTTCTGGGGTCAAATACCTGCTCCTGCTGGTTGCAGGTCGCGAATACCCCACGGGTCTTGTCACTATATGCTATCGCGGCAGTGGGAACGCCAGAGGACAGGGCGGCAATCGTTGCGTGCATGCGCGTGCCACAAAACCATCCCAGCCTGGCAATGACCCATTTGATTTCCATCTCGTTATATTCACCGTCAAGAATCTTCACCCTGCCAGCGACTCTCGGACCCAGCCGCTGAAGCAAGTGACGGCAGGCCCGCAGATCTGACTCGCACTCGTCTGGAGATACCTGAACATGCGGAATCAGAAGTATGTTCACGTCAGTCTCTGCCAACAGACGCTCTACCAGCTGCTGCAGCACCATGGGGTAATTGGCGACAATGCCGTACTGACGCGCCGCATCATTCCCACCATTGAAAATAAGGCCACTCACGTTCAATCCGACAACCTCTCCCTGCTCGCCGTCGAGCCAGGATCTGATCCGACGATCCATATTTGCGGGGGCCATCGCCGGCAGCAAAAAGGCCACATCCACACCGCAGTGGTGACGGCGGGGGTCGAACTCCGGACCAAGCAGCTCGGAGAGAATTTCAAAACTGTGCCTGTCGCGCGCCCACGCCGAGTGGCAGCGGCGCACTATATCTGCTGCCTGTGCGCGACTTTTTTTGTTGCGAAAAGGACCATAAGTCTGCGGCAGAAGAATCAGCGGTCTCTGCTCGCGCAACGCAATCTGTTTTGGGCCACTGATCAGGGAGAATCGCCTTGGGCCATACAGGTCAGTAAAGCTATCACCACCACTGATATCAAGTACCGCCCGAGACTGTGCCAGCGTGTGTACCCCGGGATTTTTTATCCCGGGCAGTATTTGGCTGAGCAGCATGTTCGCGATACTTTCCCTGCGATAAATCCGCCGACTGTTGCTTAGACCACACATGCGAATTGGCCACTGCTCGGAACCCACCTGCAAATTGCCCCGCCGCAAGCCCCTGCCATTATCGAAAATGCACAGGTCCAAATTCGGGATACGCGCCTTGATTGATATTGCAACTGCGCGCGACAAAGCACTTACCCCCAGGTTTCCGGTGTCTGGTGCCGCGCCAAGCAGGGAAATAGCTGTCATCAAACGGCCTGTTTTTCTCTGAATTAATTGATGTGTTTTTGCCAGCACATATTGTGATACACCTCACACAATCGCGATGACATTATCGACCCATCACAGGGTAGTGCATCCGTGGCAGATCCGCTCGACAGGCCAAAGGAAAGACGCTTCTTATATTTCCGTAATTAGATGGCATGAAACAGCACCTGTAAAATACATAAATGACTACACTTGATTCACCCCGCACGGCGTCACGCCCCGGTACCGGATTAAAATAATTTTCGCAGCAAGCGCACAACCCAAGTCAGCGGAAAGTGCAGCGAATACAGGAATCGGTTTTGTCTGTTCGTCAGAGAATTGTCAAAGGAGCCTCGGTATTAAGCGTAAGCCAGGCTGTGGTGCTCTCAAGCTCGCTGTTGCGCAATATCATCATCGCTCGTCACATAGATAGTGAGAACTTTGGTATCGCAACCACGTTCGCACTAACCATCTCGCTGGTAGAAATGACCAGCAACCTGGCACTGGATCGGGTCCTGGTACAGGACGATGAAGGTGACAGCGATGCCATGCTTGCTTCCGCGCACCTGCTCCAGTTCATCAAGGGATTGATACTGGCAGGCATACTGGTGCTGATAGCCGCGCCGGTAGCGCAGCTGTTTGGGCTGCCTCACCTGATCGGTGCCTTCCAGGTGATCGCACTGGTACCTGCGCTCCATGGGCTGCTGCATTTTGATCTGGTTGTGCGTCAACGGAAGCTGGATTTTTTGCCGACAGCGCTGTTCGACACAATACCCGAGGTGCTGACGCTGGCCACAGCCTGTGTCGCCACCCTGCTTTTTGATGACTACCGCGTGATGCTGGTGGTGATTATCCTGCAGGCGGTCCTGTATGTGGGGGCTTCACACCTGCTGGCCCGGCGCCCCTATCGCTGGACCTTCAACGCAAGACTGGCGCGGAAAAAGTTACGTTTCGGCTGGCCGCTATTAATAAACGGCTTCCTGATGTTCGGCATATTCCAGGGCGACCGCGTCGTCGTAGGCTCCCAATTCGACATGCAAACCCTGGGCTGGTACAGCGTGGCGTTTTCGCTGTGCATGTTACCCACCATGTTATTTGCAAAACTGAGCGCCTACCTGCTAATGCCGGTACTGGCGCGCAATCGTGACAATGCCCGACTCTACGCACGCTGTTGTAACCTGGCACTCAGCGCATGCATCTGCTTTGGACTGATCATGGTTGTCGGATTTGCCACTGCCGGGCCCGCGCTCATACAACTGAGCTTTGGCGCCGAATACATCCAGGCCAGCAGTGTCATCGTTATCCTCGGGATCATGCAGGCGTTGCGCGTGATTCGCATCGCCCCTTCGATCATTGCCAACAGTCAGGGGCATACTGAAAACGCGATGATCTCGAACATTTTCCGGAGCTTTGCCCTCCCCGCTGCGCTCTATCTGGCAATGACCGGGCATTCTGTACAGGCGGTCGCCGCGACTGGTATCGCGGGAGAAATCGTCGCCCTGGCCGTATCGGTCTATCTGGCACCGCTGGCCCAAGGCAAGCGCACTTTCGTATTCCGGCTGATACTGCTCGCCACTGCTGCAACCGCTGCAGCGACCGCTGTGATCTTGTATGGCAGCAACTATCCGGAAGCTACGGATATTGCTGGTCAGATTTTGCAACTACTGTATGGCGTGGCTATCGCTGGTTGCCTGGCAGGTCTGCTTGCGCTTGCCGACCCTGACCTGCGCGCGGAAGGCAAGCGGCTATGGCACCTGCTACGCCGTATTGCCCTGCCCGCCCGCTCCGTCGCGGGTGAAGACGTATAAAGGCGGTAAGCGGGAAAGCCCGGCTGAATAATACAAAACATAGTGCTTCCCACCGGATCAATTGCGAGAGGCACGATCAACTTTAGAAAGAAAGTTAATATGCACTTTCCCAAACAATTTTTACTGGCGAAAACGCCGTTAAAAATTTCTCCCCTATGGCGACAGGTCCAGTATCTTGGCTGGTGGCTGTCCCTTGCGCCGGAAGTGCAACTGATAAAGGTTCTCGACTCAAACGACAAGACCATAGGCCTGATTATCGGCTGGCCCCTGTTTCGCGGCAGGCTTCTTAAAGATGGCGACACGATTCGTGCAGCATCCCGGAAAAAAGGTCTGGCGGTAGAATACGAGGAAATTGCCGGTCGCTTCCTCTATTTCTTCCAGTATCGGAAAAAGCTGGCGGTTGTCACCGATGCGGCCGGATTGATGCCCCTCGTGTACAGCCCAGAGCACTCCACTGCCGCCTCAACCCCTGCGGTATTACAGAGGCTGGTCAGGCTGGAGCAGGATGAGAAAATATGCAACGCCTTTGCCGAGGGAAAGCGAGAAACATGGTACCCCTTTGGTGTCACCCCCTACCTCGGAGTCAGGCGCCTTCTACCCAATCACCGGCTGACCATCGCAGACGGCCGATGCGAACGTTTCTTCCCGCTGCCCGGTGACGTCGAATTGCGCGGGCAACCTGATGTAACTATCCAAGACGTTTGCGATATCATCACCCAGTGGGTATCCGAGAACGTCAAGGCACTGGTCAATGCCGGCCACAATGTGGCACACCTGACAGGTGGTTTTGATTCCCGCATGATACTGGCAGCGTCACGCGACCTATATCCACGCATGCGTTTCCAGACAATTAGGCAGAATGACACGCGCAATCGGCTCGACTGTCATATTGCACACCGCATTGCTCGAAAATTTGACCTTGACTATCAGCGGCTTGAATTTATTCCGCCTGACACCGAAGAGATGAAGGACTGGCTAATTCGAACCGGTCATTGTATTGAAGATTCCATTTCCGCCTTTTGCACCACTGCCAGGGTATACAACCAGCACTGCCATGAGCTTACCGGCACCTGTGGTGAGGCAATGCGTGCGGTCTTCTGGTATCCAGGAGATGATCAACTGCAGGAACTGACGCCACGTGAATTCATGCACCGGGTGGAAATTCCGGTAAACGAGGTGACGACTGATCTTTGCAGGAAATGGCTGGCTGGCCTTCCACCTGGTATCAGCGTCGGCAATTTACTGGATATTGCCTATATCGAACTCCGGGTAGCCTGCTGGGCGGGGCCCAGTATGTACGGCCACGACATCACCTATCCTTCCATCAGCCCGTTCAGTGGTGCGCGCTATTACAAGGCGATATTATCCTTGCCGGAAAAGCTGAGAATGGAAAACATGCTCGCCTCCGCTTTTGTCAAGTCCCTGTGGCCGGAACTGCTGCAATTTCCGGTCAATCGCGCGAGCGGGCTGGCCAGATTGCGCTTTTTATCACAAGAGATAAGGCGGATGTTACCGATTCAGCAGCGCGACCAGGTCAAGCGGATACTGCAAACCATACGCCGGAGAAAGCCGGAGGTGCACGGAAGGTTTCAAAGCTGACAACGACAATGTAGGGCATCAGGCAGCGGCTCGACCAGCCAAACTGAACGGTTTACTCCTGCGCCCGCAGGCAATCACTCCTCGGACTGTTGCAATGGTCCGGGAACTGGCCGCGAAACCAGACCGCGGGGCACCGGATTATCCAGGAAGCCGTTTTCCTTCAGGGGTGCGAGGAAAAACTTCGGCAATTGTGATTCATTGACCCGAATTTCCTCCATTTCTCTCCCGGGCATCCGAGTCAGATCGAAAACCGACTTCCGGGGAAAAGTGAGATCATTTTTTGTCCGGAAATAGCTGCCATCTTCCATCACCATGGGATGGTTTCCACAATCGACATCCCTTCCGACAATCAACCGGGATGCCTCGCTGATCGGTTGCATGAGCCAACTTTTCCCCGCACGCAGCGACCAGAACAGATTATTGCTCTCCCGGGCGTTTGCTGGAATCATCGCGGCGCCGAGAAAGATATTGTTATACAACTCCAGTCCAGACCCGTCGTATCCCTCCGCCACCGAGTGTACGTTTAACGCCACATTATATCGATAGTGCCCATCGCCGGTGACTCCGTCACAGTTGCCTTCGCGTTTCTTGGAGAAGAAGAAATTGTTTCGCAAAACAACATTCTCTCCAAGGTTATAGATCCTGAAGGCACTGTTGTTTGAGGTATCGTACAGTGCATTGCTCTCAATCAGGATGTTTTTGTATGCGCTCACATCCCCGGGAATTTCGTCCTGATAGAGCATCATTCCCGACGAGTTTCCAATGCCATGCAGCAGGTTTCCCCGCACCACCAGATCATTGGCACTGATGGCAATAATACTCTGATGAGGTCGGTCGAAAGCCAGCGGATCTTCCGGATATCGGGTGTACTCTTCTCCCGTTATGTGATTGTTCTCGATCACCCCATAGCGACTGCCACTGGAGTAAATGACGCCAGAGGAACCTTTGACGGTGATGAAGTTTCCACGCACGGTGACATGATCGGAATTGCGAACGAGTACGCCGCGAAATACTTCATAGAAACGGTTTCTCTCGATCAAAAATTGCGCCACCCTACGCAGGTTGATGGCGTAGACACCGTCCCGCGGCCCACGCGACCACCTATCTGAGTGCAACTCACTGTTTTTGACCCTGACGTGGCGGGCGTTGATTGCCTGCACCAGGCGCAGCCGATGCTCGGTATAGATATCAAACCCATCAAAGGAGAGATAGGCATCGGTTGCCTCGGGGTATTCCAGTTCTATCCCTCCGAGCCTTGGCCGTGTACCCGGAGCAGCCCGGAACTCGATAAAGTCACTTACTCCCGGGGCTTCGCGTTCCTCAAACACGGGGTATTCCCCACCGTGCACTATGACCAGGCCCCCGTTTTTCAAGGTTCGACGGGCCTTGTTCAGGCTCGCCCAGGGGGACTTCTCCGAGCCATCGTTGCGGTCACTTCCCACACCGGAATCAACATGGTAGTCCGCCTGTGACGCCAAACTTAGTAGCAGGCCAAACAGTATGCTCAGGAATTTGTTCAATGGATTCATGGGGATTCTTCGTTGCGTAAACTTGCTAGCGGCTGGCTATATCCCAAACCGCGAACACACGTTACAGACACGCCTTTCCGTATTCGGGCACCAGCAGAATAGCGCCTGGTTAGAGCTTTACCGGCCTTCAATTCGGCTGAGTCCACCCGAATACGCTATTTCCCACATGTATTCGCCAGGTGGGGCCGCCAGGTTCACAGGGACGGATACACTTACACCTGAACATCTGAACGCTATTCCTGCCGCGTCGCACCAACACTCGGATTCTCCGCGGTTAACCAAATTCATCGGAAAATCCATTTGTTAACCGGCGCACACCACCAACATAAAAGTAGCGGAGCCCCGTGGAAAATCTGATCCGGCGCACCAATTCCCCTCTCGTCGAACGACATCAGGGGAAGTGGCGGCTAGTGCTTTTCGGTACGCTCATTATCTGTATATATGGCGGGCTTCGTTCCGAACCGCTGCCACTGCTATTTCCCTATTTCGACCTCTTGATCCACTTCAGTGCCAGCCTGACGATTGCTTATATCGCCGTATTCGCGTTCCCTCCTCGCGGAAGATTGCTGGTGATGGTCGGTCTGTTCAGTGCAGCGGTCGCCCTGGAAGTGATGCAAGGCGTCTTCCTCGCACGACGTGCCGCCTCATTGGCCGATTGCCTGGCCGGCATTCTGGGTATCCCCTTCGGCTGGTTTCTTGGTCGCTGGGTACGGCAGTATCTTCGCCGCTGGTCCAAAAACTCGCATAGTTCCCGCCTCCGAAAACACTGGTGACAATATTTACTGCACACACTTGCAGTGTGCCGTTCAATTGCCAACCTTTATGGTCAAATGATACCCGGATCGATCAGCCAGTGATCCCTGAGTATCGAATGCCGATTTTGGTAGTAGGGGTAACACCCCGGAGGTTTGGAAGTGTATCGGGGATGGATTCGCGCACACGAAAGTGATCTGGCGGCAGTATATCGACTTGTCGACGGTATGCTGATATTGGCGGCGTTGGCTATTTGCACGACCGGCTTGGGCCATCAGCTGACCAAGGACTGGTTGATTGCGGGCCTTACCGGGGTAGTGATATTTGTTTTTGTCGCAGAATCGCTCGAACTCTACCGATCCTGGCGCACGGACAGCTACCGCAACATGTTGATAACCACGGCCTTCACCTGGGCTGTAGCATGCCTGCTATTGATGTTGCTGGGATACTTCTCGGGACAGAGCGGGCACTTCTCAAGGTTGGTTGTCGGCTCCTGGTTTGCACTTACCCTGTTCGGACTCGGACTCTGGCGCTATACCCTGCGCCGCATTCTGCTCTTTTTACGCATCCACGATCGCAATACGCGCTCGGCAGCCATTCTCGGATTGAATGACGCCGCCGTACGGCTCGCCCACGACCTGGAGCAGAATCCGCAGCTCGGTATTCGTCTGCAGGGCATCTACAGCATTCCCGGCCACGACGACATGCAAAGTGCATCCGCTGGAGAAAAGCTACTGATTACCGGAGAACTGGAACAGGCGTTGCAGGCCGCCCGCGCAGGTGAACTGGATCTTGTCTATATCGCCTTGCCAGCCAGCGAGGCGCACCATATCGGCAAGCTGCTGGCTGCCTTTGCTGATACCACCGCAACCGTTTATTTACTGCCGGATATTTTCGGTAGCAACCTGTTGCGGGCACGCTGGCAACACATTGGAAATAGTGCCGTGTTGAGTATCTACGATACTCCGATCCAGGGTATCAACAGTTGGCTGAAACGCCTCGAGGATATGGTCGTTGCGTCGCTGGCTCTGGTACTGCTGAGCCCTCTAATGCTGCTGATCGCGCTGGGCATCAAGCTTACCAGTCGGGGCCCGGTGCTGTTCAAACAGCGACGCTACGGCTTGAACGGCCATACCATTGATGTGTGGAAATTCCGCTCCATGACCTGTGAGGAGAATGGAACACACATACGCCAAGCCTGCCGCAATGACCCGCGCATTACCCCCTTTGGCCGCTTTCTTCGCTGTACTTCCCTGGATGAACTTCCTCAACTATTCAACGTATTGAGTGGTGACATGTCCATCGTCGGCCCTCGGCCGCACGCGGTTGCACACAATGAACAGTACCGCAGTATTGTCAGCGGCTACATGCTGAGGCACAAGGTCAAGCCTGGCATCACCGGCTGGGCACAAATTAATGGCTGGCGGGGAGAGACCGATACCCTTGAAAAAATGCACAAACGTGTAGAGCACGACCTGCATTACATCCGGAACTGGTCGATTTTTCTCGATATTTATATTTTGTGCATGACTCTGACAAGAGGTTTTGTTGGGAAAAATGCCTACTGAATTATCTGTGCGCCTACAATAATTTTTTTTCATATTTTGCCATGCAATGCTGAGAAGCGTTTCTAAACTCTCTTACTGAGTCAGCAGCTAAAACGACTTGACCAGAGCACACGGGAAAATGGAGTTTCCCGCCAATAGCAATAATGCAGGACGCATGATCATGCTGATCAACCCGAAAATTCATTTAAGAAAAACTATCTGTATTTTTCTTTCAACACTCTGCCTGCCTGTAGTTGCAGATCCCATAAAGCTGGGTTCCGGGTTTCTTCTTTCCCCGGCCGTTGGCGTCGACTTGCGCTATGACGACAATATCAACAATGCACCGGAAGATGGCGTCGAAAGCTATCTCATGCTGATAAGCCCGCGCCTGGCACTGGAATATGACCGGGGAACCGCAATCTACTCACTGCAGTACTCGCTCTCCCATGGCGACTATCTGGATACGGATCGCGACTCCTTTACCGACCAGGAGCTCACTGCAGGCGTGGACTGGGAACTGAACCAGCGTCATAGCCTTGCCCTGGGGGCCGCATATCTAGATATCAATGAAGAGTTCAACGACCAGGTCGCGGAGGATCTGGATAGCCTGATATTCGAGCGCGATCGCTACCGTCAGTCGGGTGTATTTGTGAACTATGACTATGGTGCGGAAGGCGCACGCGGCCACCTTGGGGTAACACTCGGAACAAACGACCGCAACTATATTGAAGAGCTGACTTCCCCCGACAGGAGGACGACCTATGGTGACGCACTGTTTTCATTCGGAATCACCGGAAAGACGGCATTTCTCACTCAGCTGGAAGCCCGGGATATTCGCTACGAAGAATTCGCTACCCCGATTCCGAATCGAGACAACCGGGAAGCCGCACTCCTCCTGGGTGCGGAACATGATACCGAGCAGTTGACGGTCAACCTCCTGGCCGGACTGGTACGAAAGGATTTTGATAACCCGGAAATTGGCCAGTATCAGCGTCCGCGCTGGACAGGAACCCTGGCCTGGCGCCCAACTGAGCTTAGCGAATTGACGCTCATTCTGGAAAGACGTCCCGTCGAATCCTTTGGAACCTTCTCCAATTTTGTCGATGCCAAATCCGGGTTCCTGGGCTGGCAGCACTCCTGGAGCGAAAAAGTTCGCACCAACACCTCATTCCGCTATACCCGCGCGGACTTCGCTGGCACAGATCTACGAGAAAACATAAGACGCCTGAATCTCACATTTTTCTACCAACTACGCCCGTGGATTGACGTAAGAACTGGCATTTCATCGCTCGAACAAGGAGCCAATGCGGAAACCCTGTCCTACGAACGCAATCAGGTCTTCCTCGGCTTCGACGCAGCATATTAATTACGGCAGGAATCAACCATGCAATATACCCCGAATAATTGGAAATATTGTCTGGCAGGACTAACGCTCTTGGCCAGCATTCAGCAGACAGCTAACGCACAAACCCCCAGCTCGGTTATCGATGAACAGTATCAACTCGGGGCAGGTGACGTCATATCCATTCGCGTATTTGGCGAAGAAGAACTATCGATTGAAGTGCGACTCGGCGACAGCGGGGTCATCAACTATCCATTTCTTGGCGAAATAGAAGTGGCAGGACTCAGTGCACCCAACCTGGAAAAGAAAATTACCGAAGGACTACGCGACGGCTACCTGGTCAACCCCAGTGTAGAAATAGCGATCATGCAATACCGGTCATTTTTTGTGAATGGTGAGGTCAATACGCCAGGAAGCTATGCGTATTTGCCAGGGCTGACCATCAACAAGGCCATAGCCATGGCCAGCGGACTTACTCCCCGCGCATCAGCCGGCAAGATCATAATCAAGCGAGGTCATGGAAAGGACCAAAAGATGATTAAAGCCACCATGGATACAAAGCTATATCCGGGAGACATCATCACCGTTGAACAGAGTCTATTCTAAAGGGTACTGACATGGAAATCGATAAAAGCAGAGACGACGATCTACTACTTCAGGAGAAGGGTCCAGACCTGCGTCGCTACCTCAAAACTCTGTTCACGCACCGCTGGATGATCGTCGCAACGACGGCGGTCATCACGGCAATAGCCATCGCAATAATTGCCAATATCCCATCCCGCTACCAGGCAGTCGCATCCCTGGTTTTTGAACTGGATCAGGCAAACCTGGTATCCGTCGAGGAGATCTATGATCTCGGAAACCAGCGCAGAGAATACATCCTTACCCAGACACAGATGTTGCAATCTCGGCAGCTTGCAGAGAGAGTCATCCAACGGCTCAGTCTGTCTGAAAATCCCGAATTTTCCCCTGGTCAAGTCGGAACCACAATGGGAATGATCTTCTCCTTTTCCGGCAGTGGAGCGGATGATCCAGGTGCTACAGATTCCGGAGAAATCGATGCGATAACGACGACATTTCTCAAGCGCCTTACCATTGAACCTGTTCGCAACACCAACATAGTGCGGGTGAAATTTGAAGCGCAGTCACCCGTACTGGCAGCTCAGATTGCCAACACGCTGGTAGAAGAATTCATCGCCGAGCAGTCTGAAGCCAAGGTGCAGTTCACCAGCCGCGCCACATCCTGGCTCACAGAACGACTGGAAACCCTGCGCAGCAAACTCGAAGCATCTGAAAACCAACTCCAGAACTTCCGCGAGCGCGAGGACCTGATCGACCTGAGTGGAGTACGCAGCCTGGCGGAACGTGACCTCAATGAAATGACTGCACAACTGCAGGAGATGCGCCGTGAACTGAAACAGATTTCCAGCATACACGACCAATTCACGACCGCAGAAGGTGACGAAATGGCACTCGCCAACCTGCCTGAGGTCATCAGCAACCCGTTGATTCAGGAGATCAAGCGAAACGTAGCTGTCGCGGAAAGGCGCAGAGCAGACTTGTCCCGTCGCTATGGGGCAAAGCACCCGCTGATGATCGCAGCTACCAATGAGGTCCGTTTGGTGCGCGAGCAGCTTGCCAATGAAATGCGCAATCTGTCAGATGCGGTGGAAAATCAGTATCTCACGGCACTTTCCCGGGTTCGAGACCAGGAAAATGAAGTAGAGCGAGCCAAGGAGAACTACCAGGAAGTTTCGCAAAAAGATTTTCGCTACCAGGAACTGGTCAGAGAAGTTGACGTAAACCGCAAGCTCTACGACACCTTCTTTACCCGCGTCAATGAAACCCGTGAGACTTCCGGATTCGATATTGCACCGGCAAAACTCGTCGATGCAGCTGTCATACCCAACAAACCGGTCAAGCCCAACAAAAAAATGCTAGCCGCCATGTCCCTTGCGCTGGCTCTTGCGATTTCAGTTGGAATTGCTCTTGTTCTCGACCTCCTGCGCACGGGAGTGCGGGGCCCGGAGGATGTAGAGGATTATCTCGGGCAACGGCTGATCGGCTTGATACCGGATGTAAGCAAGATATCCGGAACAACGCTGGGTTTGCGTACAATATTCGATCCGGAGCAACATGTCTTTGGCGAGGCTATTCGCACCTTGCGTACCGGAGTGGTTCTTTCCAGCCTTGGCCAGTCGCAACGGGTAATCATGGTTACCTCATCTGTTCCAGCCGAAGGAAAAACCACAACATCAGAAAATCTTGCATTTTCACTTGCGCAGGTGGGAAAGGTACTACTGATTGATGCCGACCTGCGCAAACCCGCTGTTGGTATCGACTTCAAAATCCCTCGCGAGCACCCGGGGCTGACCGATGCCATTACCGAGGCGCACCCGATCGAAGATTGCATAGTTCACGACAAAGTGAGCGGCCTGGACATAATGCCGTCGGGTAATTACTGCTCTGACCCGCAAAAAGTGCTTGTCTCTTTCCGTTTTTCAGAAACCATTGCACAGCTGTTGCGGACCTATGACCGCATCATCATCGACACCCCACCGGTGCAGGCGGTCAGTGACGCCCTGCTTATCTCGCGCTCTTCCGACTCCCTGCTGTACGTGGTCAAGTGTGACTCTACCAACAAACGGATCGTCAAGAAGGGTATTAACCGCTTTACTCAGATAAATGCGTCCATCGATGGTGTAGTACTAACCCATGTCGACACCAGAAAAGGTGCTGTCTACGAGGATGAGTATTACGGTTACGACTTCGACAAGGGCGTACGCCAATCGAGTTACTCCTCCAATAGTGGCGATGACAAGCCCTCCGGCTCACCGGAACAAAGAAAAGAGCCGGAAATTTCCTAGCGTCAGTTCGGCGTCACCATCCAATAAAAATGGGTGGTGACCGCCGCCTACTCCAGTTATCACCCAGTGCAAATCCCCAGTGTGGACCGAATTTTTTTGAGCTAAATACATGTAGATATAAGGTGCCGATCAAGTTTTTTAAACTCAAAAAATGGGCAGAATCTACCACAAAAGCTGCGCATAAATTTCCACTAAAAAGTTCCCATAAGCTATAAATTAAGTGTTCTTATTACGTTTTTGTCAGAGTTGGAACGCATCCTGAAGAGTTCACAACAGGATCTCTACCCGGCACATATACAAGTCAACCCAACGGATTGGAAGCGACGAGTTATGCGAGTGTTGCTTGTTTTCGGGACCCGTCCCGAAGCGATCAAGATGGCCCCCCTGGTGCGCGTTTTGCGCAAGGATTCCAGATTTGAGGTCAAGGTCTGCGTCACCGGCCAGCATCGTGAAATGCTCGATCAGGTACTGGCGCTTTTCGATATAGTTCCTGATTACGATCTCGACATCATGGAACCCAACCAGGACCTGTTCCAGGTTACGGCTCGGATTATTATGGGAATGCGTGACGTCTTGAATGAGTACCGGCCTGACCAGGTTTTCGTACACGGTGACACCACAACCACATTGGCTGCTGCTCTGTCGGCGCATTACTGCAAGATTCCAGTGGCCCATGTGGAAGCCGGATTGCGTACCGGCGATATCTATAGCCCCTGGCCCGAGGAGATGAATCGCAGGCTTACCTCATCCATCGCGGAAGTGCACTTTGCACCAACCTCCCTGTCCAGGCAGAACCTGCTCAACGAGTCCGTGCCGGAAGAGCAGATCACGGTAACGGGCAACACCATTATTGATGCGCTCATTGATGTAGTACGAAAAATCGAAACCGATGACGTACTCAGCGCCAACCTGGAACATCAGTTCCCCTTTCTCGACCCAGACAAGAAGATAATTCTAATCACTGGCCATCGCCGCGAGAACTTTGGTACAGGCCTGGAAAATATTTGCCTGGCCATTCGCGATCTGGCGGCCCGGAATGATGTGCAGTTCATATACCCCGTGCACCTCAACCCCAGAGTACGCGAGCCCGTCACCGCAATGCTCTCGGGGCTCAATAACGTACACCTGATAGACCCCCTCACCTACCTGCCATTCGTATACCTGATGCACCGCTGCCATTTGATTTTGACGGATTCCGGCGGCATCCAGGAGGAAGCACCGTCTCTTGGCAAACCAGTGCTGGTCATGCGCGACACCACCGAGCGTCCGGAGGGCGTACGTGCTGGCACCGTCAAACTCGTAGGAACGGACAGGAAGAGGATTATCGCCGGGGTCAATGAACTGCTCGACGACAAGTTTGCCTATGAGGCGATGAGCTGTGCCCGCAATCCTTATGGCGACGGATTCGCCTGTGAAAAAATCGTAAAGGGAATATTACATGCTACTCAGGAGATCGCCGTTTAATCGGGTATCCGTGATTGGGCTTGGCTACATCGGCCTGCCCACCGCTGCGATACTGGCGGCAAGCGGAGCGGAAGTTGTTGGTGTCGATATCAGTGAGCGCGCGGTCAACGCGGTCAATGCAGGTCGCATCCACATTGTTGAGCCGGGGCTGGAACCCCTGGTCAAAAGTGAAGTAGATAGCGGCCGGCTGCGTGCAGTGTTGTCCCCGGAGCCTGCGGATGCGTTCATTATTACGGTCCCGACACCGCTGACCGAATCCGAACCGGGCCTTATCCCGGAGCCAGACGCCAGCTACATTCAGGCTGCCGCTGACGCCATAGCGCCGGTACTGAAAGCGGGCAATCTGATCATTCTCGAATCGACCTCCCCCGTCGGCACTACCGAGCAGCTGGCTCGCTGGCTCAAGAGCGCGCGCCCTGACCTCAGCTTTCCGGGTTGCGGAGACGATGCCCGCCCCGACATACACATTGCCTATTGCCCGGAGCGCGTATTACCCGGCCACGTGCTCAAGGAGCTGGTGAGAAATGACCGTATCATTGGCGGCTGCACCCCGGAATGCAGTGCTGCCGCCGGGGCGCTCTATCAGCGCTTTGTCAGCGGAGCCTGTATCGTCACCGATGCTCGTACCGCCGAGCTTACCAAGCTGACCGAAAATGCCTTTCGCGATGTCAATATCGCGTTTGCGAACGAGATGGCACTGGTCTGCGACCAGCTCGGCATCGATGTATGGGAGCTGATCCGCCTGGCTAACCGGCACCCGCGAGTAAACATTCTGAATCCAGGGCCCGGGGTGGGCGGTCACTGTATTGCGGTTGACCCCTGGTTTATCGCACATGGGGCACCGGATCAGGCACGCCTTATCACCCAGGCTCGCAGGGTAAACGATGCTCGCCCCGGCTATGTCGTCGAACAGGCTCTGCATGCCGCAGGTAGCCGCGAAAATCCGGTCATCGCATGCCTGGGGCTGGCTTTCAAGCCCGATATTGATGACCTGCGCGAGAGCCCAGCCCTGCAAGTCGCCACCCGGCTGGCGCAGCAGAGCAAGTGCCGGGTGCTGGCAGTAGAGCCCAATATCGGCGCCCTGCCAGCGCCACTGGCGGCAGCAGACGTGGAACTGGTGCCTCTCGATGCGGCCCTGAAAGAGGCCAATGTAGTGGTGGTACTGGTCGATCACAGAGAATTTCTGCAGATTGATCCGGATGCGCTATCGGGCAAGTCGATCATCGATACCAGGGGACTGTTGCCCAGACTGAGAGCACCGCTCGTGACTGCGCAGCATGTCGACGACAAGCAACCGGTTGAAGACTCTGTGTAGTCATGCGGGTACTGCTAACTTTTGACTACGAGCTGTTTTTCGGGCGGCAGACAGGTACTCCCCAAGCGTGCATGATCCACGCCTGTGACAGATTGCTGCAGGTACTGGACGCGTATGCTGCGAAAGCGGTTTTTTTCGTTGACGCCAGCTATCTGGTGCGACTGCGGGATTACTCCGGGCGGTCGGTACGATTGGAGCGGGATTATGCGGATGTCATAGACCATGTGCGCTGGCTCGAATCCTGTGGCCACCAGATCCAGCTGCATGTACACCCGCACTGGTTCGACTCCAGTTACGATGGCCACAGCTGGAACATGGTCACCGATCGCTATCGCCTGACACAGTGGTCCAGCCAGGAGATCACAAAACTCGTATCACGCTGCGCGCAGGAATTGAACGCGCACCTGAAGCATAAGGCCTTTGTATTCCGTGCCGGTGGTTGGTGTGTACAGCCATTCTCACCTATTGCTCGGGCATTGCTCAGCAATGGTATTACCGCTGACAGTTCTGTTTACCATGGCGGCCAGGCAGCTTCCGCAACACACCAGTTCGACTTCAGGTCCGCGCCGCAGCATGCGAGCTGGCAATTCAATACAGATCCCTGTCAACCCGACCGCCAGGGCGCTTTTACAGAGCTGGCGATTAGCTCCCTGAGAGTTTCGCCATTTTTTTACTGGCGCTTCGCCCTTTCCCGCCTGTTCGGGGCAAAACACCGACACCGCAGCTTCGGGGATGGCCGGGCCATCGAAAATGGGCACAGCCACCTGTTGCACCTGCTTACACACTATTCACACATGGCGGTATCCGTTGATGGCTATAAATCGACGTTGCTGCGACACGCCTACCAGCAGGCACAGCGAAAGCATCTCTCACACTTCGTCGCCATGGGCCATCCCAAATCACTAACACCATGCTCTCTGGAAAACCTTCGCGCATGGCTTGGCGATATCTACGCCAGTGGCGGACAGCTTGAAGGCTACCAGCGCTCCAGGCAGCCAGTATTGAAGAGCGAGCCTGTAGACGCCTGAAGCGCTCGCTCGCATCCAAAAGTATCACAGCCAAGTCGGGTTACTTGGAATTTCTGCCAGAAAATTAGCCAGGGGAAGCAAAGGAATGCACAGAATCGAGCTAATGAATGTGCCACTGGATGTGGCGACCATGTCCGAATCCGTTACGGCAATCGCCAAACGGGTGGACGACCACCGTTTCACCCAACATGTGGTGGTGAACGTTGCGAAACTCATTCACATGCAACGGGATACGGAGCTGTCCGCATCGGTGAAATCCTGTGACCTTATCAACATTGATGGTATGGGTATCGTATGGGGCGCGCGGCTACTGGGGCACGATGTCCCCGAGCGAGTCGCGGGGATCGATCTTTTCTATGCTCTGCTCGCCATGAGTTCAGAGAAAAAATTTCCGGTGTACTTTCTCGGAGCGCGGCGGGAAGTGGTCGACGAGGCAGTAGCCAAGTTGCAGCGACAATTCCCCGACTTACCTGTTGCAGGCTGGCATCACGGCTATTTCTGGGATGATGAGAAAGCAATGGTGGATAAGATCCGCCGCTCCGGTGCACGTTTACTGTTCGTCGCCATCACCTCTCCACGCAAGGAAAATTTTATCCACAAATGGCGCGACTCTCTCGGTGTCGATTTCGTCATGGGCGTGGGTGGGACCTTTGATGTGGTAGCGGGTAAAGTCAAACGCGCGCCGGCGTGGATTCAGCGCGCCGGACTGGAATGGCTGTTTCGCCTGTTTCAGGAGCCGGGACGGATGTGGCGGAGATACCTGTTCACCAACGCGGCATTTGCATGGCTATTGCTGAAAGTAAAGTGTTCCCACTGGTTGATACACAGGGACTCCCGGGCAACGGACAAAAACGCTCAGCCTGCGTATGTAAAGCACGGTCGTCCCGGTGCCACCCGTCGATCAAAGTCGGCACACTCGGTATCGTCCCCATAAAGGCAGAACGGGCCTGGCAGTGCAAGTATATAGCCAGCTCTCGCCCCACTCCTGAATACCTGCTTCCGTTGCGCTGTGCACAGGTTTAACTCCTGACGGCAGATTCGGTTAAACTGGCACCGAGATAACGCACACTCGCACGGCACTCGCGCGGCTTCCGTTGCTGCCGCCGTCGACCAAGGGGCTACCGGGAGTGAACAGGATAGATATCAATTGCGACCTGGGGGAAGGATGCAGCCGCGCGGACTGCTTGCGGGATGCCCGCCTGATGCCCTTTATCAGTCGCTGCAATATTGCGTGCGGTGGTCATGCGGGCAATGCAACGACCATGGCGCTGTCCCTGGAAAACGCCCGCACGCACCAGATCATCGCCGGGGCCCACCCCGGATATCCGGATCGGAGTAATTTCGGCCGCACTTCACTGGTGATCAGCCACGACGAATTGGTCGCATCACTGCACCGGCAGGTGAGCGAGCTGCACAGTATCGCAGCCGAGCAAGAGGTCCGCCTCGAGCACCTGAAACTGCACGGAGCGCTGTACAACGATGTCGAAGCCAGTGACGAGCTGGCGGAAATCATTACCCGATTTATCCATGAAGAATTTCCCCACCTGAAAATTCTCGGTCTGGCCAACGCCGCCATGGAGAGGGCAGCCATCAAGTTCGGGCAACCTTTCCTGCGGGAAGGCTTTATGGACCGCCGCTACCTCAGCCATTACCGGCTGGCTCCGCGCACCATGCAGGGGTCTGTGATCGAACAATTCGGTGATTGCCTGGAGCAGGTACTCGCCCTCGCCCGGGGTACACCGTTTGTTTCCGTGCGAGGCGAACCTCTGAAATTTTCAGTCGACAGTATTTGCCTGCACGGGGACACACCGGGAGCGGAGAAAATTGCCCGGGAACTGCACCGGCAATTGCAACAGAGCGGACTGGTGGTTGCGCCCGGCAAACCACCAGCGGGCAAGAGTAGCTGATGAAAGCCGACTTTACCCTCAAGCCCAATGGCGATGCCGCGCTGGATATCTGCTTCAGCGCACCGCCGAGTGCAGCCCTCAGCGAAACCATCATGTTGCTGGCACAGGCCATAGAAGCGGCGTCTATCCCGGCGGTTAGCGAACTTGTGCCCGCGTACCAGTGCCTCACCGTCTGCTTTGACCCACTGCAACTTGCCCCAGTGGGATCGCACGGCACCGCGCATCTGCGCAGACAATTAGCCCAACTGACCGAGAGAGCACTCTCATCGTCTCGGACACTGCCCGGGGAACGCTTCCTGATCAGAATCCCGGTGTGTTACGAAAAGGACTTTGCACCGGACATGAGCGCGCTGCGCCAACACACTGGGCTGGCAACCGAAGAAATCATCCAGCGGCACACAAATCGCCATTACCTGGTGCATATGCTCGGCTTCACCCCCGGGTTTCTCTATCTGGGCGGCCTGGACGAACGGCTGCACTGCCCTCGCAAAAGTCGCCCCGAACTCCGGGTACCCGCGGGCTCGGTAGGCATTGGCGGAGCACAGACCGGCATTTATCCCCAGGCGACACCGGGCGGCTGGCAAATTATCGGGCGGACGCCCCTGGCCCTGTTTCGCCCCGAGAAAACCTTCGCCTTTGTCGCCCGCCCACTGGATTACATTCAGTTTGTGCCCATCTCTGCCGACGTGTTTGCGCGCTATGTGCCGGGAGCCGAAATAGAAAGAACACTTATCGGGGAAGTACCTTGAGTTTGCGCTTTCTCAGACCCGGTCTGCAGACCAGTATCCAGGATGGCGGCCGCCCGGGAATGATGCGCTGGGGGCTATGTCGTGGTGGCGCAGCCGATACCCTGGCCATGGCAATGGCAAACCGGCTGCTGGGAAATCCCTCGGACCATCCGTGTATAGAGGTGACACTAACCGGCCCCGCCATTGAGTTCACCGCAACGCTTTCCATCGCGGTGTGCGGCGCCTATTTCGATTTGCGACTCAATGACAAGCCGGTCGCCAATAACACGGTGATCCAGGTACGCAGTGGCGACGTGCTTGAATTCGGCGCGCTGAAGTCTGGCGCACGGGGCTATCTCGCGCTGGCGGCGGAAATAGACCTGCCGAGGTCACAGGGAAGCCTCGCAACGCATCTACTGGCAGGGTTTGGGGGATTGGAGGGGCGGGCACTGCGGGCCGGGGATACGCTTCCTCTGCGCGCTTGTCGCCGGGTACAGGTGCGCGCACTACCGCAGCGTTATTGTCTCGACTACCGCGCGCGGCCACTGATCCGGGTGGTTTCCGGAGCGGACGCGGAGCTCTTCCCTGCGGAAGTGCTGAACGCCTTTTACCGTGGCGAATTCAGCGTCTCGTCCCAGAGCAACCGCATGGGAATTCGGCTGAGCGGAGCGCTGCTGGCGACGGAAGGGCTACCGCAGGTCGTTTCTTCAGCGCTCTGCCCCGGAACCATTCAGGTGCCCCCCGGCGGCCAGCCCATCGTGAGTTTCATCGAGGGGCAAACCATTGGCGGTTACCCGCGCATCGCGCACGTAATTTCCGCGGACCAGCATCGACTGGGACAGCTGCAAGCTAATGATCGCCTGAACTTCGAACGGATAGACACCGCCACCGCCCATCGCATCCTGCAACACAAGCTACGACTGTTAGCGGAACTGGAGGACGCACTGCAGCATCCCCATCCTTCACCCGGGGACACAAATTGAAGTGGTGGGACGTCAGGACTTCACCCAGCTCACCAGCTCGTCTTCGTGCTTGTCACCACAGGGAGTCGCCTTCGGCGGTACATAGCCCATCCGCGACTCGGGCGCCGTATTGCGCTGCTCCCAGTGGGCTATGGCTTCGCCGCACAGAGATTTCTGACTGTCCGTAAGCGCCACACCATTCGGCCACTTACCGAGTTCGATCGCGCGCTTCAGACTACCCACAATCTGCGGATTCAGGATCTGTAACAATTCATCCAGAGTCTGGAACATCGGTGTTTCCGCCAATTACACAGTTCAGATACAAGAAAAGCCGGTCAAAGACCGGCTTTCCCTTGCTCGGCACAGCGTTGTGTACCGATAACCCTAAAGCGGGACGCCTCAGGCTTCTGCAGCTTCAGCAGTCTCGTCCGCTACCGGACGATCCACCAGCTCTACGTAAGCCATCGGAGCCTTGTCGCCTGCGCGGAAGCCGCATTTCAGAATGCGGATATAACCGCCCGGACGGGCTTCGTAACGGGGACCCAGCTCGTCGAACAGCTTGCGCACTGCATCCTTGTCACGGATACGGGCGAAAGCCAGACGGCGGTTGGCAACACTGTCCTTCTTGGCCAGGGTGATCAGCGGCTCGGCGACGCGACGCAGCTCCTTGGCTTTCGGCAGTGTGGTTTTGATCAGTTCGTGCTCTACCAGAGAAGCAGTCATGTTCTTGAACATGGCTTTACGATGAGAGCTGGTACGACTGAATTTACGGCCACTATAACGATGACGCATAACTCAATTCCTCACGACTTCGATTGCTTTCTCAGCAAGTCGTCTGAGAGCGGTGCTTGCAGGTGGCGCACACCACTCGGTTTTCTTCACGCGGGCGGGCAAACGCCCGCGCCACAAACGCTTTACAGGGAGCTCAGCTTGCTGTCGCCCTTGAGGCTGGCCGGCGGCCAGTTCTCGAGACGCATGCCCAGGGACAGACCACGGGAAGCCAGAACGTCCTTGATCTCGGTCAGGGACTTCTTGCCCAGGTTCGGGGTCTTCAGCAGCTCTACTTCGGTACGCTGAATCAGGTCGCCGATGTAGTAGATGTTCTCTGCCTTCAGACAGTTGGCCGAACGCACGGTCAGCTCCAGGTCGTCTACCGGGCGCAACAGCACCGGATCGACTTCCTCTTCCTTCGCTTCCGGCTGGGCATCCTTCTCGCCTTCCAGGTCCACGAACACTGCCAGCTGCTGCTGCAGGATAGTGGCGGCGCGACGGATAGCTTCTTCCGGATCCAGAGTACCGTTGGTCTCCAGGTCCAGAACCAGCTTGTCCAGGTCGGTACGCTGTTCTACACGTGCGGATTCCACACTGTAGGAAACGCGACGAACCGGGCCGAAAGAGGCGTCCAGCTGCAGGCGGCCGATCGCACGGGTCTCTTCCTCGTCTTCACGACGCGCGTCTGCGGGCTGGTAGCCACGGCCACGCGCAACGGTCAGGCGCAGGTTGAGTTCCACATCGCCAGTAATGTTGGCGATAACGTGCTCCGGGTTCACGATTTCGATGTCGTGATCCACCTGGATGTCCCCGGCGGTTACCGCGCCCGGGCCCTTCTTGCTCAGGCTCAGCACTGCCTGGTCCTTGCCGTGCATCACCACCGCAATTTCCTTCAGGTTGAGCAGGATTTCGATAACGTCTTCCTGCACACCTTCAATTGCGCTGTACTCGTGCTCAACACCGTCGATCTCAACTTCAGTGACGGCGCAGCCTGGCATGGAGGACAGCAGGATGCGGCGCAGCGCATTGCCGAGAGTGTGGCCGAAACCACGCTCCAGCGGTTCCAGAACCACTTTAGCGTGGTTCTGGTTGTACTCGGTGACGTCAATACGACGAGGTGTCAAAAACTCGTTGACAGCAGTCTGCATAGCCATACCTGTATTACAGTTTTATTCCTTAAATGGAACAGAGCCTTACTTGGAGTAGAGTTCCACGATAAGGTTTTCATTGATCTCTGCCGGCAGATCCACGCGATCCGGAACACGCTTGAAGGTACCTTCCAGCTTGCTCGCGTTCACGTCCACCCACTCAACATCGCCACGCTGTGCAGCGAGGGCAACGGAGTTCTGGATACGCATCTGCTTCTTGGACTTCTCGCGGATAGCGATCACGTCGCCTTCCTTAACCTGGTAGGAAGGGATGTTAACGGCGCTGCCGTTTACCAGAATCGCCTTGTGGGAAACCAGCTGGCGTGCTTCTGCACGCGTGGAGCCGAAGCCCATGCGGTAAACCACGTTGTCGAGACGCTTTTCCAGCAGTTGCAGCAGGTTTTCACCAGTTGCACCCTTCAGGCGCGCCGCTTCCTTATAGTAGTTGCGGAACTGCTTTTCCAGCACGCCGTAGATACGACGAACTTTCTGTTTTTCACGCAGCTGAACACCGTAGTCGGACAGGCGGCCGCGACCGGCGCCGTGTACACCCGGCTTGGCTTCCGCGCGGCACTTTGACTCGTGCGGGCGAACGCCACTTTTCAGCTGAAGATCGGTACCTTCCCGACGGGAAAGCTTACATTTTGGTCCAATATATCGTGCCATTTCGTCAACCCCCTCTTACACGCGACGTTTCTTGGGCGGACGACAACCGTTATGCGGGATCGGCGTCACGTCGGTGATGTTGGTGATCTTGTAGCCGCAGTTGTTCAGGGCGCGAACAGCAGATTCGCGACCGGGGCCGGGGCCCTTAACTTCGACATCAAGGTTTTTCAGGCCGTATTCCTGAGCGGCAGTACCTGCGCGCTCGGCGGCAACCTGGGCTGCGAAAGGCGTGCTCTTACGAGAGCCGCGGAAACCGGAGCCACCAGCGGTAGCCCAGCTCAGAGTGTTGCCCTGACGGTCAGTGATCGTCACGATCGTGTTGTTGAACGATGCGTGGATGTGGGCAACACCGTCGACAACGGTCTTTTTGACCTTTTTGCGAACAGTAGTTTTTGGCTTAGCCATACCTGTATCCTAAATCCTGTACTTGTGAAGACTTGCGCGACGTAAGTGATTACTTACGGATCGGCTTGCGCGGACCCTTACGGGTACGGGCGTTAGTCTTGGTGCGCTGACCGCGAAGCGGCAGGCTGCGACGGTGACGCAGACCGCGGAAGCAACCCAGGTCCATCAGGCGTTTGATGTTCATGGATACTTCACGACGCAGATCACCTTCAACGGTCAGTTTCGCAACTTCACCGCGGATGGTTTCGATCTGGTCTTCGGACAGATCACGAAGTTTGGTGGATTCAGCGATACCTACCGCTGCCAGAATAGACTTAGCCGTGGTGCGACCAACCCCGTAAATATGGGTCAGGGAGATCACGGCGTGCTTGTGGTCTGGTACGTTTACACCAGCAATACGTGCCATAGAGGCATACTCCACGTATTGTGAACCGGCTAGCTTGGTAACGGGCTCGGTTCAATTCTCAATTCGGCGCTGACAGCGACTAAAAAGCCAACAACGCCACCAAAAAGGCGCGCAAGAATAGCTCTTCAGACACCAAATTGCAATAGCCCACCGTCTCCGGGGCCTGAACCCAGGAGAATGTGGACGACAGTCAACGCCCCCTTTTGAGACCTGCAAATCGACCATCAGGCGACTCGCTGGTCTCTCCCGCCAGCCCGAAGGGCTTTGCGGTGCTGCCTTTTAGCACGGGGCTGCGCCAAAAGGCAAATTCTTTCACGAACAAATGGCGTCACTACAAGCCCTTCCCGGGGCGGACGCCAGCCCGGCCATCCCTGACCGGTCGCTAATCGGCGCACACAGCTAAGCTGTGCTAGCGCGCCGATTAACCCTGCCGCTGCTTGTGACGCGGTTCGGCGCTGCAGATAACCCGCAGAACACCCTTACGACGTACGATTTTGCAGTTACGGCAGATCTTTTTAACAGAAGCGCGTACTTTCATGACCTTACCTCAATTCAATCCTGCTGCT
>NZ_CAJXKH010000016.1 GCF_913055755.1 uncultured Microbulbifer sp.
CAACCGCTTCATTCTGTGCGCCGGTGCCGGCGCCTATACAAAGGCAAGAATTGTCGAGACCGAAGGTATTTATCTGACCCCGGAACAGCAGACTGCGGAAAATGTGCTGGCAAACCTGGATGCGATCAGCGATGAGCGGGGCCAGCAGGAACTTGTGGGTGGCTTGAATCAGACCCTCAAGTTTGTACAGAAAGCAGCGGCGTCCATGGGCGTGAAACTCGGCTAACAGGTATAAGGAGGAATTGGACATGAAGGAAGCCGTCATTGTATCTACCGCGCGCACCCCGATCGGCAAAGCCTACCGCGGTGCCTTCAATAATATCGAAGCCCCCAGCCTGGCAGCGCATGCAGTGCGCGCGGCGGTGTCCCGTGCGGGTATCGACGGAGGGGAGGTGGACGACTGTATTTTCGGTGTTGCCATGCAGCAGGGGACTACAGCTACCAATGTCGCGCGACAGATTGCCCTGCGCTCGGGCCTGTCCACATCGGTGGCGGGTATGACAATCGATCGCCAGTGTTCTTCCGGCCTGATGGCTGTCGCAACCGCGGCCAAGCAGATTGTGCACGACGGGGTTCCGGTGGCTGTGGCCGGCGGTATGGAATCCATTTCGCTGGTACAGAACCAGCACATGAACAGCTTTCGCGTGGCCGATCCCGCGCTGCTGGAAATGCATTCGGCTATTTATATGCCGATGATTGATACCGCGGAAATTGTAGCCAAACGATACGGTATCGGTCGCGACCGGCAGGATGAGTATGCGTTGCAGTCCCAGGCGCGCACCGCTGCCGCCCAGGAGGCGGGCCTGTTTGCCGATGAAATTGTACCGGTCACCTGCAACAAGGTTGTGGTGGACAGGGAAACCGGCGTGCAGTCTGAACAGGAAGTGACACTGTCGCAGGATGAGGGCAATCGTCCGGGCACCACTATTGAGGGATTGCAGGGACTTGGACCCGTGCGGGAAAACGGGGTTATTACCGCCGGTAATGCTTCGCAGCTTTCCGACGGCGCTGCGGCGATGGTGCTGATGGACTCCCGGCTCGCGGAACAGCGTAATCTGGAACCCCTGGGTGTATATCGCGGTATGGCAGTGGCCGGCTGCGAACCGGACGAAATGGGTATCGGCCCCATCTACGCCGTTCCAAAACTGTTACAGAGGAACGGGCTCAAGGTGGACGACATCGGTTTGTGGGAACTGAACGAGGCCTTTGCGGTTCAGGTACTGTATTGCCGCGACAGACTGGGCATCGATAACGAGCGCCTGAATGTCAATGGTGGGGCTATTTCCATCGGCCACCCCTACGGAATGAGTGGTGCGCGGATGGTCGGGCACGCATTGCTGGAAGGCAAACGCCGCGGTGTGAAGTATGTGGTAGTGACCATGTGCGTTGGCGGTGGCATGGGTGCTGCCGGTTTGTTTGAAGTGCTGTGAGCGAAAAATATCGAGGAGGCTATATGCGCGCACTGGTTTGTGAATCGTTCGGCCCGGTCGAGAACCTGAAAGTCATTGAGCAGTCTCTGCCGGCACTGAAACCCAATGAGGTCCGGTTGCAGGTACATGCCGCGGGGGTGAATTTTCCCGATGCACTGATGGTGCAGGGCAAGTATCAGGTACGGCCCGAACTGCCTTTTATTCCCGGCGGCGAGTGTGCCGGGGTCATTGCGGAAGTGGGCGAAGAAGTTAAGGGCTTTAAGGCCGGGGACAAAGTGATCGCGATGCCCGGCCTGTCCGCCTTTGCCGAGCAGGTAAACGTCGATCACAAGCTGCTGATGCCCATGCCGGAAGGTGTGAGCTTTGCAGAGGCTGCGGGCTTTTGCATTACCTATGCCACTTCCTATTACGCCTTCAAGCAGCGGGCGAAGTTGCAGGAAGGGGAAACCCTGGTGGTACTGGGTGCTGCCGGGGGCGTGGGCGTCACCGCTATCCAGCTGGGCAAACTGATGGGGGCGCGGGTTATTGCCTGTGCGTCCAGTGCCGAGAAGCTGGAGTTTTGCCGGGAAGTAGGTGCTGACGAGGTGATCAACTATACCGAGGAGGATCTCAAGGAGCGTATCCGTGAACTGACCGATGGTCGGGGCGCGGATGTGATTTACGATCCGGTAGGAGGTGATTTTACCGAGCAGGCGTATCGCGCCATTGCCTGGGGAGGACGGTACCTGGTGATTGGTTTCGCCGCCGGGGATATTCCCAGGCTGCCGTTAAACCTGCCCCTGCTCAAAGCCGGGGATATCCTCGGGATATACTGGGGCGGTTGGGCCGCACGGGATCCCAAAGGAAATATGCAGAATTTTTCCGAGCTGCTGAATTTTGTTACCAAAGGCAGGCTCAAACCAATGACGACGGAAGTATTTTCGCTGGCGGAATTTCAATCTGCATTTGCGGCAATTCGCGAGCGGCGGGCGCTTGGAAAAGTGATTCTTTCCCTCGAAGAGAGCTAGGCCAGAAGATGGCTTTGTCGCCACATTGGTCGCGGACCAATGCGGCTTTTTTACGACTTTTTTTGCGGGCTTTATCGTGGAGTAGGCAAGATTCTGCAGTGCTCGCGCGCCTGGGTCTCCAGGTCCGAGGGTAGTGCATCACTGACGGAAGTGCGCTGCTGCTGTCGCCACTGGTTGCACAGTGCGATGTAACTGCCGGCATTCACCTCACTGCGCAGATTGAACCACTGGTCCATCTGCGCCTGGCTGGCTACCGACTCCGGGTGGAATTTCAATGCCGGGTCTTCCGCATTCTGATTATTCCCCGAGTTATTCAGGGTCAGTGCGCCCAGGTACTGGGCCGGGTGCAGCAGAATCACTGCGATGGCAATGGCGCTGAATCCAGATGCGGCCCGGGAAAGTGCCCTGTTTTCCGTTTTGATGGGGGCGTAGCTGCGCGCTTGCGTCAACACTTTCTGGTTCAGTGCCTCCGGAGCCACAATATTGCCGGCGGCGGCTGCGTACTCTTTTTCCCACTCGATTCGTGTACCGTTCATACCGCTGCTACCTCTATCCCGCTCACAGCCTCACTGATTTTGCATGTTCTTCCAGTAACAGCGGGCCTGGTTGCTGCCGGTCTTTTGTCGGGCCGGGACGGTGACTCCTGTGCCTGGGCCATGGCCGCTCGGGACTTGCGAGTTACCCAGGCGCGCTGGGAGGGACCATTGACGTATAGCTCGAGGTTGCTCCTGGATTGGTGGTAAATGGACGCGCACTGCTTGAGCGTCAGTTGCTCGATATCGGCGACGCCGGCGAGAGATACGCCGCACTCGACGTACAGTAAAAAGACATTGCGTTCCTGGCGTGACAATTGTTGCACCGCCTGCATGAGTTTTCCCTGTGGGGAAGCGGGGTCGCAGTGAAACAGGGTTTCGATCTCCGGGACCTCTGGATCCGGGCTGTCCGGGCCACTCCCTGCACCGTTGTGCGAGGAGTTGAAGTCGCCTCGCTGCATCATCCGGTTTACCCGAATGAACAGCCAATTGCGCAGCTGGCGCCCATTCAACTGGGGTGGCTGTTCGAGCAGGCTCTCCCACAGGCTCTCCAGGATTCCGCTGTAATGGCGGCGGCTCATCTGCGCGCAGTACCGGAACAGTCTGTCCTTGTGGCGCAGGTATATCAGCCTGAAAGCCTTGAATTCTCGTGTGCGGTAATAGTGGGTGAGCAGGGCTTCGTCACTGAGTTTGTACAGCTTGTCCGCAAACATGGGATATGCCTCCTTGGCCTGGAATTCCCATTGTCCTGTTACTCGAATGCGCACTCACCGGCCGAAATTGCGAGATTTCGGTGGTGGGTAATTCAGCCTGGATACCTCGGGGCTTTGAGCATTTCGTTCGTTTTACATTATTTCGCTTCTTGTCCTGCCGAGCGAAAACCACTCTCTGGCTCAGTGTTTGCCGTGTCCGTCCTGGGAGCTTGTGTTATGCGTTTTTTGTTGTCGGCTTTCGGTCCTGTCAACTGTCTCCGCGCGGGCGTCGATCGTCTCTCCTTTAACGGTCTTTTCCTGCGGCGTCTGTTGACTCGTGTCACGGTCTTTTTTGCGCGATGCCAGGAACATGGTAGCGAGACCGAGCAAAATCTCGTCAACAAATGGCACCAGATCGGGAATCAGCAGGTCGATCAGAAACAGTGCACTGATCCATTTGAACAGCTGTGGGTGCTTCAGGTTGCCGGCGTATTTGAGAAACCACCCGACAAAGGCACTGGGGAGTACGCGTTTCATTGAGCCGATCGTATGCTCTTCCGGGACCGTGTTGGGAGTATAGTCGGCGGCGCGTTTCGGGGTGGGGCCGGGAAGGTGGTCGGGTGAGAATTTGCGCTTGCGGTGGCACCTGTTTCAATTTGTGGGCTTTATGAAATGATGAAAAAAACGCAGTACACTCCCCTGAACCGGCATACCTTCAGGGTGTTAGCGATTTGCGGTCGCGAAAGGGCAGTGGCAGCTGTTCCGGTCCCAATTCGGCGCGTAAATCCCTGAGTTTGACCCCAACCCCCAGCAAGCGGACCGGCTCGCCGCGCTTATCCCAACATTGCTGTAACAGTTGCTTGAACTCGCTGATACGCGCTGCACGGCTGCTGCGCTCCTGGGTGGTCTGGGTAAAGTCGGCATATTTGACTTTCACTATGGCACCGCTGATTTCATATCGGTCGCCGAGTTTCTCCATACGTTCCCACAGGCGGCCGTACAGGGTGGTCATTTCTTCCTGCCACTCGGCAAAACTGCACAGGTCTGCACTGAAGGTATGCTCGACGCTGACGCTCTTGCGCGCGCCATCACCATTGACTGGCCGTTCGTCAAGGCCGCGACACAGCTGGTACAGGCGATTGCCAAATTTGCCATACATCTGCGCCAGCTCGACCAGGGAAAAGCGCCTCAGGTCGCTGCAGGTGCGGATTCCCTGACGCTGCATCTTTTCCGCGGTGACCCGACCGACGCCGTGGATCTTGTTGACCGGCAGGCGCAGCACGAACTCCTCGACCGCCGCCGGGGTGATGACCGTCAGGCCATCCGGCTTCTGCCAGTCACTGGCTATCTTGGCAAGAAACTTGTTTGGCGCAACACCGGCGGAAATGGTGATACCCAGGGTTTCATTGACCCTGCGGCGTATTTCCGCGGCGATCAGGGTCGCGCTGCCATTGCAGTGGTTGCTGTCGGTGACGTCGAGATAGGCTTCGTCCAGGGATAGTGGCTCTATGAAGTCCGTGTATTCTAGGAATATATTCCTAATCTGCGCGCTGACTTCCCGATATTTTTTCATGTTACCGGGTACTACAATCAAGTCAGGGCAGAGCTTTTTTGCCTGGGAGGTAGGCATTGCCGAGCGGACGCCAAAACTGCGGGCTTCGTAGTTACAGGTGGAAATCACCCCGCGGCGGTCACTGGCACCACCCACGGCAATGGGCTTGCCCCGCAGGTTGGGGTCATCGCGCATCTCTACCGAAGCGTAGAAGCAGTCACAGTCGCAATGAATGATCTTTCGCATGCTGTGATTATATCCAGTGTTTTCCGCTGGCGGAAAGTATTCTGCCGATTGGATGACTCCAGATAGATTGAGGTCACAGTGCAAGGTGACAGGGCAGGTATCACATGAGCCGGATTTCGATGGTCGTACAGCCCGCTGATGAGCGGGTCCATGCAATATTTGAAGACATCCGTACCCAGTTGGGAGAGATTCCGGATATCTTCCGGGTGTACGCCAATGATCCGCCATTGCTGGAACTGATGTGGCAGCAGTACAGCAACTTGATGCTGCTGGGCAATCTGTCGCCCCATTTGAAAGAGGGCATCGCGCTGATGGTGTCGGCGGACAATCACTGTGATTCGGGCATTGCGCTACACAGCTCCCACCTGACCCGGTTGGGTGTAGACCCGAAAGAAGTACTGCGGATTCGTACCGACCCGGATCATGCGCATTTCGAACCCAAGGACCACGCCCTGCTGGAGGTGGCCCGCCACACCATCATTTCACCCCATGACCACGGCGAAAAACAGATCAAGCTCGCGCGTGTGGACGGTGCCAATGATGCGGAAATTCTCGAGGCGATGGCGGTAGCGGGGCTGATTACGGGGCTCAACAAGGTGGCAGATATGCTGGGCATGTGAAGTTCAATATATTGGAGCCGCGTTGTTTACTTGGCGAACAGCCAGCCCAGGAAACGGCCCGTCACTGTGGCGGGACCTGTTTACCTCCTTGCATATATCCAACCTTTAACGTATCTGATCTTGGGGATTCCTCTCAACCACCAGCGTTTTGTTGGCAAAAAAAAGCCGGCACCAAGGTGCCGGCAAGGAGAAGATTGAGAGGACGGCCAACGGACTGAACCGGAACTCAGTCCGCGGCCTCGATGGGGGAGATCATCAGAACTTGTAGTTGGCGCCGAGGAAGAAGCGGCGACCATTTTCCCATTCGCTACCCTGCAACGTGGGACCGCCATCCAGCTCGAAGATATCGTTCACGGTCTCGTTGGTCAGGTTAAGTGCCTCTGCGCGCAGGCTCAGCCTTTCGTTAACGTAGTAGCTGAACTGGGCATCCAGTGAGGTCTGCTCGTCGCGATACAGGCTGCCGACGGCCGTCTTTGCACGGAAAAATTCGGAGCGGTAGTTGTAGGCGAGACGTGCACTGAACAGTTCGTTTTCATAGTAACCACTGATGTTGAACATGTTCTCGCTGTTGCCCGGAAGTGTAACCGGGCCGCTCTGGGTTTCCGCGTCGCTGACATCGGTAAAGGTATAGTTGCCCACCACACCAAAGCCGTTGTCGAAGCTGTATTGCAGCTGGGCTTCCAGGCCACTCAAGTCGACACTGGGGCCGTTTTGCGGCCGGCGCATGGAGTCGATCTGCACTACTCCGTCGGGGCTGATTACCTGCTCTGAGCGGATTTCATCGAAGATATAGTCGTCAATCTGCTTGGTAAACAGCGTTGCCGCAGCCATGGCGCCCTCGGCAAAATACCACTCAGCCCCGAAATCGAACTGGGTCGCGCGGTAGGGCTCCAGTTCAGGGTTACCGCCTGAGCCAGCACTGGTTTCCGGTGTCAGCGATACAGAGGATGTCAGCTGGCTTGGGCTCGGGCGGGCGATTACCTTGGCCGCGGCGAAACGCAATACCACGTCCTCGCTCGCATCCCACGCCAGGTTCAGGCTGGGTAGTACATCGGAGTATTTCGCCTTCACCTCGTCGTACGCATAGTTGCCCTGCTCTGTAGAGAAGCTCCAGGCGCCGGAAGTAGTATCCGTGGTCACGTAGCGCACACCAATATTACCGCGCAGACCGGTGGAATCATCGGCAAAGTCCGCCTTAACATAGAGCGCATCCACTTTTTCATTGATGTCGAAAATGGACGGGTACCAGGTGGTATTGCGATTTGAACAGATTTCCGTGGTGCCGGCGGCACAATCGGGCAGCGCATCGAAATACGCATTCAATTTGCTGCGATCCGGATCGAAATAAGCGGCCGGGCCAAAGCCGGTTTCACCGTGCAATCCGCTTACCAGGGCGCCGCTCCAGAAATCTGCCGCAGTACCGAAATAGGCATCATTACCTTCTGCGCCCAAATTGGAAGCGTAGGTGCGGACCCGGTCCTGCCCGGTGTCGCGGTCGCGGGTCTTGTAACCCACCTTGACCAGGTTGAATGGCCCCACCTCCACATCGAATTCCGCATCGATCTGCGCATAGGCCTCTTCGTCGGTCATGGTGATCTGCGATTCGAAGTAGCCGTTCAACACCAGCTCATCGGCAGGGTTGGTAATCCAGGCGCTGTCATCGAAGCTGGCGCTGGGGCGGCCGTTGTTGGTATAGGTCCAGTTGACCCGGTCATCGTTGGCCTGGTTGAACCACTCGTAGAACCAGTCGTTGGCATTGCCCTCGGAGGTGGTGCGGCCTATCTGCCCGTGCAGGCGAGCGAAGCCGAGGTCGTAATTGGTTTCCAGGTCCAGTACGTCCGTATCCATGCTGGAGCCGTCGCGATAAATCACATCGTAGGCGACGTGACCACCCGCAAGTGCACCATCGATATCGGAAGAGGTCACCACACTGCCGTCAGCCTGGGTATTGGTACCGCCGTCGCGCACCGCATTGCGGGACAGGGGCAGGAAGTTCTGGTTCACGTTGGAAGCGCCCAGCTCGGAGGCCAGGTAGTGCAGCGTCATGTCGAACTGCTCGTTGGGTGCATATTGCAGATTCAGATCGACACCGCGGCGCTCGCGCTGCTGCTGGAAGAGCGCGGACCCGAGTCCCCAGGGAACGTAAACCTCTGCACCGGTATCCTGGGCATTCGTGGGAACATAATTGCCCAAGACTTCAGCCCCGTGACGCTCCACGGAGCGATCCTGAAATACCACCGCACCCAGTACCCCGAAGGTTCCAGCCTCATTTTTCCAAGAGGCGAATGCGGAACCCGAGGGGTCCCAGACATCCGGCAACTCACTGTACTGGCTTTCCAGGTTCATCGATGCGGTGCCGGAATCCAGATCCAGTGGTTTGCGGGTGCGCAGAATAACCGTGCCGCCTACTGAGCCTTCGTCAATATCCGCCTGTGGTGTCTTGTATACCTCGGCACTGGCGATCAGGTCGGAGGGCAGCATGGCGTAGTTGAAACCGCGCGACAGTGCGCTCAATACCTTCCACTGTGATGTGGCAACGGTCTGGCCATTCAGCAGGGTCATGTTGAGTGAAGAGTCGGTACCGCGGATGGAGACGTTCTCGCCTTCACCGAAATCGCGATCAATGGAGACCCCGGGTACACGCTGCAGCGCTTCGGCCACGTTTTTATCCGGGAACTTGCCGATATCCTCGGCAGTAATCGCATCCACCACGGAATCGGCGTTGCGTTTCATGTCGATATTCTGTTCCAGGCTGGCACGAATCCCGGTAACAACGACTTCTTCCAGGTTTTCGTTACTGCCCTGTGCCAGTGCTCCGCTGGAGACAATGGCCAGGGCGCTCAATGAGCCCAGGCGAACAAGAGAATGGTTGGCCGATTGAATGGCTTGACGAAGCTTGAGCATCCTTATCCCTCACGCATATGTTTTGTTTTAGAGTTATTACGATAGAAAGACAGCGCTATCATAAGGAATAAAATATTTTTAAATGGACGTTCGGTCAAGAATTATTTATGTGTATGTAGGGGGGTGAATACTATTTCCCGGTTTTGGCGCGAAAATCGTCACAGTCCGCTACAGGTGGTGGGTTGGCGGTACAGGGCTGGTGATGGCAGGCTGGGAGAAGAGTAGGGCAGGAGATAGGCAGGGCAGGAGATAGGCAGGGCAGGAGATAGATAGTCACCCGGCCGGAATTTGTACGAGACCACTTGTCGGGAGGCCAGTGTGATGCACAAAAAAACCGCCCTGAGCAGGCGGTTTTTGATATTGCTCTTTTGTCAGACTGACGGGCGTGTTTCAGCGCTCCAGATACTGCAGCTTGCCTTTTACTCCGTCCCACTCCTCGGCATCCGGCAGTGAGTCTTTTTTCTCGGTGATATTGGGCCACACCTCGGCCAGTTCCGCGTTCAGCTCGATATATTCCTGCTGATCGTCCGGCACCTCGTCTTCGGAGAAAATGGCGTTGGCCGGGCACTCCGGTTCACACAGGGCGCAGTCAATACATTCGTCCGGGTGGATGACGAGGAAGTTGGGGCCTTCGTAGAAGCAGTCTACCGGGCAGACCTCCACGCAGTCCGTGTATTTGCACTTGATGCAGTTTTCCCCAATTACGAATGTCATGCTTGTCCCTCTATCGTACAGCGGCTTACCTGGTCGGCCCGTTAACCCGGCAGTGGCTGCATAGGCCCCCTGCGGGTAGAAAGCAGCGGATTTTAGCAATTACTGGCGCGAATTGTAGTGGCTTTTGAGTCAAATTGGTTGGGTACTTATAACAAATTGCGCAGGGCATAGAGCTGCTCCAGCGCCTGGCGCGGTGTCATGTCGTCCGGATCCAGGGCCTCGAGGGCCTCTACCGCCGGGTGCGGTGCGCTGCCGAACAGGTCTACCTGGGCCGGGGCTGGGGCTGGGGTTTTTGCGATGGGTGCCGGGGGCGCTGCTGGCACCGGCTCCGGTTCTGCTGCGGGTTCCGGTTTTGGGGGGGACGGCTGCAGGCCGGGACCGGAATCGCGCGTGGTGTGGCCCGCTTCCAGGGCGGCCAGTCGCGCCTTGGCTTCTTCCAGAACTTCCTGCGGGATACCCGCCAGCTTGGCCACCTGCAGCCCGTAACTCTTGGAGGCGGGGCCCTCCTGGATACGGTGCAGGAACACGATGGAATCCCCGTGTTCGGTGGCATTCAGGTGGATGTTCGCCGCCTCCGGGCACTGTTGCGGCAGCTCGGTGAGTTCGAAATAGTGGGTGGCGAACAGGGTAAAGGCGCGCACCCGCTCGGCCAGGAAATGGGCGCAGGCCCAGGCCAGCGAGAGGCCGTCGTAGGTGCTGGTGCCGCGGCCGATCTCGTCCATCAGGATCAGGCTGTGCTCGCTGGCGTTGCGCAGGATATTGGCGGTCTCGGTCATTTCCACCATAAAGGTGGAGCGGCCACCGGCCAGGTCGTCGGCGCTGCCGATGCGGGTAAAGATGCGGTCCAGCAGGCCGATGCGCGCACTGTCCGCGGGCACGAAGCTGCCGCAGTGGGCGAGCAGGGCGATCAGTGCGGTCTGGCGCATATAGGTAGACTTACCGCCCATGTTCGGGCCGGTAATCACCAGCATGCGGCGGGACTCGTGCAGGTCGATGTCGTTGGCCACAAACGGGTCGTCCAGCACCTGCTCTACCACCGGGTGGCGGCCGCCTTCCACGTGAATACCGGGCTGTTCGGACAGTTCCGGCTGCGCCAGGCGCAGCTGGTCTGCGCGCTCGGCCATATTGGCCAGTACGTCCAGTTGCGATACCGCGGCGGCGGCGGTCTGCAGTTCCGCCAGGTGTTCATTGAGGGTGGTGATCAGCTCCTCGTACAGGAACTTCTCCCGGGCCAGCGCGCGGCTCTTGGCCGACAGCGCCTTGTCCTCGAACTCTTTCAGTTCCGGGGTGATAAAGCGCTCGGCATTTTTCAGGGTCTGGCGGCGGATATAGTCCGCGGGGGCCTTGTCGCTCTGGCCGCGGCTGATTTCGATAAAGTAGCCGTGCACCCGGTTGTACCCGACCTTGAGGGTAGGGATGCCGGTGCGCTCTTTTTCCCGGGTTTCCAGTTGCACCAAATAGTCGCCGGCGTTTTCACTGATGCCGCGCAGCTCGTCCAGCTCGTCGTCGAAGCCCTCCGCAATCACCCCGCCATCGCGGATTACCACCGGTGGGTTTTCCACGATGGCGCGCTGCAGCAGTTCCACGGTTTGTGGCCACTCACCCATTTCTGTTCCCAGCTGTGCCAGCAGTGCCGCATCCGCCTCACTCAGCTGGCGCTGCAACTCCGGGAACTGGGACAGCGACATACCGAGGCGGGACAGGTCCCGCGGGCGCGCGGAGCGCAGGGCCAGGCGGCCGAGGATACGTTCCATATCGCCGATGGGCTTCAGTGCCTCCCGCAGGGGTTCGAAACGGTAGTCACTGATCAGGGCGGAGATGGCCTGTTGGCGGCCCTGCAGGGTGTGCAGGTTACGCAGCGGGTTGTTCAGCCAGCGGCGCAGCAAACGGCTGCCCATGGCGGTTTTACAGGCATCAAAAACCGAGAGCAGGGTATTGTCGTCGCCGCCGTTGAGGTTGGTGTCGATCTCCAGGTTGCGGCGGCTGGCCGGGTCCAGGGCCACGGTGTCTTCGCTGCGCTCGGTGCGCAGGGTGCGAATATGGGGCAGCTCGGTACGCTGGGTGTCGCGGGCGTACTGCAGCAGGCAACCGGCGGCACACAGGGCCGCGTGCATATGGCTGCAGCCGAAGGCCTCAAGATCCATGGTGCCGAACTGGCGGTTCAGCAGCCGCAGCGCACTCTCCAGATCGAACTCCCAGGGGGCGCGGCGGCGCATGCCCGGGCGGCGCTCGATTTCCGCGGGCAGGGTCAGGTCTTCGGATACCAGCAGTTCGGTCGGGCTGTAGCGCTGTACCTGTTCCGCCAGGGCTTCCAGTGTTTCCACTTCCTGCACCGCGAAATGGCCGGTACCCACGTCCAGCAGGGCCAGGCCGAACTTGTCGCCCACCAGTACCGTCGCCGCCAGCAGATTGTCCCGGCGCTCGTTCAGCAGCGCCTCGTCGGTGACCGTGCCCGGGGTGACGATGCGCACCACCTTGCGTTCCACCGGTCCCTTGCTGGTGGCCGGATCGCCGATCTGTTCGGCAATCGCAACGGATACCCCGGCCTTGATCAGCCGCGCCAGATAGCCCTCCGCCGCGTGATAGGGGATACCGGCCATGGGAATCGGCTGTCCGCCGGACTTGCCGCGGGCGGTGAGGGTCACGTCCAGCAGTTCGGAGGCGCGCTTGGCGTCGTCGTAGAACAGCTCGTAGAAGTCCCCCATGCGGTAGAACACCAGCTCCTGGGGGTGCTCGGCCTTGATGCGCAGGTACTGCTGCATCATCGGGGTGTGTTCGACTTTATTGTTCTGGGACGGCGAGGCGGTTGCGGACATGTAGGGAAAAATCTTTTTAAAACAATAGGTTAGTTTTTCTGGGGCGCCGCCGGTTGCGGCTGTGGGCCACCTGTTGCGGGAGGCCCAGATAGGCGAGAGAGGATACCAAAGGCGCGGGGGAAGAACTATCGAACTGGTTGGTCGAATGGTCTGCCCCCGCGCCCGGCTGCTGAATCGCCGGGCGCCGGGGGCAGGCACACAGTGGGGCACGAGGCCCCGAGGGGTCAGTCCCTGCAGATCTGATAGCAGGGCTTGTATTCCGTGCCTGGCAGTTTCATCCGCTGCTGTTTGACAAAAGAGTCCAGCAGGGTGTCCATGCTGTGCATGAGCGCGGGATCGCCGCACAGCTCATAGGGTCCATTTTTCTCCACGTTGCGAATACCCTCGTCCTTCACATTGCCGGAAACGATGCCGGAAAACGCCCGCCGCAGGTTGGCGGCGAGCAGGTAGGGCGCCTGGTTTTTGTGCAGTGCGAGATCGCGCATGTTTTTGTGGGTGGGTGCAAACGGCCGCTGGAACTCGGTGGAGACTTTCAGTTGCCAGTTGAAATAATAGGCATCGCCGGTTTCCTTGCGGTGCTCGCGCACTTTCTGGATACCCGCAGCCATCTGCCGTGCGACTTCCTTTGGGTCGTCGATAATGATCTGGTAGCGGGACCTGGCGGTCTCGCCGAGTGTACTGGCGATAAACTGATCGATGCGGATAAAGTATTCCGCCGCGCTGGCGGGGCCGGTAAAGATCAGCGGGAACGGCTGCTGCCTGTTGTCTTCGTGCAGCAGAATGCCCAGCAGGTACAGTATTTCTTCCGCAGTACCGGCGCCGCCGGGAAATACGATGATGCCGTGGCCGGTGCGCACAAATGCCTCCAGGCGCTTCTCGATGTCGGGCATGATCACCAGCTGGTTGACGATGGGGTTGGGCGCTTCTGCCGCAATGATGCCCGGTTCGGAAATGCCGAGATACTGGCCGTGCCGGTCGCGCTGCTTGGCGTGGCCAATGGTTGCGCCTTTCATCGGCCCTTTCATGGCCCCCGGGCCACAGCCGGTGCAGATATCCAGGTGTCGCAGGGCCAGTTCGTAGCCCACCTGCTTGGTGTAATCGTATTCCTCGCGGGAGATGGAGTGCCCGCCCCAGCACACCACCAGTCTCGGTGTGCGATCCCGGTCAAAAGTGCCCGCATTGCGGAGGATATGGAACACCGCATCGGTAACACCCTGCGCGGATACCAGGTCGTAGCGCGGGTCGCCGGTGATTTCGCTGTTCACATAGATGATGTCCCTAAGCACCGCGAACAGGTGTTCGGCGATACCGCGGATCATCTTGCCGTCGACAAACGCCGTTTCGGGCGCGTTCGACACCTTGAGTTTGACGCTGCGTTCTGTTGGCATCACGGAGATATCAAAATCCGCATACCGCTCCAGTAGCTCCTTGCCGTCGTCCATATAGTTTCCGCAGTTGAGCACCGCCAGGGCGCAGTTGCGGAAAACCTGGTAGAGGGGACCGCGGCTTTCGTCGGTGAGTTTGTGGATCTCGTACTTGGTCAGGATATCGAACTGTCCGGTTGGCGATACCTGTGCATCGACGACTTCATTGGACATGTAAACCCCCGTAACGCTAAATGCGTATTTAGTAATAGACGTGCCATGCTTGGGACACGGGCCGAGACAAGCTGGGCTGAGACAAGTATTGCATACCGGAGCCGGAAGCCTGGCCTGCCTTGCCAATGCAAAAGGCCGTGGTTGCGGACTAGGCTGATTGCAGAACTGACCGGGGTGAATCGTCACCGCGTATAGCCGGAGCTTGCCTGTCCGGACTGGAATAAATTATTCTGGCCTGAAGAATAATGGTTAATGGAATATCGACCTGTATGAAGATCCTGCTGCGCCCGGTGCTGGTTACTTTTTCTGCACTTGCCCTTACTTTGTCCACCGCCTGCTCCGATAATTCCCGTGAAACTCGCGAGGAGAGCGATACTGTTGCAAGCGGAACCCCGTTGAGCCTGCGGGAAAAAATTGCCCAGAAAATCATGCTGGATATCCGCTTCTATTGCGCCGACGGGGCACAATCAGCGGAGGGAACCCCGCACTCGCCACACTGCGACCAGCCCGTGACCAGCCTGCTCCCGGCACTGGGGGAAATGATCCGGCGAACCGGTGTGGGCGGCATCATCCTGTTCGCGGACAATCTGCAAGACAGCGCCCAGATAGTGGGGCTGAACCGGTCCCTGCAGGAGGCGGCCGCCAAATCCGCATCACGCACACCGTTGCTGATCGGTATCGACCAGGAGGGCGGTCGTGTCAACCGCCTGCCGCGAGCGGAGGCAGCAGCCTTTGCTGGCAATATGGCGATTGGTGCCACCTATCCTCATCACGGTGAGCACTTTGCTGCGGCCACCGCCGAGGTGATGGCGGACCAGCTGCGGGTGCTCGGCTTCAACGTCAATTTTGCGCCGACTCTCGACGTGAACAGCAACCCGGAAAACCCCGTAATCAACGTGCGCTCCTACGCCGAAACCCCCGAGATTGTGGCGGACCTTGGTGCTGCCAGCGTGGCCGCGTTCCAGCGCCAGGGTATCGCTGCCACGGTAAAACATTTCCCGGGGCACGGAGATACCAGCGTGGACAGCCATACCGGCTTGCCGCGGGTAGAACGCACCCTGGACAAGGCTAATGCGATAGATTTGCTGCCTTTCGCCCGGGTCATCGAGCAGTCGCAGCCGGCACTGACCATGACCGCCCATATCCAGTATCCCGCCCTCGACAACACCACTCTGCGCTCCCGCTCGGGTGAGCAGGTACTGGTGCCCGCGACCCTGTCCCACAAGATATTGACCGAGCTGCTGCGGGAACAGATGGGATATCAGGGCGTGATCGTAACGGATGCGATGGATATGGCAGGTATCAGCGATTATTTTTCCGCGGCCGATGCGGTGGTGAAAACCTTTGCCGCCGGTGCGGATATCGCGCTGATGCCGGTAAAAATTCGCTACCCGGAAGATTTATACCGCGTGGACGAGATTATCGACCGGGTTGAGAACGCCGTGGCCAGCGGCGAACTGTCTTCCGAATTGCTGGATGCCTCGGTACGGCGAGTATTGAAGCTCAAGCAGGAATTCGTCGACCCGGCATGGGTGCAGCAGGACCAGGAATCTGCAGTCGCCAGTGCGCAAAGCCTGCTGGCAACACCGGCCCATAGAACCCTCGCCCGCGAACTTGCCACCGCCGCCCTTACCGCGGTGTCCCGTCCCGATACGGCGAAATTGCCAGTGATCGATGTCGGTACCAAACATGTGCAGGTGTTGGCGCCCAATCTCGCGGTGGGGGAGGCGTTCAAGGTGGCCTTGTCGGCCGTGACCGCTGCTGAAATTGAAGTGCTGGATCCGGCGACTGCCAGTGAAACCGTCGCGCGACGACCTGCGGAGGCACTGGTAGTGGCGAGTATTGTGCCGGCGGAGAGCGCGGTGGAACTTGGAGGTGCGGAAGATCTTGAGCGGCCGCGTAAACCATTGCGCAGCCTGTCAGTAGCGGAACTCTACGACGTCTACCGGGACAGTATGCTGACAGTTCGTCAGCGCGGAGGAAAAACTGTATTCGTCAGTATGCGTTCCCCCTATGAAGCGGCGCGCTTTACAGAGTTCGCGGACATGCGGCTGGCCAGTTACGATTACAAGGCATTTATCGATGCCGATAACCAGATGCACGGCCCCGTGTATCGGGCGCTCGCGGAAGCTCTAGTCAGTCGGGAGTTACCGCAGGGGCAACTCCCGGTCACGGTTGCGCCCGTGGGCGCAACTGGTGCAACGATTGCTGGAAGCAAGTGACCAGGCACTACTTGGCCGGATAGCTTGTAGTTAACTGTTTTTTTACCGCTGTGTGTTGATTGTCGGGTGCGATATCAATCGCGCCCGACCACGTCCTGCTGTTGAATGCTGGGGTAGCGGCTCAGCTTTTGCGGAAAATATTTTTCCAGCAGCGCGAGTAAAATCGCTCGCGTCTGATTGTCCACCTCACCATCTGCTTTCCACGGCCGGAAATGGAATTGAAAGGCCCGGGTATAGAGGCTGATTTCTTCCTCGCTGGCGGTTTCGGGGTCTATGCCGTAACCGTAATCTGCAAGCCACTGGGCGAAACGCCTGCGCACACTGTCCGCATCGCTGGTGGTATTGCCATCCAGGTATTCCAGGTGGCGCTCGACGGTGGCGTCATCGTACCAGGCGCCGATGCCTGCTTCCGCCAGCTTTTGCCAGGGGAATTTGGGGCCGGGATCGATTTTATAGTGCGGGATAATATCGCCGTGGCCGATAACCCGGGTGGGGGTGATATCCGGATAGCGCGCGAGAATATCTCTGGACAGCGCAATGACCAGGTCAATCTGTTCGGGATCAAACTCCGGGAAAAAACACACGGCCTCCGGTTCCGCACCGGGGGAGGACTCGGGGGGCGGCTCACAGTGGGCTGTATTGACGATTTCGATTCCGATGGAGTGGTCATTCAGCTGGCTGCGATCTTCCCAGGCGCTCCTGCCCGCGTGCCAGGCACGGCGATATTCATCCACCAGCTGGTACACCCGCAGGTCATCGTGGGGATAGCTGGGATCATTATTCTCCGGTACCAGGTAATGGGAGCTCACCGGTGACGAGCTGGGCTGGGTCAAAACCCTCAGGGATGTCCCAAAATCGATGGCGGTAAAGTGCAACACCAGAAAGCGCACGCGCTCGCTGGCATTTTTGGATGGCACTACTTCGATGTCATAAGCATCACTCTGGTGATTCATGCCGCTGCTGGCGCAGCCGGATAGGCCCAGTGCGGCCAGGAATAGTATCGGGGAGACACTGGTGAGGAGTTTGGGGGGAATCATAGGCATCCTTCCGCCGAGTCAGGTGTTCGGCCTTTGCCGCGCCTTGGCCGTTGTTGAGTTCCGCTGCCTTTTTTATTTCTGCAATACAGCAGCAGCTTCTGTCCGATGTCCGATCAGAGGACACTTTCCCTTGAGATTGTACAAATAAATTATTCTTGATTTCCAGGCGTTTGGGAATTTTTTAGGCGGGGTGGGGGATGGCAGGCGCAGGGAAGCTTTTTGTGCCAGCGGGTCTGATGCCCCATTATTCCAGCTATTCGTCCGTCACTCATCGCGCTGTTTAATTTTTGACCTGCAAGGATGAGTCTGGCGTCATCGGTGTGACATTTGTGACAATTTGCCCATTGTGGGAATTATTTCTTGAATTTTTTATGATTTTCTTCTCGCACTTCAGGAATTTTTTCAGCAGAATGAACTCAGGAATATCTTATTCCATGCGGCTGATATAGATGCGTATATTTTATCAGTCGGGTCGTTTACTAGATCGACTGAAGAACAAAAATAACCATTGTATTAGGCGCTGATGGGAATTTTGGTGACGAGTCCAAATTTCCCCTTAGGGGATAAACACAATAAAAGCCTGGGAGGCCATCCATGTTCCAGAAGACGAAGTTGAGCTCTTTGTTCCAGAGTACGACCTCAACAACACTTTCACGCTCGGCTGCGGCAGTGGCTGGTGTACTGTTCTCAGTTTCCGTTGCAGCCCAGCAGTCGGGAAGCATCGAGGGTACTGTCTACCTCGACGAGCAGGTTGAAGCGGCCGGTGTGACCATTACCGCCTCGAGCCCGGTAATGCCGAAAAGCCGTACGGTGGAAACCGATGCGGACGGCGAATTCAAATTGCCGGCGCTGATTCCCGGTACATATACACTGACCCTGACTACCGAAGACGGTCTTACCCGCACGGTCACCACCAAGGTACTGCTGGATCAGCGTTCCAGCGTTTCGGTGATGATGGCTCCGGAAGTTGCCGAAGGAGTTGAGGAGGTGGTTGTCACCGGTCAGGTTGTCACCGCGGGGGGCAACGCGTCCCTGTCCAACGCCATTGGCGGAGATGTGATCGAGTCGCTGCCGATCGGCCAGGACCTGCGTGACCTGATGAAGCTCGCACCCGGCGTCCAGTACACGCAAAACTCGGTTCGTGGTCCCAGTGCCGGTGGTAGCGGTCAGGACAACGTATACATGTTTGACGGTGTGAACGTCACTCTGCCGATGTTCGGTACGCTCTCCGCCGAGCCTTCCAGCCAGGACGTGGAGCAGTTCTCTGTCGAGCGCGGTGGCGCGCGGGCGATCGGCTTTAACCGCTCCGGTGGTATCAAGGTCAACACCAAGACCAAGTCCGGTACCAATGAATACAAGGGCAGTGTGGAATACAAGTTCCAGACTGCTGATATGCGGGAAAGAACCAAAGCGGGCACCAAGGCTGAAACCGATTACAGCTGGATGACCGCCAATATGGGTGGTCCGATTATTGAGGACCAGCTGTTTTTCTATGGTTCGTATTACGGACCGCGTTCGAGTCGGGACAATAAGGAAACCGCCTACGGCCCAACCAAGGATTATTCCAGCGAGCGCGACGAGTACTACGGCAAGCTGACCTGGGCTCCGATCGAAAGCGTGCTCGTGAATGCTGCTTATCGCACCTCTGATCGTGTCAATGAGGGCGCGTCAATCAGTTTTGACGAGGCAGACTCCGTCTCCGTGGGTGAAGAGGCCGGTATGGACATCCTGACTCTGGATGGCTCCTGGCTGATCAACGACGACACCACAGTGACCTTCCAGTACAGTGATTATGCTAACGAGACTGCCGGTGTCCCCGACAGCATGCTGGGTGTGCAGCCGGCTGTCGGTCAGGCGTTGGATCTCGCCAATCTGGATCAGATGGGCTACTTCAATGTGCCGGACTTGAGTACTGACGACCCCGCTTGGAATACCATCGTCCAGCCTTACGTCAACCTGTACGGGTACGACGAGAACGGAACATTGACTGGCGGTGGTGGTGTTGGTGGCTATTACCAGTCCAACATCCAGAATTTCTACCGCAAAAGTTTCGATCTGGCTCTGGACCACACTCTGGAAATCGGCTCAACCTCCCACGAGATTCACGTGGGTTACCAGTGGTCTGAAGGCCACGAAGAGCTGGCTCGCACCTCGAATGGTTGGGGCTCCATCAGTGTGATCGATGGCGTTGCGGATGCCGACGCGCCGGAGAATGCACGATTCCGTGCCTATACCGAACAGATGAGCCTTGTCAGCGCAGATGGCACAAGGGTTCCGCCGATCAACTCCTACACCGAATCACAGAACTTCGAGATCAACGATTCCATCGCCTGGGGTGACTTCATCTTTGATGTGGGTTTCCTGATCAGCCAGGACACCCTGTATGGCCAGGGCCTGCGCGAAGCCGACACGCTGTCCGGTTATGAAGGGGATCCGGGCAACAAGTACGAAATGTACAAGGTTGACTGGAAAGACATGATCCAGCCGCGCCTGGGTGTAACCTGGTCCTACAACGAGAGCGGCACTGTGTTCGCCAGCTTCGCCCAGTACAACCCGGCTGCTTCCTCGCTGGCTCGAGCGGCCTCCTGGGATCGCAATAGCCAGGCCACGCTGGAAGTCTATTGGGATGAAGATGGTAACTTCATCAGTTCCGCGCCTCGTGAAGGTTCTTCCGGCAAATTGTTTGCCGACGACCTGGATCCCCGTCGCGTTGACGAGCTGACCGTGGGTACCACCAAGGAATTCGACAACGGTATCAGCCTGCGCTCCCATGTTCGCTACCGTGAAGGCTCTCACTTCTGGGAAGACACCTGGAACGGTTCGCGGGCTTACGGGTGCTACGGTGAAAATGACCAGTTCTGTGTCCCGGATGAAATTGCAGCGAAAGGCGACTACATCCCGGATCTTGATGAGAAGCTCGACCAGATCGGCAGTGGTTCAACTTATGTAATCGCCGAACTGGACGATGCTTACACAAAGTATCTGGAATTCAGCCTGGAAGCTTCCTGGGTGGGTGAGCGCACTTACCTGAATGCGTCCTACACTCGCAGCCGTTACCGGGGTAACTTTGACCAGGACAACACCACCTGGACAAATGATGCCAATACATTCATTGGTTCATCCTATCTCGCAGATGGCAAGGGTCGTCAGGTTTGGGATTACAAGGACGGCACGCTTCGCGGTGACAAGCCGAACCTGTTTAAATTCTTCGGCCAGTACACTCTGGACTGGAAGGCCAACGTTGGTGCGTATTTCGTGTACCAGTCCGGTGAGCCCTGGGAGGCGTGGGATGGCAGCATCTACGGCTACTCCAGCTCCACCAACCGCTACGCTGAGCCGGCAGGTAGCCGTCGCACCGATAGCCACTGGCAGATGGACCTGAACTACACGCAGAACTTCAATGTGTACGCCGATTACACTCTGAAATTCCGCGCGGACCTGTTCAACGTGTTTGATCGCCAGACCGGCTACAACATCGATCCGGAAGTGGGCTACTACGCCTTCGGTGAGCCGCGTAGTCACTACGACCCCCGTCGCCTGCAGTTGTCCGTAGGTATGGACTTCTGATTCGCGAGGAGTTTCTTGTAGAACTCTTTTGTTGAGCTTGCAAATTGCCCCGGCTTTGCCGGGGCTTTTTTGTAAAGAGAACATGGGAAAGTGCATTGAACGCATTGATGAATAATTATTTTTTTTAAAATTTTTTGTGAATAATTTATTCCTGGATGTAACAGGTTGCGTTACAATCTGTGATTGAACGGAATTTTTTATCTGGGCAGCGTTAATTAGGTCGACCGTTATGCGTGTTAAAAAACTGGTCATCGCTTATGCAGCTTCTTTCGCTGCAATACTGTCTCTTGTTGCCTGCGATGCAACAGAGAGGCAGGCGGAGAAGGGTACGTCCGCTTCACCTGCGGGCGCATTTGAATACGTCAGCGATGTTCCCGGAATCACGGAAGCGATGTTGCAGCCTGGATTTTGGCAGCAACGCTTGCGCGACGACAGTGAGCGGATGTCCGCTCAACAAATCCGCGACTTTAATTCTGCCAGTCTCGCGGATGATCCCAACCTTTATCGAATCGATGATTTTCCGCAGGAGATGTCGGGAGATCAGGTTGTTGCGCTGATAGACAAGGTAAGCAGGCCGGCTTCCAGCCCCCGTTTTTTTGCTGATGGAAATGACGTCGTCGCCTCCGATTATGCGGAATTTGATGAGGCGGTTCAGCGTGATCGGGTACCGGAGCTGGTCCCGGTTCGCTGGGGCGTTGTTGTTGCGCGCGCAAGCATGCGCAGTTACCCAACCCATGCCCGAGTGCTGAAGAGTGTCGAAGACCGGGACCTGGACCGATTCCAGGAAACCGGCGTATTTCCCGGTCAGCGCTTGGCAATTCTGCACGAGAGCGCCGACGGTCAGTGGTGGTTCGCGGTGAACTATCACTACGCGGCCTGGCTGCCGAAGAGCGCGGTTGCCATCGGCGAGCGTGAACAAATCAATCAGTGGTTCAACCGGTCGCCCCGCCTGACCGTCACCGGTGCCCAGGTGCGCACGAATTTCAATCCCGAGGAAGCCCGCACTTCACAGGTACTGCTGGATATGGGTGTTTCTCTGCCGCTGCTGAGTGCAGCGGAGGTGGGGCACAATGTTCACGGCCAGAACCCCCACGCCAGTTATATTGTCTCGTTGCCGGTACGCAGCGACAGCGGTGCACTGGAGTTTGAGCCGACGCTGGTGGGGCGCGGACAGGATGTTACCGTTGGCCATCTGAGCTATCGCCCTTCGCTCGTGCTGCAGCAGGCATTCAAATTTCTCGGCGAGCGTTACGGCTGGGGGCACGATTACAACGGTCGCGACTGCACCGGCTTTGTGGGCGAGGTGTACAAATCCTTCGGCCTGCTGATGCCGCGCAATTCCGGCCAGCAGGGCAAGGGCGAATATGCTCCCACCAAACGCTTTGCCGAGGGTGACCAGACGGCTCGCGAAGCGGCGCTGGCGGAACTATCGGTAGGTGACCTTATCTACATCCCCGGCCATGTGATGATGTACCTGGGAGAGGTCGACGGTGAGCCTTTCGTTATCCACGACGTGACCGGATTGAGCTATTACACCGAAAACGCCGGAGCCGCCGGCGACGAATCACATTTTTATCGGGGCACCTTATCCGGTGTTTCGGTCACGCCATTGACGCCGCTGCATCTCTCCCGGGAGAAGAGCTTCGTCGAGGCGATTTACGCAATAAAAACCATTATCTGACCGGTACTGCAATGAAAATAGTCGACGTAAAACTGGGCATGTTGCGAGTCCCCCTGGTGACTCCCTTCAAAACCGCGCTGCGCACGGTGGACGCCGTGGAAGATGTGGTTGTCATGCTGGAAACGGACACCGGGCATATCGGATATGGCAATGCGCCGGCCACGGCGGTGATTACCGGGGATACCCACGGCTCGGTAATCGAGGCGGTGCGCACGGTATTCACGCCGCTGCTGCTCGGCCAGAGTGTGGCGGACCTCAACCGTCTCACCAGGCAGATCCAGGGGGCGATGATCAACAACACCAGCGCCAAGGCGGCGGTGGAGATTGCGCTCTACGACCTGTTTGCGCAGAGCTACAAAACCCCCCTGTACCGTATTCTGGGCGGCGGTGAGAGCAGCCTGACCACCGATATCACCATCAGCGTGGACTATATCGACAAGATGGTGGCGGATGCGGAAAGTGCGGTGGAGCGCGGGTTTGAAATCCTGAAGCTGAAAGTGGGCAAGGACATCGGCCTGGATATCGAGCGTATCAAGGCGGTCTACGCCGCGGTGAAAGGCCGCGCCCTGCTGCGTCTCGACGCCAATCAGGGCTGGAGCCCGAAGCAGGCGGTACTGGCTATCCGTGGCCTGGAAGACGCGGGGGTGTTGCTGGAGCTGGTAGAGCAACCGGTCAAGGCTAACAACCTGGAGGGCATGCACTACATCTCCGAGCGGGTAAAAACCCCGATCATGGCCGATGAAAGTATTTTCGGGCCCCATGAGGTGATGGATATCATCCAGCGCCGCGCGGCAGACATCATCAATATCAAGTTGATGAAGACCGGTGGTATTTCCAACGCGCTGAAAATCGCCGACCTGGCCGGCCTTTACGATGTGGAGTGTATGGTGGGCTGTATGCTGGAAACCAGTATCGGGGTTTCCGCCGCGGCACACATGGCCGCGGCCAAGGCGCCGGTGGTGTCCAAACTCGACCTGGATGTTCCGTCCCTGTGCAATTTTGACCCTGTGGTCGGTGGCGCGACCTATAAGGATGCGGATATCATTCTGAATGAAACGCCCGGCCTGGGCATCGAGCATATAGAGGGCCTGCAATTACTGGCATAACTGCCGGTAACTGCAGTGCGAAACGGCACCCCATGACCTGTCTTTTAAAAATGCGCGCGATGCGCGACCAGATGTCGGTGAACGAACGCAAGCTTGCGGACTTCATTCTCGACAATACCCAGCTGCTGCGGGACTACTCATCTTCGCAGCTGGCGGATGCGGTGGGCGTGAGTCAATCCAGTGTGGTGAAGTTCTCCCAGAAACTTGGATACCGGGGCTACCCCAGTCTCAAGCTGGCCGTATATGAATCCTATGCCGGTGCTGGCCTGTCCAAAGATGAGGAGCAGGCCAGGCATTTCGCCCAGTCCGACAGTCCGCTCAGTGCCCTGGGCCAGAAAAAACTGGAGGTGTTGGAAAACACCGTCAATATCAATGAGTCTGAGCAGTTCAGTGCCGCGGTTGAAGCGATTCGCTCCGCGCGCTGTATCCAGATTTCCGCCTGCCCGGGTTCCGTATCCGTAGCGCGCTACCTGACCCATCAGCTGCTGGAGCTGGGCTGTTGGGCGGTATTCGATGAAGGTGGGCAGTTACAGCGCCGCATCTCCGAGTCCCTGCGGGATGAGGACCTGCTGTGCATCCTGTGTGATTTCGGTGGTGAAGAGGCGCTAGTGGATGTCGCCAACCGCGCCCGTGAGCACGGGGTCAGGGTGCTGAGTCTTACCCGCTACAACTACAACGCAGCCAGTATCCACTCTGATATCCGGCTTTACGTGGTGCCCTCGGAGGACGACGAGGCCCTGCAGCGCCTGCTGTTCCGCTCTGCCCAGTTGCACGTGATCGAGGGCCTGATCAGCGGCTTGCTGGAGAGCAACGGCTGATTCACTGTTTGGCCGGCGCGGGGTCCAGCAGCTGCCAGTTCATGCTGTAGTCCCACTGATCGAAGTACAGGTTGCCGCCGCGCCATTCCACTTCCCCCCGCTGAGAGTCTACGGTTTCCGAGCGGAAATGGTGCTTGGCGGGGCTGAACTCCCTGCTGTAGTCGCTGTTGAAAATCAGCCGGTAACTGTCGATGCCGCCGAGGTAGAACCAGCGCTCCTGCGCGTTTTCGCTATTTAACAGACCGTGGGTCACATCCATCGGCATCCAGCCGTAGGGTGCCAGATAAAACTCTCCCCAGTCGTGCATGGTGTCGAAGCCCTCGGGCGAGAACTCCCAGCCCGATTGCCAGCGGGCAGGGATGCCATTCATCCGCATCAGGGTAATCAATAGCAGTGTCTGCTGGCCACAATCCGCGTGTCCGGCTTCGGCGGCATAGCGGCTGATATTGCGGATGGTGGAGTATTCCCGCGCGCCGGCCCAGGGGATTTCATCCACATGGGCAAACAGCTTTTGCGCGATACGGTAAGGATTTTTTTCGTCGCCCACTATGCGCGCGGACAGTGAGCGCATTTGCGGGGAAAACTCGATGTGCGGCAGGCGCTCTGCCAGATAGGGTTCCAGTGCGCGGGAGTCCAGCGGTTCAATGGCCTCGGCGTCAATGCGGGTATAGCTGCTGAGGCTGTCGAAGCGGTAGCTGACCCTGAATTCCGTGGGCACCCCTTTTTTTGCGGTTTTTTCAAGGTAGATGGTGCGCTGCGGGTGCTCTGCCGCGGCCAGTTGGTGGGACTGGGGCTCGCTGCTGATCAGCTGGATGTTCTCCTGGCGTGCGGGCACCTCCTTTGGGAAGGGCAGCCAGGCGCGCACCGTTTCCCCCTCGGGTACCGCGTCGGCATCCACCGTGAGTGCGTATTCAATCTGGATACCCTGTTTCACCGGGGTGTCCCCGTTGATCACGGCACTGTGGTGCGGATGGCGCTGGTACAGCGGCGCCTTGTCGGTAAACCGGCGGTAGTCTGCGGTACGGGCCGCGGCTTCTTCGGAAATATGCACCAGGTTGTAGGCGGTCTTGCGAAAGTAACGGCGCTCGCCATTGATAGTTTTATATTCCAGCAGGCCTTCCCTGTCCCAGCGCGCGATATCTGTATCGGTGGCGTCCGGGATGTAGCGCTGGATGGATGGCAGCAGCTCTTCCGGTTTCAGGTTGAATTCCATTTCGATCCGACGCATGCGCTCGGCTTCAAATGCGAGCGCATCCCGGTGGCTGGTGACTGCGGCGTTATCTTGCATGTTTGCGTGCTCTGAGCCCGATGTTGGCTTGTGTGTACCGCTTTCTCTCACCGGTTGTCCTATCTGGGCTTTGGCGACCTGGTACTGCCCCTTGTCTATCAGTGTGCGAATTTCATCCAGCTCCGCGGCGAATGCGGGGGAGGCCAGTACGGTGGCCATGGCGAGTGCGTTAAACAGGGGGTGGCGAAGTGCTGCGCAGCGCATGGGAGACTCCATTCTGAATCGAATTCGCAGAGAATCGATGGGAATATTTTATTATTTACTTAAAAATCCATGCTTGATAAATTATTCTGATGCGCACATCGCGTCAACCCCGCAATTGTCCGGGGAAACTCCTTTAACCAATAAAAAAGCGGGATTGCCAATATGCGTCAGTTAGTCACCGCTCTGTGTTCAGCCGCCGCGCTGTGTCTGGTGGGTTGCCAACAGCCGCCTCTGGATACAGATAGTGCGGAGTCCTATGTAGAGCGGGTGTTGCTCGAGGAACAGGTACCCGGCGCTGCGGTAGGTATCTGGTATCGTGGGGAGCCGCTGCTGGTGCGGGGCTTCGGGGTAACGAATGTAGAGCGCCCCCAGCCGGTGAACGAAGAGACGCTGTTCAAGTTGGCGTCTACCACCAAAGCATTTACCACCGCTGCGCTCGGCCTGCTGGTGGAAGAGGGCAAGCTCGAGTGGGACGGCCGGGTGGTGGACTATCTGCCGCAATTCCGCCTCGGGGATCAGTGGATCACCCGGGAATTTCGCGTGGTGGATCTGTTGACCCACCGCTCCGGTCTCGGCCCCGGTGCCGGTGACCTGATGCTCTGGCCGCAGCCCAACCAGTACAACCGCGACGATGTACTGGCGGGGCTGGCCTACCTTCCCGTTACCGGTAGCTTTCGTGCGGATTACGCCTACGACAACCTTCTTTATATTGTCGCCGGTGAGCTGATCGCCGCGGTTTCCGGCCAAAGCTACGAAGAATTTGTACAGCAGCGGCTACTGGCGAAGGCGGGGCTGGAAAACTGCTATGCAGGGCCGGTGCCGGAAACCGCACGGAATAACCTTGCCGACCCGCACCGCCTCGAGAGCGAAGGGCTGGTAGTGGATACCCCCAACTTGGCGGGGCACGAGCCCATTGTACTGGCGGCTGCGGGCGGTATGCACTGCAGCGCCGGAGATATGCTGACTTGGTTGCGCACACTGATGGCGGGAGGGGAAACACCGAACGGTGTACAGCTGTTGAGCGAAACCACCCGCGACCGCCTGTGGACGCCGGAAACGCTGATGCCGTTTTCAGCCCAGCGCGCAGAGCGGGATGGCGGCCACTTTTACGCCTATGCCCTTGGCTGGCGGGTACAGGATATGCATGGCAAGCGGGTAATACACCACACCGGCTCGCTTTCGGGAATGTATGCCTGGGCCGCAGTGGTTCCGGAAGAGGAGCTGGCGCTGGTGGTACTGATGAATCGCAGTGCCGGTGCCGCACGGCAGGCACTGATTTACGGCCTGCTCAAACCCTTCCTGGGGGCACCGGAGCGCGACTGGCTGGCGTATTTCCAGGACCTTTACGGAGCGCCCGCAGAAGCTGTAGAGCCGGAACAGCTGGAGCCGCCGGTGGGGCTTGCAGCCGTTGGCGACTCGGAGCTGGAGGGGGGCTATCGCGACCCCTGGTTTGGGGATATCCGCATTCAACGCACTGAACAGGGCCTGCGCTGGCGCGCGCTTAAATCGCCGCGATTGCGCGGCGAACTGATCAAGGCGAGCGAGGGTGTGTGGGCGCTGCACTGGGATGATCGCAGCCTGAATGCGGATGCCTGGATGGTGGCCGATCGCGGCGAGGCGGGAGAAATTCTGCTGACCCTGCAACCCAAATCCCGCGGTACCGATTTCAGTTACGATTTTCAGGACCTGCGCTTTATCAAGCTCGCGGAACACACTGAAACGGCGGGTGGTGACGGTGCCACTAGCCCTCAGGAAAAAATGCCTGCGATCGCCATCCAATAGAATTCAAGGAGTCATCCATGCACCGGCGCAATCTGATCAAGTCCATGCTTGCGGCCCCGCTTCTGGGGGCGTTGGGCGCCTCTGCCAAGGCTGCTACCGCATCCGATTCACGCAAATATGCGGATTTCAGCACCGCCGGTAGCGGTGAGCTGTTGCGGCCCAAGCGCCTCGAAAAAGGCATGACCGTGGGACTGGTGACCCCTGCGAGCAATGTCTGGGAAGACGAAGACATTCACTTCGCCAAAGATGTAGTGAAATCCCTCGGGTTCCGGGTGAAGGAAGGGCAGAACCTGTATCAGCGCACCCAGTACCTGGCGGGACCGGATGCTGCGCGGGCGCAGGATTTCAATGCCATGTTTGCGGATCCCGAAGTAGATGCGGTGTTCTGTCTGCGCGGTGGTTACGGCACTCCGCGTATCCTGCCGCTGCTGGATTACGACAATATCCGCCGCAACCCGAAGGTACTTCTGGGCTACAGCGATATCACCGCACTGCTCAACGCCATTTACTGCCGCAGCGGGGTGATGACCTTCCACGGACCCATAGCAGCGCAGAACTTTACCGACTACACCTACGCGGAATACTCCAAGGTGCTGGTGCACGGAGAACGCCCGGTGCCACTGGGCACGCCGCCGCCCTTTGAAGGCGCGCCCGGGCGGGTTGAGAGGGAAAACCGGATCACCCGCTTTACCGGCGGCCGCGCGCGCGGGCGCCTGATCGGCGGTAACCTCACCCTGATGGCCAACCTGATCGGTACCCCTTATGAGCCGGATTATCGGGACAAGATCCTGTTTCTGGAGGACGTGGGGGAGGCGCCCTACCGGGTGGACCGGATGCTGACGCAGATGTGGCTTGCCGGCCACCTGCAGAAGGTGGCCGGCATCGCATTCGGGAAATTTACCGAGGCGAGCGTTGACGGGAATACCTTCAGTATTGAGCATGTATTGCGCGAGCGCTGTGCCGGGCTGGGTGTGCCGGTAGTGCGGGGGCTGATGTTCGGTCATATCGAAGATCAGACTGTGGTGCCGGTAGGGGCCATGGCGGAACTGGACGGTGATGCCGGCACACTGGTATTGCGGGACCGGGTTGTAGCCTGACGGCGGACGCATGTATTGCCACAAGCGGCGGCGGTTGCCGAGAGCATTAACCGCTGCCGTTTTTTATGTCGTCAATCCTGTTAGCATCTGTCGCAGACATCGCGTCGGCCAAGGCACAGGCTGGTCGACAATCCAACAAGAATAAATTCGAAGAAGTATCGTCGTATGACTGAACTTTCCTGGCTTACCCTTTTGCCCCCATTCCTGGCCATCGGGCTCGCATTGCTTACGCGTCAGGTGTACCTGGCCCTGTTCGCCGGTATCTGGCTGGGGTTTTACCTGCTGAACCAGAGCGGTGTGGTCGCTTCGCTGGCTGAAGCCCTGGACGGGGTGCTGGCGGTGCTTGCCAGTCCCGGTGATGCCCGGGTAGTGATGTTTACGCTGGTGATCGGCGCTTTCATCGTGACCCTAGAGCGCTCCGGGGCAGTCAGCGGTTTTGTACGCTTTCTCGAGCGCAGCCGCTGGGTCACCAACGGCAAGCGCGCGCAGTGGATGGCGTGGCTCATCGGTATCGTGATCTTTATCGAATCCAATATCACCGTGCTGGTGGCTGGCACCGTCTCCCGCCCGCTGTTTGACCGTTTTCGTATCGCCCGCGAAAAGCTCGCCTACATCATCGACTCGACGTCGGCGCCGATATGTATGCTGATTCCGCTGAACGCCTGGGGCGCCTTCAATCTCGGGCTGCTCGACGGCCTGGGGGTGGAAGAGCCGCTGACCGTTTTGCTGGCCACTATTCCGCTCAACCTCTATGCCATCAGTGCGGTGGCGCTCACCGCCTACACCATTGCGCGGAATTACAACCCGGGCCCCATGGCGCGCGTGCAGGCGCGCGCCGCTGGCGACAGTGTGCACGACATTGAACTTGCCGCCAGCATGGGCGAGAAGAGTCATATCAAGCCCCGCGCACTGAATATGTTTTTGCCGGTGGCGGTGTTGATCCTGGCGATGCCTGCCGGTCTCTGGATTACCGGCAATGGCGAGATCTTCCAGGGCTCCGGCTCCACGTCTGTCCTGTGGGCCTCGCTGGCTGCCCTGACTGTGATCTCCGTGCTGGTGTTGCTGCAACGCAGTATGACCCTGGACGAACTCAGCCACACCTGGATGGAAGGCGCGGGGCGCATGCTGCCACTGGCGATTATCCTGGTGCTGGCCCTGGCATTGGGTACCGTGTCCAAGACACTGGGTACCGGACAATATGTCGCCAGCCTGGTGGGGGACTCCATTCCGCTGGCGCTGTTGCCGGCAGTGATCTTCCTGGTGTCTGGGGTGATTGCATTTTCCGTGGGGTCCAGCTGGGGGACCTTTTCGATCATGCTGCCCATTGCCATCCCGGTGGCAACAGCGATGGGCGCCGAGCCCACCCTGCTTGTCGCGGCGGTACTGTCCGGCGGCATATTTGGTGATCATGCGTCGCCGATTTCCGACACCACCATCGTCTCTTCGCTGGCATCGGGAACCGAGCATATCGAGCATGTGCGCACCCAGTTACCCTACGCGTTGCGCGCGGGTGCCGTGAGCATTATCGGCTTTGTGGTGCTCGGATACGTCATGTTGTGAAAGGGGGCTGCGCCATGAGTTATACAAAATTTTGTGCCGGGCTATCTGTGCTGGCGACGAGTTTTACCGCCCGCATATTGCTGGTGATTTCTCTGGCTTCTGCCGCCTCGGCAGGGGAGGCCGGCAGCTTGCGCACTGGCGCTGAGCAGCCGGAGGTATATCTACCATTGCTGGAAGGGCAGCAGATTGGCCTGGTGGTCAACCAGACTTCCCGCGCAGGGGATCAGCACCTGATCGATTTCCTGCGCACTCGCGACGTTGCGGTGGCAAAAATTTTCGCACTGGAACACGGCGTGCGCGGTAATGTGGAGAACGGCGGCAAGGTCGACGATGGTATTGATGGCCCCTCCGGGCTGCCGATCGTTTCCCTGTACGGCGGCCAGTATGCCCCCCGCGAAGAGAGTCTGCAGGACATCGACTGGCTGGTGTTTGATATCCAGGATGTGGGAGTGCGTTTTTATACCTACATCAGTTCTCTGCATTATCTGATGCAGGCCTGTGCCGATTTCGATGTCCCCCTGCTGGTGCTGGACCGACCCAACCCGAATGGTGACTACGTGGATGGTCCGGTGCTCGAGCCGGCTTTCCGGAGTTTTGTTGGCATGCACCCGATTCCCCTGGTGCACGGGATGACCGTTGGTGAGCTGGCGCAGATGATCAACGGCGAGGGCTGGCTGAAAAGCGGCGCGCGCTGTGATCTCACGGTGATCCCGGTTTCCGGCTACCACCATCAACAGATGTATTCGCTGCCGGTGCGCCCATCCCCCAACCTGCCCAATGATATTTCGATTCGCCGGTATCCGACGCTCGGGCTGTTCGAGGGGACCACGGTCAGTATCGGCCGCGGTACGGATTTTCCATTTCAGGCCGTGGGACACCCGGCAGATTCCCGGGGCAAGTTCACCTTCACCCCACACCCGGTGCCGGGAGCCAGCGAGAACCCGAAGCACAACGGCACCCGCTTAACGGGAGACGACCTGCGCAGTGCCGGGAAAGGCGGAATGGCCGGCATTCGCTTCAGCCTTGCGCCACTGCTTGATTGGTATGGACGCAGTGGAGAAAGCGGTGAGGACTTCTTCGTGCGCGCCGGCTTTTTCGACAAGCTGGCCGGCACTGACCGGCTGCGTCGCGCGATACTGGCGGGAGAAAGTGCCGAACAGATCCGTGCCAGCTGGCAGCCGGATCTGGAGGCCTTCCGCGAACGGCGTAAACCCTACCTGTTGTACCCGGACATTCCTGTTCGCCCCGGGGAGTAATGCATGGGCCCATCGCACGTGCAGCGTATTCTCGCCCAGCTGCCACCGGGCCGTTTGATGTCTGTCGACCTGTTGCGGGGGCTGGCCATTGCCGCGATGGTGCTGGTGAACAACCCCGGCAGCTGGTCCTATGTGTATGCGCCACTGGCGCACGCGCAATGGCACGGGTGGACGCCCACCGATGTAATTTTCCCTCTGTTTCTGTTTGTGGTCGGGCTGTCGATTGTTCTTGCGAGAGGCAAGAATGGAGCCTTCCCCTCCGTAGGCTGGGTGCAGTGGTCGCGCGCGCTAAAGCTGTATGGCCTGGGTCTGTTTCTGGCGGTATTTTTCTACAATTTTCGCGACACCTCTTACAGCTGGTTTAGTGACCGCATAGAGGGGGTTCGCTGGATGGGCGTGTTGCAGCGGATCGCACTGGTTTATATCGCGGTGTGCTATCTGGTGCGATGGTTGCCCTTGCGGGGACTTGTAGTAACCTCGTTGTTCTGCAGCCTGGTGCCCTGGCTACTGATGCTGTGGGTGCCGTATCAGGCAGAGAGCGGGGAGGTATTTTTGGGGCAGCTCGAGTTCGGCAATCATTTCTCGGCCTGGCTGGATCAGACCCTGCTTGGCAGTGCACACCTTTATTATGGCGACGCACGCCCATTCGCCTTTGATCCCGAGGGAATTCTGACCACTTTTCCCGCAATATCTACCTGTCTACTCGGGGTGCTGGCGGGGGCGATGTGGCAAAACAGCGCCAGCGATTTGCCGGCTCGGGAAAAGCTCGCACTGCGCTGGCTGCGGGCTGGCGGTAGCATGTTGCTGATAGGGCAATTGATGCACCCTCTGGTTCCGATCAATAAGGCATTGTGGTCACCGAGTTTTGTACTGGTGACTGCCGGTGTGTCATTGATGTTGCTGGCAGGTCTCTATTACCTGGTCGATATACGCGAGCGCCGCCGGGCAGTTGCGCCGCTGTTGGTGTTTGGGGTAAATGCCATCGCGCTGTTTATGCTGGCCGGTGTGGTCGGGCGGTTATTGATAATGGTGCCGGTCGCAGACACTACCTTGAAAGGCTGGCTCTTCGGCAGGATTTTCCAGCCTTTGTTTGGCGATTACGCAGGTTCTCTCGCCTTTGCGATTTGTTGTCTGGGGCTGTTCTATTGGGTCATGTGGCAGCTGTACCGCCGCAGGATTTTCTGGAAAGTTTGAAAATCGGACAATCATAGTGACTGTCGGGCACAGCTGCCGGGCGTACTCCTCAATCGTCGCACTCCGCTGTTTCCCTTTTTACGCCGGCTCTTCGCAGCCCTCTATTTGAGCCTTGCGGGCGGGCTGGCTTTTGTGGCGTGCCTGATCATTGAGCTCCTGTAGTGCACGCCGCAGGAAGCCATTGGCCTTTTGCAGCGCAGTCTCGGCGTTTTCCCGCTCCAGTCCACTCAATATCATCATGATCGCCAGCTTTGCATTGTGTTCGCACTGGCTGAGTACGCGGTCGGCCTCTGTCAGGTCTACACCGGTCGCTTCCATAACGATACGGCGGGTCCGGCTGACCAGTTTCTCATTGGTGGCTTTGACGTCTACCATGAGATTGTAAAAGCTCTTGCCGAGGCGGATCATGCTGGCGGTCGTCAGCATATTGAGAACCAGTTTCTGCGCGGTGCCGGCTTTCATGCGGGTGGAACCGGTGAGGATCTCGGGCCCAGCCTCCGGGAGAATGGCGATATCGGCTTCGCTGGCGATCGCGGCGGCGCGATTGCACGACAGGGCCACGGTGGTGCAACCGAGGGCCCGCGCGTAGCGCAGACCGCCGATAACGTAGGGCGTGCGTCCGCTGGCTGCGATCCCCACCACGACGTCTTTGTGCGTCAGGTGGATTTTTTTCAGGTCCTCGCCACCCAACTCGAAGCTGTCCTCTGCGCCTTCCTGCGCCCGATAGACTGCGTCCGGGCCACCGGCAATCAGGGCAACCACCATATCCTCACTCACACCGTAAGTGGGCGGGCATTCCACGGCATCGAGAATACCCAGGCGGCCACTGGTACCAGCGCCCATATATATCAGCCGCGCACCGGACTTGAAGGCTTCGACAATGGCATCGACCGCAAGGGTGATTTGCGGTATCTCTTTATATATTGCAGGGGGGACCTCGCGGTCCGCACTGTTGATCTTTTTCAGGATCTCCGCGGTTGGCAGCAGGTCAATATTCTGGGTGTCGGGGTTGCGGGCCTCGCTGGTAAGCTGCGCCAGCTGCTGAATCAATTCCTGGTTCATAAGGGGCTGAACTCTCTGAATAGGATGGATGTATTACGCCGGTTGCGCCGGTGCTTTTTCCAGTCTTGCGTCCTTGCGCGCTAGCATGCAGGCCCCATCGAGGGCGGTGCCAAACGGCGCGATCAGCTTTTGCTGGTGTGCTTCGGAAAGAAAGGGACTCAATTTATCGGCAAGACCGCCGAGCAGGGCAAGGGGAAGATCTTCTTCTTCATTGGCCGCAGCAATCAGGCGGTCGATCTCGCCGGCAGTCTTGGTGATGATATCTTTTGCTTGCTGGCAATTCGGCAGGTGCTCGAAAACCGTCGGGGCCAGCGCAGCGTACTCCCTGGGACCGGCTTCACGTAGCCAACCCAGGATGGTGGGGCGCTGCATGCCCACCTCTGCCATAACATGCTGGCACAATTCACTGACCGCACGGCCGTGGATATCAAGCTCCCACAGCAGGGTGCGCACGGCACTCTTTCCAATTGCAGCGCCGCTGCCTTCGTCACCGATAGCCAGGCCCCAACCGCCAAATTGGCGAACATTGCCGCTTCTCGACAGGCGCATGGCCACCGAACCGGTGCCAACTGCAACGACCACGATCGGCAGACCTGCACCGGCACCAAGCAGCGATGTTTGTGCATCTGACGTTACCACAACATCCGAGAAACCGACTTCCTTCAAGCGCGTTGTCAGCTGGTTTGCAGCGACAGTATTGCCCGCGCCGGCAAGCCCACAGGCGACAGAGACCTGTTGTGGTTTTATCCGTTGCCTGGCCAGCAGTTGGCGACAGAGCCCTATCACTGTACTGCCTGCTTCATCAGGATTTTGTGTGAGTGAACTGCCCTCTGCGCGCAACTCCAGCAGCGTCTCTCGGCCGCGCCCGATTCTCGCCAGGGTTTTGGTTCCGCCCCCGTCAATACCGACAAAGTATTCGCTCATGTATTCAGCCCTTTGAGCTCCGTCTCAAGGTGGGACTGGGCAGGTTTGCCCAGATTACACACTGCAAAAGAGATCAGCGTGCCGGTACATAGCTGCCAGGGAAAGGCAATGGCGATCGGGTTTTCGTTGCCGGTGATCATGCTGATCATCCACGGCTGCTGCAGGAGGGTGACAAGAAAACCGGTGAACAGTGCCAGCAGTACCGTGGTGCCGTTACCGCGATTGGTGAACAACACGGTAAAGAAGACACCCAGCAAGCCGGAATAGGCGAATACCATGACGGACAGTGCGAAAGTAATCAGTGGCAAGTCACTGATCTGCTGCCAGTAGAAACACAGGATCGCCATTGCACTCAGGCACAGGGCTATCACCACCATTCCCCAGCGACCGGCGCGCACAAAGTGTGCGGACGGCTTACTAATGCGGCGGCGTTTCAGCCAGTTGCGGTACAGGTCTTCGGTCAGCACGCTGGCCATGGAATTGAGACTGGAGTTCAAGGTGGAAAGTGCGGCCGCAATGACACCGATGGTGACCAGTCCGCGTAATCCCGCGGGCATTTCGTGCAGTACGTAATGCATAAACACGGTAACGTCGCCGCCGCTGGGTTCTGAAACGGCCAGTCCGCCCATCAGTCCGGGAGTCTGGTAAAAAATGTACAGCAACAGGCCTATACCCATGAATACGGCCATTACCGGGATCACCAGTACCACGGAAAACAGTACCGCTCGCGCACCGTCCCTTGGCGTTTTACAGGTGAGCAATCGCTGGGTAACGTCCTGGTCCAGGCCAAACGCGGCAATATTCAGCAGTACGAAGCCGGTCAAAGTTGCCCAGATATTGAAAGGGTCGGAGATATCCCAGCCGGCATCGACAAGGGTCAGCTTTGAATCCTGTCCGTTGCCCGGGCTGGAGAGCGCGGCAAGTATTTCACCCATGTCAGCGGGAATTTGCCACAACAATACAGACAGTACCGCGATGGCGGCAGTAACATAGATCCCGCACTGGAGGACATCGCTCTGGATCACCGAGCGCACGCCGCCGACCAGGGTCTGCATCAGCCCTACGGTGGTGAGTAACAGTGTGGCTGCAATCACGTGATCTGCCGCTATGTCATTGAACAGGATCATGGAAACGGCGATTGCCGCCATATACAGGCGCGCACCACTGGCAAATACTCTACCCAGCAGATAGATAGAACCGGCTGCGTGCTTGGACGAGGCACCAAAGCGGGTTTGCAGCAGTTCGTATACGGTGGTTACACGGCTGGCGTAAAAGCGCGGGATGAGTTCCCGGGCAACGATAATTGCCGCGATGATGGCACCGAGGTTGGTGAACAGGTAGGTGAGGTCTCCGCGATAGCCGAGATCGGGGCCGCCGAGAAAAGTGGCTGCGGACTGGACTGTGGCCAGTGTTGATATAGCCACCATCCACATGGGCATGGAATTTTTTGCCAGAAAGTAATCCCGGCTGTCGTCGGCCCGGGCCCGGCTGAAGTAGTAGCCGGAGCCCGCAAGGATTGCGGCGTAAATTGCAAAAATTACCCAGTCCAGTTCGGTAAACTGCAGTTCCATCTCGGATGCTCTTTTTATTTGTCAGGCGGCGCGGAAAAGACAATAACTAAATTATTCCTGATTTTCGATGTTATTGGTATCATTTATTCTTTGGCTGCGCAAAGTATTTCTAAGGGGAGAGCCATTCGGCATTGATTGATTGTCTTCACGGTGCCAGGCAGGTTCAGCAAGGGAGAGAAAAATGGGTTCTTTGAGCAAAATTCGTGCAATGCGAGCAGGTATGTCAAATCATGAACAGCGGATTGCTGATTATTTGCTCGACAACGTTGATGCAGTCAGGAGCCACTCTTCCAAATGCCTGGCAGATCGAATCGGCGTGTCGCAGTCGAGTGTGGTGAAGTTCAGTCAGAAGCTGGGGTACCGGGGGTATTCCGATTTCAAACTGTCGCTGACAGAGTCAGTGGCGCGCACGGCGATGCTGCCGAAAGCCATTCACGGGGATATCTCCAGTGATGACGATGTCACCACGGTGGCGCAAAAGCTGATCGCGCGAAAGAACCTGACCCTTAACGAGACCCTGCTGATCAACCCGGAAGAGGTATTGCTGGAAGCTGTTGAAAAAATAAGCAGTGCCGGGCGGATTGTACTGGCGGGCGTGGGGGCCTCCTCTCTGGTGGCGAAGGATTTTGCCTTCAAGCTGATGAAGCTGGGGAAATCGGTGATTGCCGAGAGCGATACCCACGTCCAGGTTGCCAACGCCGCGACACTGGGGGAGGGAGACCTGGTGCTGGCCATTTCCGAGTCCGGCTTGACCCAGGACGTCATCCGGGTGGCCGAGGCGGCCTCGGCACAGGGGGCCGAAGTCATTTCCCTTACCCGCTATACCCACAATCCTCTGACGGCCGTGGCCACAGTCAAGCTCTATTGCGTTGCCAATGAGTCGGAAGTTCGCAGTTCATCCATTCTCGCCCGTACCGCGCAATTCATGGTGACCGACCTGCTGTTTATTCTGGTTTCGCAGCGGGACCAGCAGGCAAAAGAGATGTTTGATCGCAGTCGCCGCGCGGTAAACATCTTCCGCCGAAAGGAATAATCGCGCCAAAAGTTCACAGCTTGTGTTATTCCGGTTGATCTGAGCGGCAAGGAATAATATATTCCTTGGGTCTGCATTTTTTGCGATAACTTGTTACTTCGAGAGGGCGAGTTTGATGCAATGTGGAGGCGGACGGTTCGTGAGTACTCGACAACTGTTGCGGGGGCTGGCGTAGCGTCAATTCACCTTGTTATTCCAATTCTGAAGTTCCTATTGTGTGGGATTGGCTTGTGGGGGCCTCATGGCCCCCGTCTTTTCGGGCTGAAGCCGCTGTCTCGCTTTTTTACCTATCTGACTCCTTCCTTTATCGTTTCTATTGTGGCTTCTGTGGCCCCGACCTTTTGCCTGTGGCGTGCGGCGGGCGCTATTCTTGGCGGGTGTCATTGCGAATATAAGGAAGTGATGTGTCGCTGGACGAAGAAATTTTGGAACTCGCCACTCGCCTGGGTGAAAAGCTACAGGCGATTGGCTGGAAAATAACCGCGGCGGAATCCTGTACCGGAGGCGCCATTGCCGCTGCGATCACATCGGTTTCCGGTGCCTCCGGCTGGTTCGAGGGTTCTGTGGTGAGCTACGCGAATCGGGTCAAGCGGGATTTGCTTGGAGTTGATGCGGAAGACCTGGAAAAGTTTGGTGCGGTGAGTGAACCGGTAGCCCGGCAGATGGCGGTGGGGGTCCTGAACCGACTCGATGCGAACCTGGCTGTGGCCGTGACCGGCATCGCCGGCCCCGATGGGGGGAGTGAGGACAAGCCGGTGGGGACTGTGTGGTTGGCCTGGGCACACGGCGAGGGTCAGGAGCCGTTGGACGTGGTGGCCCACTGCAGGCACTTTTCTGGCACCCGGGCAGAGATCCAGGCACAAACGGTACTGGAGGCCCTGCGCGGCTTGCTGCAGATTGTCGAATCCCACGAGTAGTCGCAATCGGCCAGCTTTAAGCTACTTTGCACGGTCGTACCGTGCGTGGCCCTATGTTCAGGATTACTGGTTGCTTATACAGTAATTTTTCTCTAAGCTTCCTTCCCATAACCAATCTTCAAGTACACGGGAAGGGTCATGGATTCCAACAAAGACAAGGCTTTACAGGCGGCGCTGTCTCAGATCGAGCGCCAGTTCGGCAAGGGCACCGTCATGCGCATGGGGGATAAAGAGCGCGAGCGCATCCCCGCCATTTCCACCGGTTCCCTGGGCCTGGACGTTGCCCTGGGTATCGGCGGTCTGCCCCGCGGCCGTATTGTAGAAATCTACGGTCCTGAATCTTCCGGTAAAACTACCCTGACCCTGCAGGTGATCGCCGAAGCCCAGCGCAAGGGCGGCACCTGTGCCTTCGTGGATGCCGAGCACGCCCTCGATCCGATCTACGCCGAGAAGCTCGGTGTCAATGTGGACGAGCTGATCGTTTCCCAGCCGGACACCGGTGAGCAGGCCCTGGAAGTGGCCGACATGCTGGTGCGCTCCGGTGCGGTAGATGTACTGGTTGTGGACTCTGTCGCGGCCCTGACTCCGCGCGCCGAGATTGAAGGCGAGATGGGAGACTCCCACGTGGGCCTGCAGGCACGCCTGATGTCCCAGGCGCTGCGTAAGCTGACCGGTAACATCAAAAACACCAACACCCTGTGTGTGTTCATCAACCAGATCCGCATGAAGATCGGTGTGATGTTCGGCTCCCCGGAAACCACCACCGGTGGTAACGCGCTCAAGTTCTACTCTTCCGTGCGCCTGGATATCCGCCGCATCGGCTCTGTGAAAGAGGGTGACGAAGTGGTGGGCAACGAGACCCGGGTGAAGGTGGTCAAGAACAAGGTGGCGCCGCCGTTCAAGCAGACCGAATTCCAGATCATGTACGGTCAGGGCATCAACCTGCTGGGCGAGATCATCGACTACGGTGTCAAGCTGGGCCTGGTCGACAAGGCCGGTGCCTGGTACAGCTACAAGGGCGACAAGATCGGCCAGGGCAAGGCCAATGCGGTCAAGTTCCTCAAGGAAAATGAGGATATCCGCAACGAGATCGAAGGCCAGCTGCGCGCCCAGTTACTGGGTGACCTGGTGCCGGCTCAGCCGGAAGCGGCGGAAGAACTGGAAGGCTGATTTTGTCTTCGTTTTCCGACTCCCCGGAGGGGCTGCAAGTGGCCTCTCCGGGAGATTCCCTCTCTCACTCCTCCACATCAGATCGGGCGTCCGAACAGTCCAAGACCCTGTTCAGTGTCGCGGTCGACCTCCTTTCCCGGCGGGAACACTCCTGTCACGAGCTGCGACAAAAGCTCGCCGCGAAATTTTCCGAGACAGACGGCGCGGACATCGAGGCAACCCTGTTGTATCTGCAGGAGTTGAATTACCTGTCTGACCGGCGCTTTGCCGAAGTGTTTGCCCGCTCGCGGCTACAGCGCGGGCAGGGGCCCTTGCGTATTCGCCGCGAGTTGCTGCAGCGCGGTGTAGGCAACGACCTGGTTGCCGGCGCACTCGAGCAACTGGATGCCGACTGGTTTGCACTGGCCGCCGAACTTTTGCAGCGCAAATTTCGCGAGCCGATCGCGCCCGCCCTATCACGGGAACAGCAATTCAAGGAGCGCGCCAGGCGTCAGCGCTACCTCGCCTACCGCGGTTTTCCTGCGGATGCCATCAGCTGGGCCCTGGAAACCGATTACTGATTCCCGATCGCGTTTCTTTCCTGATGATTGGTTATAAGTGCATTACTGGCGGGGAGGGGGTCGATACCATCGCGGGAACCGCACATCAGGAGGGCTATACTCAGGGCTCGATTTCAGCCGTGGCCACCACCGACTGTGGCGGGGCGCGACCAATTCGCTATTCAGGGGCAGCCCTCATCAACGGGCTGCTGTCGACAGCCACGCCCTGAAGCGACCAATAAAAATAGACCGCAAGGACTGCCCATGATCCTCTCCATTGACCAGGGCACTACCGGAACCACTGCCTTTGTCTTCGATACCAGCGGCAGGCTGATCGGCCGCAGCTATTCGGAGTTCCCCCAGTATTACCCCCGCCCGGGCTGGGTGGAGCACGACGCCGAAGAGATCTGGCAGGTGACCCTCCGGGTCTGTGCCGCGGCCCTGCAGCGTGCCGCGGTTTCCCCGGCAGATATCAGCGCCATAGGTATTACCAATCAGCGTGAAACCGCGGTCCTGTGGGACCGGGAGACCGGCGAGCCTGTTTATCGCGCGATTGTCTGGCAATGCCGCCGTTCCGCGGCAATCTGCGACCAGTTGCGGGCGGCGGGCAAGGCGGATTGGATTCGGCGGAAAACCGGTCTGGTGCTGGATGCCTACTTTTCCGCCAGTAAACTGCAGTGGCTGTTTCGCGAAGACCCGAACCTGCAGCGGCGCGCGCAAGCGGGTGAACTCTGTTTCGGCACCATCGACAGCTGGTTGATCTGGAAAATGAGTGGCGGGCGCGCGCACCTCACCGACCACTCCAATGCCTGTCGCACCCTGCTGTACGACATTGATAATCACACCTGGGATCCCGAGTTACTGGCTCTGTTTGATTGCCCCGCAGCAATGCTTCCCGAAATCCAGAATTCCGCCGGGCATTTTGCACTGACCGATCCCGCAGTGTTTCTCGGCGCAGCGGTGCCGATTGCGGGGGTTGCCGGCGACCAGCAGGCGGCCCTGTTCGGGCAGGGCTGTGTGCATCCGGGGACGGTCAAAAATACCTACGGAACCGGCTGTTTCATGTTGGCGCTGGCGGGGGCGGCGCGGCCGGATACACCGGAGGGGTTGCTGACCACCGTGGCCTGTGACCATCGAGGCCAGCCGGCTTATGCCATTGAAGGCTCAGTGTTCAATGGTGGCGCGGCGGTGCAGTGGCTGCGGGACGACCTGGGGTTGATACAGCAGGCGGCGGATTCCGAGCAGATTGCCCACAGCGTCCCGGACACCCGTGGCGTATATATGGTCCCTGCCTTTAGCGGTCTGGGCGCGCCGCACTGGGACGCACAGGCGCGGGGGTCCATTTTCGGCCTGACCCGCGGTGCGGGGCGTGCGGAAATCGTGCGTGCCACGCTGGAGTCTATTGCCTACCAGAGCCACGAGCTGGCGGAGCTGATGGGCGATGCGCTGGGGGTGAGGCTGCCGTGTCTGCGTGTGGACGGCGGCGCCAGCGCGAACAACTTCCTGATGCAGTTCCAGGCGGATATCACTTCCCTGCGGGTGGAAAGACCGCGGCAGATCGAGTCCACCGCAGTAGGCGCCGCCCTGTTGGCGGGGCTGGGCTGTGGAATCTGGCAGCCGGATGCGTTGCCAGAGTCGTTGCGAGAGATCGAGCAGGACTTTCTGCCGCAGATGTCGGCGGACAGGAGGGCGACCCTGCTGAGCGGCTGGAGCCGGGCAGTAGCGGCCTGCCGCTCTTTCTAGCGGCTGGTCGCTGCAATCCGGGGCTCTCTCTTCCTATCTATTGCCACAATTGATTCTGTCACCGTGAAAACACCGGGAAAGCGTTGTACCATACGCGGTCATTTTTGACCTGACAGCCCGGATTCCGAGGGCTGTGGGCTGCTAAAGAGTGAAACATGGACAAAAAGTTACTGAGTCTTTTGGTCTGCCCGGTCAGCAAGGCGCCACTGGAGTACGACGAAGAAAAGCAGGAATTGGTGTGCAAGGCCAGTGGCCTCGCTTATCCGGTGCGGGATGGTATTCCGGTCATGCTGGAGTCCGAGGCGCGGCAGCTGACCACCGACGAAAAACTGGACAAGTAGCCCCCGATTTTGCAGGGCGGGGATGGACAGGGACTGGCAAGACGGATTTTTAAATGACCAAGCCTAGCGTGTTTAGTCAGATAATCGCGGGCGAGGTGCCTGCGAAACGGGTCTACCAAGACGATCAGTGCATTGTCATTGAAGATCGCTCGCCGAAGGCGCCGACCCACCTGTTGATCATTCCCCGCAAGCCGCTGGTGAGCGTGGCGGACGCCGGGCCGGAAGATGCACCGCTGCTGGGGCACCTCCTCTGGGTGGCCTCGGAGCTGGGGCGCAAACTCAAGCTGGACGACGGCTTTCGCCTGATCATCAACAATGGTCGCGGCGCGGGGCAGACGGTATTTCACCTGCATATTCACTTGCTGGCACAGCGCGAATTGCGCGAGGCCGATCTGGCACAGGGGCTGCCGGAGTAAATTTTTCTGGCTGCGGTTTCCGCTGCAGCCGCAAGCTTTAACCGACGATGTGGAATTTGGCTGGATGAAGAGCGCACAGATACGCGAAGCATTTCTCAATTATTTTGCCGAGCAGGGCCATACCAAGGTGCCGTCCAGCTCGCTGGTGCCCGGTAACGACCCGACGTTGATGTTTACCAACGCCGGTATGGTGCAGTTCAAGGATACCTTCCTCGGGCAGGAGTCCCGCCCGTATGTGCGTGCCGCCAGTTCCCAGCGCTGCGTGCGTGCCGGCGGCAAGCACAACGACCTTGAGAATGTCGGCTACACCGCCCGTCATCACACGTTTTTCGAAATGCTGGGCAACTTCAGCTTCGGGGATTATTTCAAACGTGAAGCCATCCAGTTCGCCTGGCAGTTCCTGACCAAAGTGCTCGGCCTGCCGGAAGAGCGCCTCTGGGTCACCGTGCACATCAGTGACGATGAAGCGGCGGATATCTGGCTGAAAGAAGTGGGGGTCAGTGCTGACCGCTTCTCCCGCCTGGATGAAGACAACTTCTGGCAGATGGGGGATACCGGCCCCTGCGGTCCCAGCTCGGAAATTTTCTACGACCACGGTGCAGACGTGCCCGGTGGCCCGCCCGGGTCCGACAACGACGATCTGGATCGCTACATCGAGATCTGGAACCTGGTATTCATGCAGTATGAGCGCACCGCCGACGGCGAGCTGCACCCGCTGCCCAAGCCTTCCGTGGATACCGGTATGGGCCTGGAACGTATCGCTGCGGTGATGCAGGGCGTGCACTCCAACTACGAAATTGACCTGTTCCAGGCACTGTTGAAGGCGGCCGGTGAGGTTGTCGGTTGTGACGACCTGGAAGAAAAATCCCTGCGTGTGATCGCAGACCATATCCGCTCCTGTGCCTTCCTGATTGCCGATGGTGTCATGCCGTCCAATGAGGGCCGCGGATACGTGCTGCGCCGCATCATCCGCCGCGCCGTACGCCACGGCCACAAGCTGGGCCACGAGCAGATCTTCTTCTACAAACTGGTGGCGGCACTGGTCGAACAGATGGGCGAGGCCTACCCGGAGCTGGCCGAAAAGCAGGCGCTGATCGAAAACGCCCTGCGCAAAGAAGAGGAGCAATTTGCCAAGACCCTGGACAAGGGGATGGCACTGTTGGAAGAGGGACTGGCGTCCCTCGAGGGTACTGAGATTCCCGGTGAGCTGGTGTTCACCCTGTATGACACCTACGGCTTCCCGGTAGACCTGACCCAGGATATCGCCCGCGAGCGCGAGCTGACCCTGGATATGGCGGGTTACGAGGAAGCCATGGAAGCGCAGCGCGAGCGCGCGCGCGCCGCGGGTAAATTCAAGATGGACTACACCGGCACTCTGGACCTGGAAGGTGCGACTGAATTCCTGGGTTACCAGTCCACTTCCGGTAGCGGTCGTATTGTCGCCATCGTCAAAGACGGCGAACAGGTGGAAAAACTGGCGGAAGGTGACTCCGGTGCCGTGGTTCTGGACCGCACACCGTTTTATGCCGAGTCCGGTGGCCAGGTGGGCGACAGCGGCTACCTGCAGGCTGGCGAAAGCCGTTTTGAAGTGGCTGACTGTACCAAACTGGGCTCCCACCACCTGCACGAAGGTAAGGTACTCAAGGGGTGTTTGTCCGTGGGGGACAGTGTCGAAGCGGAAGTGGCTGATGATGTCCGCCAGTCTACCGCGCTCAATCACTCGGCAACGCACCTGTTGCACGCGGCGCTGCGCAAGGTACTGGGTGATCACGTCAGCCAGAAGGGCTCGCTGGTGGATTCCGAACGCCTGCGTTTCGACTTCTCCCACCCGGAAGCGGTTACCTACAAACAGTTGCGCGCGATTGAATCCCTGGTCAACAGCCAGATCCGCGCCAACACCCCGGTCAAGACCGAAGTAACCGATATCGAGACTGCCAAAAGCAAGGGCGCCATGGCGCTGTTTGGCGAGAAGTACGGCGATACCGTGCGCGTCCTGACCATGGGCGAGCGCAGCGACAAGGGTGCGTTTTCCGTCGAGCTTTGCGGTGGCACCCATGTCGCGCGCACCGGTGATATTGGCTTGCTGCGCATCGTTGCGGAAAGCGGTATTGCTTCCGGGCAGCGCCGTATCGAGGCAGTTACCGGCGCCCATGCGCTGGCCATGTTTGACGAGGCCCAGCAGCGCCTCGACCACGCTGCCACCTTGCTGAAGGCGCGCCCGGACAACCTGGGCGAGAAAGTGGAGCAGTTGCTGGCAAACAACCGCAAGCTGGAAAAGGAGCTGTCGCAGCTGAAGGCCAAACTGGCCAGCGGTGCCGGCGGCGATCTCACCAGCCAGGCGGTCGAGGTGGCTGGGGTCAAATTGTTGGCGGCGTCACTGGATGGCGCTGACCCCAAATCCCTGCGGGATATCGCCGACCAGATGAAGAACAAGCTTGGCAGCGGGGTCATCCTGCTGGCTGCACCCGGTGACGGCAAGGTGGCGCTGGTCGCTGCCGTGACCAAAGACCTTACCGGCCGCCTGTCTGCGGGCGACCTGATGAAGTTTGCCGCCGGTAAACTGGGCGGAAAGGGCGGCGGTCGCCCGGATATGGCCCAGGGTGGTGGTGTGGATGTGGACGCCCTTCCCGCGCTGCTGAACGAGGTCCCGGCCTGGGTGGAAAGCTCTCTCAATTGACCGTGCGGGATTATCGCGCCGCACCTGGTTAATTTCGGCCAATAGTTTGACTTATCAGTTGATTTGGTCGTGGTTTGGTGATTTAGTGCGCGGCACGCGCAAACCTGTTGATACCGCGCGGCAATGAAGTAGTAAGGAACACTAGATCAATGAGTTTGTTCGTGCAGAAATACGGCGGTACCTCGGTGGGATCCATCGAGCGTATTGAGGCCGTTGCCGATAAGGTCGCTGCATTCAAGGCCCAGGGACACGATATGGTGGTGGTACTTTCCGCGATGAGCGGGGAGACCAACCGACTGATCGAACTGGCGCGCCAGGTGCAGGAGCATCCCGACCCCCGGGAGATGGATGTACTCGTGTCGACGGGCGAGCAGGTGACTATTGCCCTGCTCAGTATGGCGCTGAAGAAGCGTGGCTACGACGCCTGCTCCTATACCGGCGGCCAGGTCAAGATCCTCACCGACAACGCACACACCAAGGCGCGGATCCAGCGCATTGACGTGGAGCGTATGCGCACGGATCTCGATGCTGGACGCGTGGTCGTGGTTGCCGGATTCCAGGGTGTTGATGAGGACGGCAACATCACCACTCTGGGGCGGGGCGGTTCCGATACCACCGGTGTTGCCCTGGCGGCGGCGCTGGATGCCACGGAGTGTCAGATCTATACCGACGTGGATGGGGTATACACAACCGATCCGCGGGTAGTTGACAGCGCGCGCCGGCTGGAGCGCATCACCTTTGAGGAAATGCTGGAGATGGCCAGCCTCGGTTCCAAGGTGCTGCAGATCCGCGCCGTGGAATTTGCTGGCAAGTACAAGGTGCCGCTGCGTGTCCTTTCTACCTTCGAAGAGGGCAATGGCACACTGATCAGTCTGGATGAGGAAAGCAACGAGATGGAACAGCCCGTAGTATCCGGCATTGCGTTCAATCGCGACGAAGCAAAACTGACCATTCGCGGTGTGCCCGACACCCCGGGGGTGGCCTGTCGTATTCTTGCTCCGGTCGGGGCGGAAAACATCGAAGTTGATGTCATCGTGCAGAATATCAGTGCGGTTGACGGCACCACCGACTTTACCTTCACGGTACACCGCAATGACCTGAGTAAGGCTCGCGGGGTGCTGGAGCGTGTTGCTGCGGAGCTCGGTGCTCGCGAGGTGGTTTCTGACGACAAGATCGCCAAGGTCTCAATCGTCGGGGTTGGCATGCGTTCCCACGCGAATGTGGCAAGCCGCATGTTCGAGGCCCTTGGGGAAGACAATATCAATATTCAGATGATCACCACTTCAGAGATCAAGATCTCGGTGATCATAGACGAGCGTTACCTTGAACTGGCCGTTCGCGCCCTGCACAGCGCATTTGAACTGTCTGAACACAAGGTCACGGAATAGCTATAACCAGAGTGATGGTCGTCGCCGATATCCATAGCGATTCGGTTACCTGGCGTTCAGTACAACATGTTGAGATTTTCGGCGTCTGGGCGATACTGAATAAAGTGACGGACAAGATTCTCAATTTACGGCGCCGTCGGGTTATGATGATCTAAGGTACGTACGAGGGATAACTGGTCGTACCAAATCACAGGATGATCAAGGAGAAGTAGGTAATGTTAATTTTAACCCGCCGAATCGGTGAAACACTGATGGTTGGTGACAATGTGACGGTTACCGTATTGGGTGTTAAGGGCAACCAGGTGCGTATCGGGGTGAATGCGCCCAAAGAGGTTGCGGTTCACCGGGAAGAGATCTACCAGCGCATCCAGCGCGAGAAGCAATCTTCCGATGAGGGCAGTGGGGAATAAGATCCCTGCTGCCAGCGTGTGAAAAAGGCCGGAAACTCCGGCCTTTTTTGCGTCTGTACGATTTGTGAACGATCTTTAACTAAGCTCAAAAAGTTATTGATTCCCCATTGATTTTTGCCTCGCCGTTGGTATGATGCCCCCCACTTTCAGCAGCCAAGAGCAAACGCTTCTGGTTGCGAAAACTCCCAACGGCAAGGAGTTGCAGATACCGCGTGCGGGTCTGGCAGAAATTGTCCGGTGAGGTGGCCGAGTGGCTGAAGGCGCGCCCCTGCTAAGGGCGTATGGGTTAACACTCATCGAGGGTTCGAATCCCTCCCTCACCGCCATATTTAAAGGGCTCTGCATTGCAGGGCCCTTTAATTTAGAAAGTATGGGGTGAGAGCCCTGGGGTTCGAGTCGGAGGCGCTATGCGCCGGAGACCAGCGAGCAAAGCGAAGCTAATCCCTCCCTCACCGCCATATATAAAACACTCTCAATTGAGGGTGTTTTTTTATGGTTGAAGCCTTGTATTTTTGAGGTTTTAACCATTGCGAACCAGGAGGTTCGGAGTCGCGAAAAAGTTTGAAAAAACTGCTTGCGGACTCAGAGGAGACTCCGTATAGTTCGCGCCCTCACTGCTTGAGCGGCAACGCAAAAGGCGGCGAGGAGGCAGGATAAGCTGTTGATTTTCAAAGGGTTTTCCCTGGAAAAGAAATTCAAATAAGCGCTTGCCAAGGTGGATCGGATGTGTAGAATACGCATCCCACAGTGAGGGCCTGGCGCCACACTGAGTTGTTTAAAAATTCGATCAAGCAATATGTGTGGGTGCTTGCGGAGTGATGGATCGATACATCCGGTCTCGACCGGACAAAGATTTATCGGAAGCAAGTAACTCATGTCAATGAATTACGTTCAGCTATTTATTTAGTTGAGTCAGCATTCCGAGCAAGACTTAAGTCTGTTGGGGAGCCACATTCCGGTTCCCGTGAGCAACAGGCGACTCTTTAAACTGAAGAGTTTGATCATGGCTCAGATTGAACGCTGGCGGCAGGCCTAACACATGCAAGTCGAGCGCGAACGGTCCTTCGGGACTTATTAGAGCGGCGGACGGGTGAGTAATGCATAGGAATCTGCCCAGTAGTGGGGGATAGCCCGGGGAAACCCGGATTAATACCGCATACGTCCTACGGGAGAAAGCAGGGGATCTTCGGACCTTGCGCTATTGGATGAGCCTATGTCGGATTAGCTTGTTGGTAAGGTAACGGCTTACCAAGGCGACGATCCGTAGCTGGTCTGAGAGGATGATCAGCCACACTGGGACTGAGACACGGCCCAGACTCCTACGGGAGGCAGCAGTGGGG